>JBPCTE010000048.1:0-4908 GCA_051006495.1 Candidatus Planktophila sp.
ACTTTTGAAAGAATAGATTTAAAGAGTGGAAAAATTGAGGCCACTCTTGGAACTCTGCGCACCATTTCGCAAGGAACAAAAGCCAAGGTACTTCAGAGCATTATGTTAATTAGTGAAATAAAGCATAAAGATGCAGACGGAAAAATTCTAAATAACATTAAAGCAAGTGGAATTGCCGTTAGCTGTCATCACGATGCTGCACCTGATTTAAGCAACCGAAACTTTTTTAAATCAAATTAACGATTGGCTCCCGGAACCCATAACTGATCACCAATCTCTTTATTTGCAACTCGCGCAAGGACGAAGAGTAGATCAGATAAACGGTTGAGGTACTTAGCTGTTAACGGATTTACACCGCCACCAAATGCGTGAATAGCTGCCCAAGTTCGGCGCTCGGCGCGACGTGTAACTGTTCGTGCAACGTGTAAGTGTGATGCTGCCGGAGTTCCCGATGGCAGAATGAAAGATTCAAGTGGTTGCAATTGTTCATTGAACTTATCTATCTGTGATTCTAGGTAGGCAATTTGTGATTCAACAACTCGCAATGGTTCGATCTTTGGTTCATCAACTACAGGAGTACAAAGGTCTGCACCAACATCGAAGAGGTCATTTTGAATCCGCACAAGAAGAGCTCGAAAGTCTCCACTGATTTCATCAGTTGATAGAACTACACCGATGGATGAATTAGCTTCATCAACATCAGCATATGCCTCAAGGCGTGGATCGTTTTTGGATGTGCGACTCATGTCTCCAAGGGAGGTTGTGCCGTCATCGCCTGTCTTTGTATAAATACGCGTTAAATGAACCATGGGTGGAGCCTATTAGGAGAGTTACGATGTGACCACTCATATTCGAAAAGGGGGTGCAACTATGGCTAGTAATGATCGTTTTCGTGTCCAAGGTGGCGCCCGACTCCGCGGTGAAGTTCACATAACTGGTGCCAAAAACTCAGTTCTCAAATTAATGGCGGCCTCTTTGTTGGCGCCTGGAACATCAACAATTACAAATGTTCCAGATATCGCTGATGTAGACATCATGGCTGACTTACTTACTCGCTTAGGTTGCACTGTTAATCGCAAAGATTCTGAACTAACAATTAAAGTTCCTGATAATCCAGGACATCGCGCAGACTATGACTTGGTTCGAAAAATGCGCGCATCTATAAACGTACTTGGACCACTCGTTGCTCGCACTGGTCAAGCCGAAGTGGCACTTCCTGGTGGCGATGCAATCGGATCACGTGGTTTAGATTTTCACATTAGGGGTTTGGAAGCACTTGGTGCAAAGGCGCATATTGAACATGGCTATGTTGTAGCCGAAGCTCCTAGCGGTCTAACGGGTGCAACTATTGAATTAGATTTTCCAAGCGTTGGCGCAACCGAAAATATTATGACCGCAGCTGTTTTAGCCAAAGGAAAAACCACAATTGATAACGCTGCACGCGAACCAGACATCGTGGATCTCGGCGAATTTCTTATAGCAATGGGTGCAAAAATAAGTGGACTTGGTTCATCGGTTATCACAATAGAAGGCGTAACAAGTCTAAATCCTGCAACTCATGCAACGATTGTTGATCGAATCATTACTGGAACGTGGGCTTTTGCTGCTGCCATGACTCAGGGAGATATCACGATTCACGGAGCGCGTGCGCAAGATTTAGAGTTACCACTTGAGAAATTAACTTCAGCTGGTGCAATTATCACTAGTACCGATGACGGAATTCGAGTCCGAATGGATTCTCGCCCGCAATCTATTGATGTATCGACACTTCCTTATCCAGGTTTTCCAACTGATTTATTACCGATGGTGATTGCACTTAATTCAATTGCTACTGGAGATGCCATAGTTACTGAAAATGTATTTGAATCTCGCTTTATGTTCGTCAATGAATTAACTCGACTAGGCGCACAAATCACAGTTGATGGCCATCACGCATCGATTCACGGCATTTCACAACTCTCGGGGGCGCCAGTTGAAGCGACAGATATTAGAGCTGGTGCTGGATTGGTTTTAGCAGCCCTGGTAAGCGAAGGTGAAACAACTGTTGATGGTGCTTTCCACGTTGACCGTGGTTATCCAAACTTTGCTGAGCAATTACGCGCACTCGGTGCAGATGTGGTCCGCGAATAACTCATGAGCGCTCAACAAAATCCAGATCGTAACCTTGCGCTAGAACTTGTACGCGTTACCGAAACTGCAGCTATTGCAGCGGCCCCATGGGTTGGTCGTGGTGAGAAGAATTTGGCTGATCATGCAGCAGTAGAAGCAATGCGAGAGATGATTAACACCGTTGATATGGCTGGTGTTGTTGTTATCGGTGAAGGGGAAAAAGACGATGCGCCGATGCTTCATAACGGCGAAGAAGTTGGCAATGGATTTGGACCTGCTTGCGATGTTGCAGTTGATCCCATCGATGGAACATCTCTGACCGCAAATGGAATGAATGGTGCAATAAGTGTTATTGCTCTAGCACCACGAGGTGCAATGTATGACCCATCTGCAGTTTTTTATATGAACAAAATTGTTACGGGTTCCCAAGCAGCGCACGTCATTGATATCAATGCAACAACAAAAGAAAATATTCAGGCGGTTGCGAAGGCAAAAGGCATGAGCGTTTCTGACATCACTGTCGTTGTTCTAAATCGACCACGTCATGATGTACTGCTCAAAGAGATTCGTGAAGCTGGTGCTCGCATTAGATTGATCCAAGATGGAGATGTTGCAGCAGCAATCGAAACAGCACGTCCTGAAACTGGAATTGATTTACTTATGGGAATCGGTGGAACACCAGAAGGTGTGATCACTGCAGCAGCAATGATTTGCTTAGGCGGATCTATCCAAGGGAAACTTCATCCAAAAGACGCCGGTGAAAAAGAACGAGCTATAAATGCAGGTCACGATTTGAACAAAGTTTTGAATACGCGGGATTTAATTAATTCAGATGATGTTTTCTTATCCGCTACAGGAATTACCGATGGTGAATTACTACGAGGAATTAGATACACCTCATTTGGCTCAATTAGCCAGTCGTTGGTTATGCGTGGAAAATCTCAAACCGTCCGATTAATTCAGACAGAACATCACCTTAAATAAGCTTTTTAGCGCTGACTTACTTTGTATTTGTTGATTCAGTAAGTATTGATACGCGATTATTTGAAACAGAGATAAATCCACCATGAACATTAAATTCGGTGGAAGACCCATCAACACCATCGATACGAACAACACCGTCGACTAGTACGCCAAAGAGCGGAGCGTGATCTGGCAAAACACCAAGATCACCTTCGATAGTGCGAGCAGAGATGAACTTTGCTTGCCCTGACCAGACTCGCTCTTGTGGCGATACTAATTCAACGTTGAGTGTCATTCTTTTTTACTTTCCAATGCTTGCTGCTAGTGCTGCTGCATTGCGTTCTACGTCATCTAAGCCACCGCACATGAAGAACGCCTGCTCTGGAATGTGATCGTACTTTCCATCTGCAAGAGCTTCGAATGCTGCAATTGTGTCTGCTAGTGGCACGAATGAACCATCGATACCGGTAAAGACCTTTGCAACGAATGTATTTTGTGACAAGAAGCGTTGAATACGACGCGCACGTCCAACAAGAATACGATCTTCTTCAGAGAGTTCGTCGATACCAAGAATCGCAATGATGTCTTGTAGATCCTTGTAACGCTGCAAGATCTGCTTAATTCGGTTAGCAACACGGAAGTGGTGCTCACCGATATAACGTGGATCCAAGATGCGAGAAGTTGAGTCAAGTGGATCCACAGCTGGGTAAATACCAAGCTCTGAAATCGGACGAGACAACACTGTTGTTGCATCTAAGTGCGCGAATGTTGTGTGTGGTGCTGGGTCAGTAATGTCATCTGCAGGAACATAAATTGCCTGCATAGATGTAATTGAGTGACCACGTGTTGAAGTAATACGTTCTTGAAGCTGACCCATTTCATCCGCAAGTGTTGGTTGGTAACCCACAGCAGATGGCATACGTCCAAGAAGTGTTGATACTTCAGAACCTGCCTGTGTAAAGCGGAAGATGTTGTCGATGAACAAGAGCACGTCCTGCTTTTGAACATCGCGGAAGTACTCAGCCATTGTTAGTGCTGACAGAGCAACACGAAGACGCGTTCCAGGTGGTTCATCCATCTGACCGAAGACCAAGGCAGTCTTGTTAATAACGCCGGTTTCAGTCATTTCAAGGAATAAGTCGTTACCTTCACGTGTACGTTCACCAACACCGGCGAATACAGATACTCCACCGAAGTTTTCAGCTACACGGTAAATCATTTCCTGAATTAGAACGGTCTTACCAACACCTGCGCCACCGAATAGACCAATCTTTCCACCCTTTACATATGGTGTGAGTAGGTCAATAACCTTGATGCCCGTTTCAAACATTTCGGTCTTTGATTCGAGTTGATCAAAGTCTGGTGCGTTACGGTGGATTGGCCAACGCTCTTTGATGTCGAGTGAAGAGGTTGGTACATCTAATGATTCGCCAAGAGTATTAAATACGTGTCCCTTTGTTACATCTCCAACTGGAACAGAGATTGCAGCGCCGGTGTCTGATACCTGGGCACCACGAATCATTCCATCAGTTGGTTGCATAGAGATTGCGCGCACGAGGTTGTCACCAATGTGCTGTGCAACTTCGAGGGTCAACGTACGAGTCTGACCACTCATGGTCACATCTACGTGTAGCGCGTTAAAGATCGAAGGCATTGAATCGGCTGGGAACTCAATATCCACCACCGGTCCGATTACTCGAGCTACGCGGCCCTTACCGCTATTTTCTTTCGACATCATTCACTCCCTGCATTTGCCGAGGACAACGCGTCTGCGCCGCCAACAATTTCGCTGATCTCTTGTGTAATTTCGGCTTGACGAGCCGCGTTCGCAAGTCT
>JBPCTE010000049.1:0-4609 GCA_051006495.1 Candidatus Planktophila sp.
GGCGAAGATCGTCTGAGCTGGTTACATGCGCTCACAACACAGCACCACGAACAATTACAACCTGGTCAGTGGCAAGAAGCTCACATTCTTGATCCGCAAGGACACATTGAATATCAATTCTTACTCGTCGATGATGGCGATACAGTCTTTTTGACTCTGGATCCCGGATACAAGCAAACTTTGATCGAGTACTTAAACAAGATGAAATTTATGTTGCGAGTAGATGTTCGAGACGCTGGCAGCGAATTCGCAGTTTTGCGTGCACCGGGTGCAATGACAGATTTAGGTGGACCATATGCACTTGTGCCACGCGCTGAATTAGAAGAAATGCGCAGAGTTTTTAATCAGAGTGCAACGCAAGTTGGAACATGGGCACTCGATGCAATGCGTGTAGCAGCAGGACGCATCCGGATTGGTTTTGAAACTGATCACAAATCAATTCCGAACGAACTCGGCGTTTTAAATAAAGCGGTTCACATGGCAAAGGGTTGTTATCGTGGACAAGAGACAGTTGCCAAGATTTATAACCTCGGAAACCCTCCACGACGCTTAGTCTTACTGCACCTTGATGGAAGCGTTGTTACATCACCAGCGCAGGGCACAGATGTGATGAATGGCGAAGTTAAAGTTGGTTTTCTCGGCACAGTTGCACGCCACCACGAACTCGGAACAATCGCACTAGCTGTGATTAAGAGAAATACACCAGCGGACGCACAACTCAGCGTTGATGGAGTTCCTGCAATTCAGCAGATTATCGTTCCTGCTTAATCTAATTAATAAACTAAAGCTTGCGTGCTCTCTCGCGTAATCTCTTCAACAAAAGATGCGGCGCCTTCAATAACAACTCCTGGAATCTGATCTCCATCATTAATATTTCTACGCACTGCGCACTGCGAACACAGAACAACGCGCGCACCGGAAACAAGCGCCGCTAATTGATCTGACAAGTTTGCTGCATGTGGCAATTCAAACTCCGCAGCTTTTCCTGGAAGTGCAAAGTAAGCAGCATCACCAGTTAGCCAGAATGAAACTTTAATTCCAGATGCAAGGGCTGCAGATGCAACAGAGAACGCCTGTGAAACGCGCTCTGGTGCTTCAAGACCTGCTGTTAATTTGATGACGAGGTTTGCGGTGCGAGACATACTCCAACTCTAAAGTACGCTTGCGGGTATGGAGATCACAGCCGCCGTACTTTTAGCCGTTGCAGCGCTCTTAATGGGCGTTGGATTCATGATTTATTCAATTCGTAGAAAAGAGCGCCAAGCTCGTGCACGAATTCGTAACACATACTTAAAGGGACAGCGATAGTGGTCTTCACGATTCCAGAAGGTTTGCATCCAGATCTCAATCCGCTTGCATGGCTCGTCGGCACATGGCGTGGAAAAGGTCGTGGTGAGTACCCAGGCATTGAACCATTTGAGTACGCACATGAAGTTGTCTTCAATCACGATGGTCGTCCCTTTTTAACTTACTTCTCACGTTCATGGATTATTGATTCTGAAGGCGAAGTAATTCGTCCAGGTGCATCTGAAACTGGTTTTTGGCGTGTTAAACCAAATAATGTTTTAGAGGTTTTAATTTCACATAACACTGGAATCACAGAGGGTTGGGTCGGACAATTTGATGGTCCGAAGATTCAACTCGTAATGGATCAAGGATATTCATCACCGTCAGCAAAAATTGTCACAGCGGGTGTGCGTTTATACGGATTAGTCGCAGGTGAACTCTTCTTTGCCTATGACATGGCTGCAGAGGGTAAAGAGTTACAAGCACATATTTGGTCATCACTTCCGCGTTCTAATGACTAATTTTTCAAAGGCAGAAGTACTCGCCGAAGTTACAAGAAGCGGTGTAGTCGAATCTGTTCATGCAGGCCACTTGGTCATTCTTAATTCAGATGGCTCTGTGCGATTAACTAAAGGCGATCCAACACAACTTACATTTCCACGTTCCACAATTAAAGCTATTCAAACGAGTGCGATGGTGCGCTCTGGATTAAAACTCGAACCCCGCTTGTTAGCACTTGTGAGTGCAAGTCACTCGGGCGCAGCGATTCATCAAGAAGGCGCACTAGAAATCTTGGCTGGCGCTGGATTAAGCGAAAAAGATCTTCAGAACGCCAAAGATAAGCCACTTGGCGAATACGAACGTCGCGCATGGGGCAATCAAGAACCGACGCGTCTTGCGATGAATTGCAGTGGAAAGCACGCCGGAATGCTTGCAACGTGTATTGCGGCAGGGTGGCCAACTTCAAATTATTTAAATCCAGAGCATCCGCTGCAGATTGCAATTAAAAAAGAGTTAGAAGCTTTATCAGGCGAAGACGTTTCATTGACCAGCGCCGATGGATGCGGAGCCCCGCTATTTCTTATCTCTTTATACGGACTTGCTCGCGCAATGCGATCTTTAACTATTTCTACAGATGCTATACATCAGAGCGTTGTACAAGCATGCAGAGATTTTCCCGAAATGGTTGCAGGTGAAAAAAGATTAACAACTCGTTTAATGCGAGAAGTTCCAGGACTCTTTATGAAGGAAGGCGCCGAAGGTGTTGAAGTAGCAACACTTGCAGATGGTCGCACAATCGTTTTTAAAATCAGCGATGGATCTATTCGTCCATTTGAAACGTTGATGGTTGCAGCGCTGGCAGAGTTTGGAGTCAAAGTTGTTGATACATCTGAGCGTGTTTACGGCGGCGATGAGGTGATTGGCTCTATTCGAGCCTGCATTACACGCGGGTAGACTTGGCACATGAATGGCCGCATTGCCACATTGATGGTGCACACATCACCACTGGATCAACCAGGTATTGGTGATGCTGGCGGCATGAATATTTATGTAACTGAAAGCGCCGAACGAATGGCAGCAATGGGTGTGCAGGTAGATATTTTTACACGTCGCACAAGTAAAGATGTCGCAGATATTGTGGAAATTTCTCCAGGAGTTCGCGTTCGTCACCTAAATGTTGGACCGGTCGATGGCGTAACTAAAGAGCGTTTACCAGAGTTAATCGGCGAACTATCCAAAGAGTTTATGCGCATTGCAGAGCAAGATCCTTACGATGTTATTCATTCGCACTATTGGATCTCAGGCAAAGTAGGCATGCCCGCTGCCGAAAAATTAGGCATTCCGTTAATTCACACAATGCACACCATGGCTCGAGTAAAGAATTTAAATCTTGCCGAAGGTGAAACACCAGAGCCAATGATTCGCGTGCAAGGTGAAACACAAGTAGTTGCAGCAGCAGATGGCTTAATTGCAAATACAGATGCTGAAGCCGCAAGTCTTGTCTCTCTTTATAGTGCGTGTCCTGACAATGTTCACGTTGTAAGCCCAGGCGTAGATCTCTACACATTTACAGTCGGTGCTGGTCGCGCTGCTGCGCGCGAAGTCGTTGGATTAGATCATGACGCACTTGTTATTACATTCGTCGGTCGAATCCAGCCTCATAAAGGTCCAGAGTTATTAATCCGAGCAACATCAGAGATGATTAAGCACTCACCTCAACTTCGTCCAAAACTTGTTGTCAACATTATTGGTGGCGCATCGGGTGCAAATACCGCAGAGGTTGAACGACTTAAAGAGTTAGTCGTATGGCTTGGAATTTCAGATGTTGTGCAATTTGCACCACCAGTGCCACGTGCAGATTTGCCACAGTGGTATCGCGCAGCTGATTTGGTCTGTGTTCCAAGTTATTCAGAGAGTTTTGGTCTTGTAGCACTCGAAGCACAAGCGTGTGGAACACCAGTAGTTGCAACAGCAGTTGGTGGACTACGTACAGCAGTAGCAGATGGTATTTCTGGCGTACTTGTAGATGGTCACGATCCACGTGCCTGGTCATCTGTTCTTGCGCGTTTAATTCAAGAACCACAACGTCGTGTTCTGTTATCACTCGGTGCAATCGAACATGCTTCGCACTTTGGTTGGGATGCAACTGCTCGCGGAACCCTTGATATTTATGATCGCGTGCTCTCAGATGTACGTGATGCGCGTAAAACTTCAGGTGCCTAATGGCTATTGATGCACGTGACGTTATAGAAGAGTTTCTTGATTCTCATGATCTAGATTTTGATCGTAAGGACGAGAACACATTTCTAATTACGTTGCCAGGTGAGACAAAGTTACAGACGCACTGTGCTCTCGTAATTGGCGATCACTCCTTAAGCATTAACGCCTTCGTTATCCGCAAACCAGATGAGAACGAAGCTGGAGTACATCACTGGTGCATGAGCAAGAACGCATCTATGTATGGTGTTGCATTTGCAATCAACGAACTCGGTGATATTTACCTTGTTGGACGTTTGCCACTTAACGCCGTGACAGATCGTGAAATAGATCGACTACTCGGCGCAGTTTTACAGTATTCGGATTCATCATTTAATCCATTACTCGAACTCGGTTTTGCTAATGCAATACGTCGCGAATGGGCATGGAGAGTTTCTCGCGGTGAGTCACTGGCAAATTTAGAGTTTGCCCGTCACTTCATTTAAGATACTCATATGACAATCAAACTCATTCTTTTGCGCCACGGAGAATCTGAATGGAATGCAAAGAATTTATTCACAGGTTGGGTTGATGTCCGTTTATCCGCATCCGGTGAAGCAGAAGC
>JBPCTE010000050.1:0-7005 GCA_051006495.1 Candidatus Planktophila sp.
TTTCCCCCATTGGGAACAAAGGAGTGAGATGACACGCATCGGCGAGACTAGCGATCTGCTGAAATGTTCCTTCTGCGGTAAAACTCAGAAGCAAGTCAAGAAATTAATTGCCGGTCCAGGTGTTTACATCTGCGACGAGTGCATCGAACTCTGCAATGAAATCATTATTGAAGAGCTTGCAGAAGCAGGAACTCTCGGATTAACCGAACTTCCAAAGCCTGCAGAAATTTTTGAATTCTTAGATCAATACGTAATCGGACAAGACCGGGCAAAAAAATCACTTTCAGTAGCCGTCTATAACCATTACAAGCGTGTTCAATCTGGCGATACAAAACGTGAAGACTCAATTGAATTGGCAAAGAGCAATATTTTGCTCCTTGGTCCTACCGGTTGCGGCAAGACACTCATGGCGCAAACCCTTGCTCGCATGCTTAATGTTCCATTTGCGATTGCCGATGCAACTGCACTCACAGAAGCCGGATATGTTGGCGAAGACGTCGAAAATATTTTGCTCAAACTTTTGCAAGCAGCAGATTACGATGTAAAGAAAGCCGAAACAGGAATTATTTACATCGATGAAATTGATAAAGTTGCACGTAAGTCTGAGAATCCATCTATTACTCGAGATGTATCTGGTGAAGGCGTGCAGCAAGCACTGTTAAAGATTCTCGAAGGAACTGTTGCCTCGGTTCCTCCACAAGGTGGACGTAAACATCCTCATCAAGAGTTTATTCAAATTGATACAACAAATGTTCTCTTTATTGTCGGTGGCGCATTTGCTGGACTTGAAAAGATAATCGAAAGTCGAAGTGGATCAGCTGGTGTTGGATTTAATGCAACACTTCAGAGCGCCGCAGAGAAAAACCGCCGAGATATTTTCTCTGATGTTATGCCAGAGGATTTATTGAAATTCGGAATGATTCCAGAATTCATCGGTCGCCTTCCAGTTATCACAAGTGTCGAAAACTTAGATAAGCCAGCGTTGATGCAAATTCTTACCGAACCTAAAAATGCACTCGTAAAGCAATATCAACGGTTATTCGATATTGATGATGTTGAACTAGAAATTACTCCAGATGCACTTGATGCAATTGCAGAGCTTGCTCTAAAACGCGGTACAGGCGCTCGTGGCCTCCGTGCAATTTTAGAAAGCGTTCTTCTTGGAGTGATGTATGACGTGCCAAGTCGCGCGGATATTGCAAAGGTGATTTTGACTCACGAATGCATTAACGAAGGTGGCGCCCCAACATTGATTCCACGTACAGGTGACATTCCTAAACGGGGTGCACGTCGTGATAAAGGTCAAGAAGAGAAGAGCGCATAATCTAGACTGCTCCACATGAGTCAGTCAGACCGCGAACTCGCATCGACCTTTGTACCGGCCGATATCGAAGCTCCACTCTATGAAAAGTGGATGAAGGCTGGCTACTTCACTGCGGATGCAAAATCTGAAAAGCCTCCGTACACAATTGTTATTCCGCCTCCGAATGTAACGGGCGTTTTACATATCGGTCATGCACTCGATCACACTTTGCAAGACGCTCTCATTCGCATGAAGCGCATGAAAGGCTTCGAAGCTCTGTGGTTACCTGGAATGGATCACGCAGGTATCGCAACACAAAACGTTGTTGAAAAACAATTAGCTGCCGAAGGAAAATCTCGACACGATCTCGGTCGCGAAGAGTTTGTTAAGAAAGTCTGGAAGTGGAAGGCCGAATCAGGCGGAGCAATTCTCGGTCAGATGAAACGTTTGGGAGATAGCGTTGATTGGTCCCGTGAAGCTTTCACGATGGATGAGAACTTATCTCAAGCTGTTTTGACAATCTTTAAGAAACTTTACGATGCTAATTTAATTTATCGCGCCGAAAGAATTATAAATTGGTGCCCTCGTTGTTTAACAGCGCTGTCAGATATTGAAGTTGAGCATCAGGATATCGATGGTGAATTTGTTCAAATCACATATGGCGATCCTGGCGAAACTCAAATAAGTATTGCCACCACGCGTCCCGAAACCATGTTGGGAGATGGCGCTGTAGCCGTAAATCCAGATGATCCAAGGTACAAAGATTTAGTTGGTAAGCAGGTAAAACTTCCATACGTCAACAGAATGATTCCAATTATCGCCGATGAACAAGTAGATCCTGAGTTCGGTACTGGTGCAGTAAAAGTTACAGCAGCGCATGATCCAAATGACTTTGAAATGGCGATGCGCCATAACGTGCCAATGGTTGTCATCATGAACGAACATGGCGTGATGTCTGGAACAAATACACAATTTGATGGAATGGATCGATTCGATGCGCGCAAAGCTGTAGTTGAACAACTACGTAAAGATGGACGCATTGGTTGGGAAAAGCGTCCTTATTCTCACTCCGTTGGGCACTGCCAACGATGTGCAACGATTGTTGAGCCACGCTTGTCTCTGCAATGGTTCGTAAAAGTTGCTCCGCTTGCAAAAGCAGCAGGGGATGCAGTTCGTGATGGTCGCGTAAAAATCGAACCAAAAGAGATGGAACCTCGATATTTCGAATGGGTAGATAACATGCATGATTGGTGCATCTCCCGACAATTGTGGTGGGGTCACAGAATTCCCGTTTGGTATGGACCAAATGGTGAAGTAAAAGTTGTAGGTGCAGATGAAAAAGCACCAGATGGTTACACGCAAGATCCAGATGTTTTAGATACTTGGTTCTCATCTGCACTCTGGCCATTTTCAACTCTTGGCTGGCCAGCAGATAGTGATGACCTTAAGAAGTTTTATCCGACGAGTGTTCTTGTTACTGGATACGACATTCTCTTTTTCTGGGTAGCTCGCATGATGCTCTTTGGTTTATTTGCGATGGATGGGCAACAGCCGTTTCATACAATTGCTTTGCATGGATTGGTGCGTGATCAATTTGGCAAAAAGATGTCAAAGAGTCGCGGAAATACAGTTGACCCGATTGAATTCATGGATAAGTACGGTGCAGATGCCCTTCGATTCACTCTAGCTCGCGGTGCTAATCCCGGAAAAGATCAAGCACTGGCTGAAGATTGGGTAGGCGGTTCTAGAAACTTTGCCACCAAATTATGGAACGCTACGAGATTTGCAATGATGAATGGCGCAACCATTGAGGGTGAATTGCCGTCCACATCATCATTAAATGGAATTGATAAGTGGATTCTCTCCAGACTTTCAGAAACTATTTCTGAAGTTGATGCTCTACTCGAGTCATATGAGTTCGCTCGTGCTTGTGATCGTATTTATCACTTTGCTTGGGATGACCTCTGCGACTGGTATCTCGAACTCTCCAAAGAGAGTTTTACATCCGGTGATGCCAAAAACTCTCAAAGAGTATTGGGGCATGTACTAGATCAACTTTTGCGTCTGATGCATCCATTTATGCCATTTATTACCGAGCAACTTTGGACAACATTGACTGGGGGAGATTCACTTGTAATTTCAGATTGGCCAATTGCAAATGGCACACAGGTTGATAAGAAGAGCGAAAAAATTGTCGAAAGTATTCAAGAAGTTATTACCGAAGTTCGTCGATTTAGAAATGATCAAGGCATAAAAACTTCAGCCAAAATTCCAGGCCGCTTTATTGCGCCGCCTGAGTTTGCTCCTTACGAAAGTGCCATGCGCTTTGTTCTTAAGCTTGATAATTCTGAATTCACGCCAAGTGCTCATCTTCAAATTGGCGCAGTAAAAGCTGAATTTGATCTCACGGGAACAATCGACGTTGCAGCAGAACGCGCACGTCTGACGAAAGATTTAGCAACCGCGAAAAAAGATCTTGAAACGGCAAATGTAAAACTAAACAACCAAGGTTTTATGGCGAAAGCCCCAGCGGAAGTTGTTGTTGAAATTAAGCAACGCCTTGAAAAGACGAGTGCAGATATAGAAAGAATTACTCTGCAACTTAACTCATTGCCGGCAAGTTGATTAATGAGCGCAGACGATAAAGCCCGAGTAGATGCGATTGAGCAAGCACTCCTTGCACGATGGCCTGAAACTCGAATATCTCCAACACTTGATCGTATTGCAGCTCTGACAGACATTTTGGGTTCGCCTCAACTTACGTATCCAACAATTCACGTTGGCGGAACCAATGGAAAAACTACAACTTCTCGCATGATTGATTCGCTTCTTTTCGAAATGGGTTTACGAACTGGTCGATTCACAAGTCCTCATCTTGAGAGTTACTTGGAAAGAATTTCTATTAACGGAGATTCAATTGATCCAAAGTCCGCCATCTTCGCCTATAACGATATTGCTCCTTATTTAGAATTAATGGATTCCAAATTTGATAACCCAATTTCTTTTTTTGAAGCAGTTACAGCGATGGCCTTCGTTGCTTTTGCTGAGCACCCAGTTGACATCGGAATTATCGAAGTGGGCATGGGCGGACAATGGGATGCCACAAATGTCATTGACGCTGACGTTTCTGTGATTATGCCGATCGGCTTAGATCACATGGAGTATCTTGGAAACACTCTGGCTGAAATTGCGCAAACAAAAGCAGGAATAATTAAACCTGGTGGATTCATAGTGATGGCAGAGCAAAAGCAAGAATCGGCTAAGGAATTATTGCGCAAAGCGGCAGAAGTTGAAGCAGACATTGCACGTGAAGGAGTTGAATATTCATTAGACTCGCGCGCAATCGCAGTTGGCGGACAAATGATTTCGATTAATGGTTTAAATGAAAAATACGACGAAATCTTCTTGCCACTTCATGGACGCCATCAAGCAACTAATGCTGCTTCAGCTCTAGTCGCAGTGGAAGCTTTTTTCGGCGAACAAGCACTTGATCCAGATGCAGTACGCGCTGGTTTTGCCAACGTTAAATCACCAGGACGATGTGAAGTTGTGCACCGTGATCCAACTGTAATTTTGGACGCTGCGCATAACCCACATGGAGCGCAGGCACTTGCTCAAACACTTGCCTCAGAATTCACTTTTGATGACACCATTGGTGTTGTTGGAATTTTTGGAGACAAGGACGCACAAGGAATTCTGGAGTCCCTAGAACCTGTCCTTAATTCAATCATTGTTACATCTAGTTCCTCGCCACGAGCGATGTCAGTCAATGACTTAGAGTCTTTAGCTAGGAAAATTTTCGGTGCGGATAGAGTATTTAGTAATGAGAATTTAGAGGGCGCCCTCAAGCGAGCTATCGATGACGCTAAACGTCCACTCAGCGATGACAGTGTAGGAATTGTCGTGACTGGTTCAGTAGTAACCGTGGGTGAAGCAAGAGCAATTCTGCGTAGATTATTTTCAAAAGAAGATTAGGATTTAGTAATGCGCATGTTGGCTTCGGCGGTTTTGGTGATGGAATCTTTTGTCATGGGATTTGCCTTATTGCTTGCTATGAAAGATCACACCTCTTCGGCATTAATTATTGGTGGACTTATTTCAATTGCATGTTTGCTTGCGCCAGGTTTACTAAAAATGAAGTTTGGCTGGATTCTTGGCTGGATTTTGCAAGTGGCCCTACTTGCCTATGGTTTCGTGATCACATCTATGTTTCTGGTGGGGGCGATTTTCTTAGGGTTATGGATTGCCGCGATTCGAGTGGGCAAAAAGGGTGAAGCTGCCCGTGCAGCCCTGCTGGCTGCAGGTCCTCCAAATGCCTAATAGACTGCGCATGTGAGTTCCGAGAAAACCTTAATCCTAATCAAGCCAGATGGCGTTCGCCGCGGTCTTGTAGGTGAAGTAATTTCTAGAATTGAGAAAAAAGGTTACTCAGTTACCGCGCTTCGTATGTTGCAAGCAGATCGTGCGCTTCTTGAAAAACATTACGCAGAGCACAACGGAAAACCATTTTACGAACCACTTCTAGAGTTCATGACATCTGGACCAATTGTTGCGATGATCGCAGAGGGAAATCGAGTTATCGAAGGTTTTCGTTCACTTGCTGGAGCGACAGATCCAACCGTTGCGGCACCAGGAACAATTCGCGGAGATCTTGCACGTGACCAAGGAACCAAAGTTGTTCAGAATATTGTTCACGGATCTGATTCACCTGAATCAGCTGCTCGTGAAATAGCCATTTTCTTTGAAGGGAAATAAATGAGTAACAAAATGTCATTCATTGGCCGCGATATGGCTGTGGATTTAGGAACCGCAAACACCTTGGTTTATGTGCGCGGTCGTGGCATTGTTCTCAACGAGCCAAGCGTTGTTGCTGTTAACCAAGATACAGGCGGAATTTTGGCTGTTGGTCTTGAAGCGAAAAAGATGATTGGTCGCACACCTGGCAATATCGTTGCAATTCGTCCACTTAAAGATGGTGTGATTGCAGACTTTGATACAACAGAGCGCATGTTGCGTTATTTCATTCAGAAAGTTCACCGTCGCCGTTATTTGGCAAAACCACGTATTGTCGTCTGCGTTCCATCGGGTATTACCGGTGTAGAACAACGTGCTGTTAAAGATGCTGGTTATGCTGCCGGTGCGCGTAAGGTTTACATCATCGAAGAACCAATGGCAGCAGCAATTGGTGCAGGTCTTCCAATTCACGAACCAACAGGCAACATGGTTGTTGATATTGGTGGCGGAACCACAGAAGTTGCAGTTATTTCACTCGGTGGAATCGTTACTGCGCTCTCAATCCGCATTGGTGGAGACGATCTCGATCAGTCGATTATTAACTGGACTAAGCGCGAATACTCACTTCTATTGGGTGAGCGCACCGCTGAAGAAATCAAGATGGCTATTGGTTCTGCTTACCCACTCCCAGGCGAAAATGATGCGGAAATTCGTGGTCGAGATTTAGCAACAGGTTTACCAAAGACAATTGTTGTTTCAGCTGCTGAAATTCGTAAAGCGCTCGAAGAACCTGTAAACGCAATCATTAATGCTGTAAAGAGAACACTAGATAAGTGTCCACCAGAGCTTGCAAGTGATCTTATGGATCGCGGAATAGTTCTCACTGGTGGAGGAGCACTTCTTAAGGGACTCGATGAGCGTTTGCGCAAAGAAACTGGAATGCCAATTCACGTTGCAGAGCGCCCGCT
>JBPCTE010000051.1:0-2708 GCA_051006495.1 Candidatus Planktophila sp.
ATCGTTCCATCTTCTTGATTAATCATGTTCATGAGATTGCCTAGTTTACGCAGTTGCTGCTGCGACGCCAAATGGCTCTAAATATGGCAACCAAGTTTTATCAGTGCGACCTGTGCCAAGAATTCTCCAAGCAGCTCCAACTGGTTCGCGAGGCAAAGTACGCAAGCGCCAACCTAAATCTTTGAGTGGTTTATCTGCTTTCGTGTGATTGCAACGATGGCATGCGGAAACAACATTTTCCCAATTATGCGCACCCCCACGACTTCGTGGAATAACGTGATCAATTGATGTTGCAGGTGCTGCGCAGTAAACACAACGACCGCCATCGCGAGCAAAAATTGCACGTCGAGAGAGTGGAACAGAGTGGCGATATGGAATGCGCACGAATTTATTTAATCTAATGACCGAAGGAAGCGCTATTTCTCCAGATGCATAATGCAAAACGGTTCCTGAATCTTCAACCATTGTTGCCCGTGAATTAAGAACAAGAATCAGTGCACGACGATCTGAAATAACACCTAGAGGTTCATAGGTGGCATTTAGGACCAGCGTCCGCAACATGTGCACTCCGATTCTCAGCACGTGGCTCGCACCGATTGGTTTATCTTGCACCAAAAGGTGGCAACTAGGGGGCATTTCAAGGCAAATTTTTCATGTCAATTTGGTTAGAGTGTGATTCATGAGCGAGAGATTGCAGCAAATCTGGCAGTGGTTTAGCGGTGCGCCTTTACGCATCTTGCTAGTACTCACCGGTGCGTTTTTTACTCAATTCTTTGGCGGCCGAGCAATCGGACGAGCAATGACGAAATTAGCGACAGCTGACCTCGTGCCTGGACCCACCAATACAGTCGCGCGTCAAAAAGAACGTGCACGGACTACTGGAACTGTATTAACAAGCACTCTGAACGCAATTATTTGGGTACTTGCGATTGCAATGGTGCTAGGTGAATTTGGTTTTAATTTAGGTCCAATTATTGCCTCTGCTGGAGTAATAGGAGTTGCACTCGGCCTTGGTGCGCAGACTTTAGTTCGAGACATTCTCTCTGGAATTTTTATGTTAGTTGAAGATCAATATGGCGTAGGTGACAAGGTAGATGTTTTAGAAGTAAAGGGCACAGTTGAGAAGGTTGGATTACGAATAACTACTGTGCGGGATGAAACAGGAACTTTATGGTACTTACGTAACGGAGAAATTCTAAAGGTTGGAAATCTCTCTCAATCTGGTTGATTGACCATGGCGTTTGCCGCCATTTCAAGATACTCCCATAATTGCGTCTTCAGTTCTTCACGTATTTTTAAATCTGCCACTGCATCTCTCATGCACGCCAACCATTGATCACGCGCAGTGGTGTCGATATGAAACTCTGCATGACGCATGCGAAGGCGTGGATGTCCACGCTCTTCTGTATAAGTAGTAGGTCCTCCCCAATACTGCTCCAAAAACATCTTCAAGCGAAGAGCTGCGCCATGCAAATCATCCTTTGGATACATCGGGGCAATTACTGGGTTAATTGAAACAAGAGCATAAAAATGTGAAACGAGTTGCTCAAATGCTTCACTTCCGATTTCATCGTACAAAGAACTCATGACGCAATAGCCTCGCGTGTCTGGCCTTTCGCAATTTGAAGAACAAAATATGAGGTAATCAAACACATAAATGCGCTTATGTAGAACGCATTCGCGTAATCGCCGAAGTGAACGCGCAATACCGCAGCCCCAAATGCTGCAATGGAGCCACCAATTTGATGCGCGGCAAATACCCATCCATATATAACTGTCGCACGTTCAGGTCCAAGAATTGTTCGACAAAGCATTATTGTTGGCGGAACAGTTGCAACCCAATCAAGTCCATAGAAAATTACAAAGACCAGTGTCGATGGATGAACCGACGCGAAAAGAATTGAAGGCAAAAGCAATAGTGATAGACCGCGCAGACCGTAGTAAAAGAAGAGCAGTTTTCTAGGATCATATTTATCGGTTAACCAGCCAGATGCAATCGTTCCGACTAAATCAAAGACTCCAACTAGCGCAAGCAATGATGCTGCGGTGGTCATGCCCATGCCGTGATCGTGTGCAGCAGGAATGAAGTGAGTTCCAATCAAGCCATTCGTTGATAATCCACAAACAAAGAATGAACCGAATAAATACCAAAAATCTTTTTTCTTGCTGGCTTGTTTTAAAGTATCGATTGCAAGCGTTCCTGCATTCATAGAATTCTTAGCTGGTGCACTCCAGTTTTCAGGCGCTCCGTAAGGAAGCACTCCAGCATCTGCAGGTTTCTCTTTGAGAAATTGCCAAATTATGGGCACCAATAGAATTGAAATAATTGAAACTGTTGATGAGACGCTCTTCCATCCACTCATTTCGGCGATTTGTGAAAGTCCAGGTAAGAAAATCAACTGTCCTGTTGCAGAACTAGCTGTAAGCATTCCGATCACAATTCCACGTTTTTGAACAAACCAACGATTTGCAACTGTTGCGGCAAATACCAGCGCCATTGCTCCTGTGCTTGCACCCACAACGAACCCCCACAAGGCAATTAGTTGCCAGGGCGCAGACATAAACATTGTAAGAAATGAACCAATACTTACCGCTGTGAGAGCTGACATTACGACCTTGCGAATTCCAAATCGTTCCATCAGGGCTGCGGCAAACGGGGCAACTAATCCATAAATTAAAACATTTACTGCAACAGCAAGAGAAATTTG
>JBPCTE010000052.1:0-10167 GCA_051006495.1 Candidatus Planktophila sp.
AGTCAGTATTCGTTTCCACGATCCCGAAGGTGGTTTCCGTGACCTTGTCGGTTATCTGGAGTCTGAAAACTCACTTCGAAATCGCCATGGTGAACTCATCGAATTTGATACTGAAACTATAGCTATTCTTAAAGTTATAGAAGAGAAAGAGTATCCAGCTGGTCATGGAGCACCACTTTCCGTGCGGATTCACGAACTCGAAAAAATTTTAACGACAACTTGGCCACCTGCACGTCAAGAATATTTTGGCAAATGGTTATTACGCACTTCAGGAAAATTTACAATGCGTGCCAATTCGGTATTGCCAACAGGTAAATCTCCATACGGAGAACCATCAACAAATATTGATGAAGCAATTTCACATGTGGCCAAACATTATGAAAGCCAAGGCCTCGTTCCAACATTTTCGATTCCTTTGCCGACATATCAAGAGCTAGATTCAAAACTTTTCGACTTGGGTTGGATAGAAAAAGTACGGGCTCATGTCATGGTTGCTGACATTGCAAGTCTTGCTCCAATTACATCTGAATTCACAACTTCGATATCTGAAAATTTCGAAGATTCATGGCTTAACTTGCAAGAAGATCATGGTGTTGCTGATCTCATGCGAAATTATCCGGCGCTTTATGGATCGGTCTTTGATGGAAAAAAACTTATTGGTGTTGGGCGCACGGCTCACGCCGATGGTTGGAGTGCGCTTTCGCGAGTCTTCGTTCACCCTGAGTATCGCGGCAAAGGAATCAGTAAAATAATTGTTAACTCACTCTTGAACGCTTCATATGAGGCCGGAATAAGAAAATCAGTTCTACAAGTTGATGTAAAAAATGAAACAGCAATCAATTTGTATCTCTCGCTGGGATTTAAATTTCATCACGAATATGTCTATCGCACACATCAAAAGACCTTGCAGATGACTACAGAAGGGTGTTGTTGATGGTTTTATCAATCTATGACACCTTCTCGAGAAAACCGAAGGAGATTTCTTCACGCAATGGGGTGGTCACCATGTATTGCTGCGGTCCCACTGTGTATCGCGATGCACATGTTGGAAATTTAAGAACTTTTCTCCTCAGTGACCTCATCGCTCGCACCATTATATTGAGTGATTTAAAGGTAGAAATGATTCAAAACATCACTGATGTCGGCCATATGTCAGATGACTTTCAAGAAGACAAGATGCTTGAGCAATCAAAAAAAGAGAAAATCGACCCATTTGAAATTGCGCGTAAATATGAAGGAAGATTTCATCACGATCTTAAAAACCTAAACATTATTCCTGCCCAAAAATATCCACGAGCTAGTGAATCTATTGAATTGATGCACGAGATGATTACTGAGTTAATTAAAAAAGATGCCGCGTATGTTGGAGAAGATAATTGTGTCTATTTTGATGCCCAATCCTTCAATGGCTACGGTCAAATTAGCGGTAATCGTTTGGACTCTTTAAAGCCCGGTCATCGATATGAGTATGTTGAAGATGGTGCAAAGAAGTTTCATGCAGACTGGGCCCTTTGGAAAGCTGCAGGCAATAGAAAAGAGATGATTTGGGATTCCCCATGGGGTCCGGGATTTCCAGGTTGGCACATCGAGTGTTCTGCGATGTCTCTTAAATTTTTGAATGCCCACGTCAACGTTCATGTTGGAGGAATCGATTTACGTTTCCCGCACCACGAAAATGAACGCGCGCAATCCAATTCAATAACAGGTTCTGAAAGTGTTGATTTATGGGTGCACGGAGAGCACCTCTTATTTGAAGGTCGAAAGATGTCAAAGAGTGCAGGGAATGTAGTTTTACTCGATGATGTAATTGCTCAAGGTTTTGATCCTCTTTCCTTGCGACTATGTTTTCTAGAAAATCGATATAGGTCTCAGATGGATCTTTCGTGGCAGTCAATTTCTGCAGCCCATGAAACGATCAAACGATGGCGGAGCAAAGTTGCTGGTTGGGGAGCTCTTAAGGACATCACTGTGGATTCGACAGTAATGAACTATTTCGAAAATGATCTAGATACACCGCGGGTAATTACTTACCTGCGTGCTCTCGAAAAAGAGCCGAGCGTAAATGATGCACAAAAAGCTAATTCATTTGCTTACGCTGACCGGGTCTTAGGTCTTGACCTTTTTCGTGCACCAGAAATTCGTTCATTACCTGAAAATTTGAAGGCGTTACTAGCACAACGTGAAACCGCCAGGGCTGCAAAGAATTGGGCGCTAAGCGATGAGTTACGAGCATCTCTAGAAAGTGCGGGGTTAGAAATTTCAGATTCTGCATCTGGCCAAAATTGGAGCTGGCGTTAGTTACACAGGTAGAGCTGTGGTAATAAAAAGTAAAATTAGTCCAACAAAAACGAGTGCACTTCCTTGAGAGTTTCCCTGAACCAAGAGTTCGTTTCCGACACCAAAACTTGAAGCTCTCCAAATTACGAGTCCCCATGCAATCGATGCAATCAATTTTAATCTACGTGATCCGTAGTGCCGACCTATCGCCCAAATTGTCGAGGAAGAACCAATAAGTGCAATTACTAAGCCAACAGGTGGGAAAAAGATGTGAAGCAACACTGCAGCAATACCACTTAATACTCCAAGTGATGCGCAATAAACAATTTTCATTATAGGTTTACGCCCGCAAATAAATCAGTCTCTCTACCATGTGAATCAAAGGGCGCAGACTTTTCTCCATGAACAAGCGAATAATATTCATGGCCCCATACCTGCTGACCAAGATTATTGGAGAGTGCAAAAAATGGACCATCTAATTCAATTTGCGTAGCGTGGGCAGCCATTGCTTTCATTTTTAAATCAACATATTGGGTGCCATCAACCATCGATGTGACAAGATCATCATCTTTAGCAAATGGAAGGTCATCAACACTTTCTGCTCCGAAGAAACTTGATCCGATCTCTTTCATTTTTTCAATTCCTTCAGCAAGGACTGATTTAGGCATTGCATTCCAATAGATTTTTGAAACTTTCCATTGAGCCAATTCGGCTGCTCGCATGGCTACTCGATGAGCTTGAATATGATCTGGATGCCCATATCCTCCAATCTCATCGTAAGTAATTAGAACATGTGGTTTTACTTCATCAATTACTTTAATGAGATACGACGCTGCTGAATCTAAATCTGCTTGCCAAAATACATCAGGACGATTATTTGGTTCAGTTCCCATCATTCCGCTATCTCTGTATTTCACGGAAGCATCGCCAAGAAACCTAAAATCCTTTATACCAAGTGCAACCATTGCCTCTTTAAGTTCGATTTCGCGATGTTGGCCCAATGAATCGCTCTGAGTGCTAGCAAGGTGACTTAAATCTGAAACAAGCACTTCGCCTTCTTCTCCGCGAGTGCAGGTAACAAGCGTTACATCAGCGCCAAGAGATGCATACATTGCCATCGTGGCACCATTATTAATGGTTTCATCATCAGGATGTGCGTGGACTAAGAGCATGCGAAAACCTTTGTAACTATCGCGCATTTAGTACACCGGCAATGACGTATCAATTTGTTTTGCCCATGCAACAACTCCACCACTTACATGAGTGGCATCTGCAAAGCCTGCACTTTTGAGAATTGCAAGACATTCAGCTGATCTGACGCCAGATTTACAGTGCAAAATAATCGGTTTGTCCTGAGGCAAACCAGCTAGAGCGCTTCCATCTAGAAACCCTTGCTTGGGAATCAAAACCGAACCAGGAATTCGAACAATTTCAAACTCACTTGGTTCACGAACGTCAATTAACAAGAAATTCTCTTTACCTTCGATTTTATTCTTGAGTTCGCTTACTGAAATTGTTGAATCCTTAACCGCGACTTCTGCTGCATCTGAAAGAACTCCGCAGAATGCTTCGTAATCTGGAAGCAGATTGGTCTGACTTGGTTTTTCGCTGCACAGTGGGCACTTTGGATCTTTGCGCACTTTGATTTTGCGATAAGTCATTTCAAGCGCGTCATAAATCATTAACTGACCAATTAACGGCTCACCAATTCCTGTGATTAATTTTATTGCTTCGGTAGTTTGGATTGAACCAATTGAAGCGCAAAGAACTCCCAGTACACCGCCTTCAGCACAACTTGGAACCATTCCTGGAGGTGGCGGTTCTGGATAAAGGCATCGGTAGCAAGGACCGTATTCAGCCCAAAATACACTCGCTTGGCCATCAAAGCGATAAATAGAACCCCACACGTAAGGTTTTTTTAAAAGTACACATGCATCATTAACCAAGTAACGCGTTGCAAAATTATCAGTTCCATCAACAATTAAGTCGTACTGTGCAAATATGTCCATGACGTTATCTGTATCGAGTCGGATTTCGTGAACAATTACATTCACATTTGGATTAATCTCGGCAATCTTTTCTTTTGCAGAAAGTGCCTTACTCTTTCCGATATCACTCTGACCATGAATAATCTGGCGCTGTAAATTTGATTCATCAACCGTATCGAATTCAACAATTCCGAGAGTTCCGACTCCTGCTGCAGCAAGATACATAAGTGCTGGTGACCCAAGTCCACCAGCGCCAACACAGAGAACCCTTGCATTCATCAAGCGTTGCTGACCAGCCATGGCTACATCAGGAATAATTAAATGGCGGCTGTATCGACGCACTTCATCAACTGTGAGCGCTGGGCCCTTTTCAACTAATGGTGGGATATTCATAACCGTCCTGAGTGTGAGTTCTTGTGTTCTTATTCTGCCGTACTCACCAGAGCACTGCCAATCTGAAGGCTTTTGCCTCTACGATAAGCCGCGATGACTACTCCAGCCAATCTACGAGATAACAAAGCTCGGTTGCCACGCGATGAACGTCGCGCTCTTCTTCTATCTGCAGCCCTCGAAGTTTTCACCGCTGCTGGTTATCACTCTGCAGCAATGGATGAAATTGCAGACCGAGCCGGAGTAAGTAAGCCTGTTTTGTATCAACATTTTCCATCAAAGCTCGAACTTTATTTGGCTGTTTTGGATCTGCACATTGATTCACTCGTATTTGAAATTCAAAAGGCAATCGCGTCAACTCCTGATAACGCAAATAGAGTGCGTGCAACTGTTGATGCATATTTTGGTTTTATCGAAAGCGATGGAGAAGCATTTCGATTGCTCTTCGAAAGTGACATGAGCGTCGAACCTTCGGTTGCAGAACGGCTCAACCGAATGACCTACGACTGCGCAGCGGCAGTAAGTGCAATTATCTCTTTGGACACGGGCTTGCCTCAGGAAGTTGCAATGCTCTTAGGCGTTGGAATGATTGGATGCGCACAAGTTACCGCGCGCCATTGGCTAGAGCGAGACAGTAAGTTGACCCGTCAGCAAGCCGTTGAGTTAGTTGAAAATCTGATGTGGCGTGGTATTTCAGGCTTTCCTAGCAAATAATTTGGCAAACCTTTACTCCATTTAATCGGTAGTATTAGCAACTATGAGTACAAAGAAAAGCGATAGCGCTAAAAAAGTTCAAGTTCGAATCTCAATTGCCAACGTAAATTCAGATCTAAATTTTGAAAGTGCACTTGGATCCTCTGAAATTCAAAGCGCCGTTAACGCAGCCCTCAAATCTGGTGATGCACTCACACTTGAAGACATTCGAGGCCGCGTTGTCATAGTTCCAGCAGACAAAATTGGTTTTGTAGAAATTGGCGAACAAACCGATCGTCGTGTCGGTTTTGGCGTCCAATAAGTGTCACTAACTTTCGAAGAACTTCCACTACGCCCAGAAACGAAGGCGGCTCTCAAAGAGCATGGATTTGCTGCTCCGTTTCCCATTCAAGAGATGGTTTTGCCCATCGCACTTACAGATGGCGATGTCATCGGGCAAGCTAAAACTGGAACTGGAAAAACGCTCGCATTTGGAATTCCACTCATTGAACGTGTAATTGCTCCGAAGGATGAAGAATGGCAAGAACTTGATCACAAAGGTTTGCCTCAAGTGCTTGTAGTCGTACCAACTAGAGAATTATGTATTCAAGTTGCAAAAGATATAGATGAACTTGCAAATAATCGTGGAATTAGAACATTAGCAGTTTATGGTGGAAGAGCGTTTGAACCGCAGATTGAAGCCCTTAACTCAGGAGTCGAAGTTATTGTCGGTACACCTGGCCGACTCTTAGATTTATATCGTCAAGGTCAGCTTAAACTCAAAGAGATTTCGCGTTTAGTTTTAGATGAAGCTGATGAGATGCTCGACTTAGGATTTCTCCCCGATGTTGAAAAGATATTTACCAGCACGCCAAAACGCACTCAAACGATGCTCTTTTCTGCGACTATGCCTGGCGACATTCTCAGTCTTGCCCGCCGATTCATGAATCAACCTATTCACATTAGAACTCAAGATAATGAAGATGAGGGCGCTGTTGTTTCAAAAATTGAACAACACGTGTACCGCGCGCACGCCATGGATAAAATTGAAATGCTTGCAAGAATTCTGCAGGCAGAGGGCCGCGGCCCAACTATTGTTTTTTGTCGCACAAAGCGCACATGTCAGAAAACTGCTGATGATTTACTGGAACGTGGATTTAGATCCGCAACTATCCACGGCGACCTTGCACAAAATGCCCGAGAGAAAGCTCTCAATGATTTTAAGGCTGGCAAGACAGACGTGCTCGTTGCAACAGATGTAGCTGCACGTGGAATTGATATTGACGGAATTACGCACGTAATTAATTATCAATGTCCAGAGGATGAAAAAACTTATGTTCACAGAATTGGTCGAACAGCCCGAGCAGGTGCTCACGGAATTGCAGTAACTTTTGTTGATTGGGATGAGATGGCCCGCTGGAAAATGATTGATACGGCTCTGAGTCTTGGTTTACCGGAACCAGAAGAAACCTATTCTTCTTCTGAACACCTCTACGAAGTAATGAAAATTCCTGCTGGCTCCACTGGACGTATGGTCAAAGCAAAACCCATCAAAGTTGAAAGTGCGCCAAAGGCGGAACGAAGTGTTGAAAAACGAGCCAGAACACGTACTAAAAAATTTAAAACAACTTAAAAAAACTTGAGATGTTCAAGAAGACTATAAGCCGCCTCACGGAACGCTTGCGCAAAATCCGAACTCTTATCAACTGACAGGACGCTTCGCTTCTCAGATATTGCACTATCTATTCCTGTGCTTGAAGGGATCAAGGCATCTAGCACTATTACGTCTGAAAATTGCTCAATGTGATTCTTTGAGAGTTGATCGCACGGAAGAATAAAATTCCGGGCCAAACTTTGTATTTTGCATGTGTTGATTGCACCTCGCATGCTGTGAATGGAAGCTCCCGTCGGAATGACAACCGAATCAGCCGCTTCTAAAGCCATCGCTAACCTTGAATCTACGTGTGCAGGAGTATCAATAATTACCAAGTCATACTTGTCAGGAAGAGAGCTCAAGAAAATCTTAAGACAATTGGTATCAGATATCGAGGCTAAACGTGAATCGGTACCGAGAAAATCAAATCTTTCAACGGTTGTAATGTCATTGCTTTCTCCAAGTGTTGAACCATTGAGCAAGTCAACAATGGAGAGTCGAGTTTTTTCGAAACCTACATTAAAGGTTAGTTCAGCTCGTGGATCTAGGTCGATTAATAATACTTTTTTTCCATATTCAACTGTGGCTACAGACAAAGAGTGTGCTGAAGTTGTTTTGTAAGTTCCTCCAGCAATATTTGCTACGGCGAGTATTGACGTCATGAAGCAATTCCCCAACGGATACGAGCTTCTTTAAGAATTGGTGGTTGAAAGATATTTTCTGGAAACAACTTAAGTGTCGAGCGCGTTGTAACCAATGAAACATTAGTCACAGTGTCATGTCCTGGAAGAGTTGGAATTGCGTACAATTTTCTAGCCCATTGTGGAAGCGCAGCAGTTGCAAGCGCGCTAAGTGTTGCCCACGCTGGTGCGGCCGGCGTTGCGAAGCGAAATGCAGTTGGCATAGGTGGAAGAGCAAGAAAGAGTGCGGCGCGTTTTGCATCATCGCTTGCTTCTAGTTCAGGTGCGATGTTCTCGAAATAACTCTTTAGTTCACTCACGCTTTTTGGGACTGACGTGGGATTTATACCAACTAACTCTGCAAAAGTAATCATCTCTAACACGTATTGATCTTGATCTTGCGGGGATAGTTGCACTCCCGAACGTATTGCAACGTCAAGAAACGAGTCAACAAGTGCCATATGGACCCACAAAAGTAAGTGTGGGTCATCCAATCCAAGTTTGGTATGAACTGATCGCACTCGAGCAGCAAGAATCTCTGCCTCTTTTCGTGGAGCAAAACTTAACGTAGAGACATAATCTCCAGTGCGTTGCAATCTTCCCCAAGCATCTTCTCGGAAATTTGAATTCTTAGCAACGCCGTCCATGGCAACCGGATGAAGCGCTTGTTCTAATAATGCACGAATTCCACCAACGAGCATTGATGGATCGCTATGAACTTTCCAGACAATACTTTCTGGTGAATATAGGCCGAGTTCAGGACTCATGCAGCAGTAAATGCCTTAATTGCATCTGCAATCATCTGAATTGCAATTGCAGCAAGCAAGAGTCCTGCGATGCTTGCAACTAGGTTCACACCAGTATCTTTGATGACTCTTAGAATTGTTGTTGAAGCCATAAGAGTTAAAGCAATTGCGAGGTGCACTGCGATAACCGCAACAGCAAGTCCTACACCTTGTCCCACATTACTTATCTTTTGAACATAAATCATTGTCGCAACAATTGCACCAGGACCTGCGAGAAGTGGAGTTCCGAGGGGTACAAGTGCGATGTTATTTGATTTTCTATTTTCAGATCCTGGACGACCCCCCATTAATAACTCGAGGGAGACGATTAAAAGTAAAAGTCCACCAGCTGCTTGTAAAGATTCTAGAGAAATATTCAAATAAGAAAGAACAAGTCTTCCAAACAGTGCGAATGAAGTAATAACAATTAAAGAAACAGCTGCTGCTTGCCACGCGAGTCTGCGGCGAGTGGATGGATCTTTGTCTGCAACGAGTCCAAGAAAAATTGGTGTCGCTCCGGGTGGATCCATAATTACAAATAAAGTCACAAATGCTTGCAGGGCAAATGTTACGGCGGTTATTTCGCCAATATTCATACTCGGATTACCCTCCGCTGATTTGCGTGTGACTCAAGACGCTCCCATTCTGCCTGATTCGTATGGTTTTCGCCTAATGAATTGAGTTTGCCCGTACCGTGATAATCGCTGGCGCCTGTAATTACGAGATCTAATTCACGAGCTATATGTGCGAGTGAATTTCTTTCTTCATTGCTGTGATCTCGATGATTAACTTCTATTGCACTTAGGCCGGCATTTTTTAGTGGCAAGAAATCATCGACGCTAAGAACTGCGCCACGGTGCGATGCAAATGGATGCGCTATAACGGCAACACCCCCCGCGCTACGAATTATTGAAATTGCATCTTCTGGTGTCGGTGCTAAGTGTGCAACATAGTAAGGAGAATTATTATGAAGTAAATTCGTGAACGCTTCATCCCGCGAAGCTACTACCCCATTTTTAACAAGTGCATCAGCAATATGGGGTCTACCTAAAGTTGCACCAAGCGGTTTAACTGATTCGACATCTGCCATTGAAATTTCTATACCGCCTGCATTGAGTAATTCAATCATTTTATGTGCGCGTGGAATTCTTCCATCTCGCGTATTTTCAAGCATAGTTTGCATGCCTTTATGTTCGCCATCAAAAAGCAGACCAAGCATGTGAACGCTAACTCCATCTGAAGTTAAACAAGAAATCTCCGCACCTAGGACAAGTGATAAATCTGCACGTAACGCCTGTTGCGCACTTGTCCATCCTGAAGTCGTATCGTGATCCGTAATTGCAAGAACTGATATTCCCTCTGCAAGTGCTTTATTTATTAGTTGAGCGGGTGTATCTGTTCCGTCACTGAAGTTTGTATGTGTGTGTAAATCAATCATGGCTAGAGTTCGGCCTTTAAAGGGCGAGTTCGCAGAACAACTAGCGCACATCCACCGAGGATAAGAACAATTCCTGGCAAAATTCCAACAGGTGGAGTTTGGTTTAACCACCAAATCGCCAGCATAGATGCAACAGGAACCTCGAAGAAAATAATCAAGGAAACGACGGCTGGTGAAACTCGCTTGAGTGCAGCATTAAACATGTTGTGACCAAGAAGCTGAGCAAAAACCACTAATGCAATTACAAGCCACCATTCTTTAG
>JBPCTE010000053.1:0-3296 GCA_051006495.1 Candidatus Planktophila sp.
CTTGGAGTTCAAGGAGTTACATCACCTACTTTCGTAATAACGAAGAGCTACAAAGGTTCACTACCTCTGATCCATGTCGACGTCTACCGCTTATTAGATTCAGGCAAAGCGGCACTAATTCTGGATGACCTTGATTTGGATTCTGATCGAGAAAATTCGGTCACAGTAATTGAGTGGGGTGGAGCAGAATCTTCTCGGCTTTCAGATGAACGTCTTGAGATCACAATTGATAGAAGCCAAGACGTTCGACGTGTTTCCTTAAATGGAGTTGGAAGTAGATGGTTAGGTTTTTCCGTATGAGCGCACAACTTGTAATTGACACTTCAACTTCAAGAACATCTGTCGGATTGATTTCAAATAGCAAAGTTATTTGGTCTGAATTCGAAGATGGAGCCACTGCACATGCCGAAGCAGTTCCACGTTTAGTTAAAATAGCGCTCGCTAAAGAAAATGATATTTCGCAAGTGATTGTCGGAATGGGACCGGGTCCCTACACCGGATTACGGGCAGGAATTTCATTCGCACAAGCCTTTGCATGGGCTCGAAAAATTGAATTGCGCGGAGTTTGCTCGCTGGATGCAATCATCTGCGAGTCACCCGAATACATTGCCGCAATAGATGCGCGGCGAAAAGAAATTTATTGGGCCTCGTATAAAGAAGGAAAACGAATCGATGGACCGCATGTAACTCTTCCAGCAGAAGTTAATGCAAGAGTCTTTGTCGGTGAAGGAGCACACAGATACGGCTTAGTTGACGTTGCAACATATCCCGATGTCTCTGTTTTTCCAGAATTACCAAATGTAGATCAACCTATGTACCTACGCCGGCCTGATGCAGTTCCAACTTCGGAGCGATGATGCAATTTTCATATCGTGAAGCAATGCCATTAGATCTGCCCGTTTTGGTTTCAATGGAGCGCACCCTCTTTTCAGATTCGCCTTGGTCGATGGGGCAATTCAAGGAGGAGTTTTCTGGAATTCCAAAGACGCGATATTTCCTTGTCGCGCTGGATTCAGATAAACAGATAGTTGGTTATGCAGGTGTCATGGTTGTTTCTTCTGGAGTCGATGCCGATGTTTTAACTGTTGCCGTTTTACCGCAAGCACGCAGACAGGGAATTGCTCGGCACTTTATGGAATCACTTGAAAAGTGGGCTTTGATGCGAGTTGCCCCATCAATGATGCTAGAAGTTGGAGTTAGCAACTCTTCGGCAATCGCCTTGTATGAATCACTAGGTTATTCAATTATTAATACGCGCAAGAATTATTACGGCCCCGGTTTAGATGCTCATGTCATGAGAAAAGATTTGCCATGACCGAACCATTAGTTTTAGGAATTGAAACTTCGTGTGATGAAACTGCCATCGGAATCGTGCGAGGCCGCACATTGCTGGCAAATGAAATTGCATCAAGCGTTCAAGAGCACGCACGCTTTGGTGGAGTTGTTCCAGAAATTGCGAGCAGAGCTCATTTAGAGGCGATGATTCCTGCTCTAGATCGAGCACTGCATGGTGCAAAAATTTCTTTAAACGATATTGACGCAATTGCCGTTACTGCAGGTCCAGGATTAGTTGGCGCACTTTTGGTGGGAACATCAACGGCTGCAGCGCTTGCACTTGCTCTGGATAAACCAATCTACGGGGTCAATCATTTGGCAGCTCACATAAGTGTGGATTACTTAACTCACTCCGAATTAATTGATCCAACCATTGCTCTGCTTGTAAGCGGTGGACACTCATCTATTTTGCAAATTAATGACATCACCTCATCCGTTACATCTTTAGGATCAACGATGGATGACGCCGCGGGAGAAGCTTTTGACAAGATTGCTCGAGTGATGGGGTTAGGTTTTCCTGGCGGACCAGCTGTTGATATCGAAGCAAAAAATGGTGATCACAACGCAATTAATTTCCCACGGGGATTAACTCAAGCAGAAGATTGGCGCACTCGTCCCTATGATTTTTCCTTTTCAGGTCTTAAGACTGCAGTTGCCAGATATTTAGAATCCACCCCGAATTACAAACGCGCAGATGTTGCTGCATCTTTTCAGGAAGCAATCGTTGATGTGCTTTTGCAAAAGTCATTAGCCGCATGCAAATCAACTGGCATAGAAGCTTTAGTAATTGCAGGGGGAGTTGCAGCGAATTCTCGTTTACGCCAATTAGCGGAACAGCGTTGTGCCGATGCCGGAATTCGCCTTCGAATCCCATCGCCAATTCTGTGCACCGATAATGGTGCGATGGTGGCTGCTCTGGGTTCGTTGATGAGCAGTGCGGGCCGGACGCCTTCGGCAATAGATTTCAGTGCAATCTCCACTCTTGGCGTCACAGCTGTAAGCGTCTGAAGCCTTAATTTGCCTGGCGGGAATAGCCACCCTACTCTTGGCGTTAGCACTCAAGGGTCGAGTCTGCTAATTCGCGGCTCTAGACCCATATGTAGGAAACCTAGTCATCGAAAAATGAAGGAGTAATACCCATGGCTGTAGCCATTAAGCCGCTTGAAGATCGTATTGTCGTTAAAGCTAATGAAGCCGAGACAACGACTGCATCAGGTCTTGTTCTCCCAGAGAGAGCAAAAGAGAAGCCACAAGAAGGCACTGTTGTAGCTGTTGGACCAGGTCGCTTTGATGATGGTGTTCGCGTTCCTATGGATGTCAAAGTTGGCGATGTTGTTCTTTATAGCAAGTACGGCGGAACAGAAGTTAAGTACAACAATGAAGAGTACTTAGTTCTATCCGCACGTGACATTCTCGCTGTTATCGAGAAGTAAATGGGAAAGATTCTAGATTTCGACGAGCATGCTCGTCGTGCGATGGAACGTGGCGTCAACATTCTCGCTGACACCGTCAAAGTAACTCTTGGCCCTAAGGGTCGTAACGTCGTTATCTCTAAGGCCTATGGCGCTCCAACAATTACAAATGATGGCGTGACAATTGCAAAAGAGATTGAACTCTCAGACCCAGCTGAAAACATGGGTGCACAATTAGTTAAAGAAGTTGCTACTAAGACCAACGATGGTGCTGGTGATGGAACGACAACTGCAACTGTTCTAGCTCAAGCGATGGTGAAGGAAGGTCTTCGCAATCTTGCAGCCGGTGCACAACCAATGGATCTTAAGCTAGGAATTGAAGCAGCTGTTGCTGCCGTTTCTGAGCGACTCCGTGCAAATGCAACTGTTGTTAACGATAAGGCGCAAATTGCCGATGTCGCAACTATTTCGGCGCAAGATCGCAGTATCGGAGATCTCATCGCAGAAGCGATGGATAAAGTCGGAAAAGATGGCGTAATAACAGTTGAA
>JBPCTE010000054.1:0-2871 GCA_051006495.1 Candidatus Planktophila sp.
AATGGTGTTGAGGTAATTTTCAAAGATCTGATCTTTCGAGAGTTGATTCTCGAGCTTGATTGCGATTACCAACTCTTTAATCTTACGTTGGACGGTTCGCTCCGGAGTTAAGAATGCTGTTTTTGCATACTGCTGCGTAATTGTTGAACCACCTTGCAGAGAACCACCTCTGAGGTTATTTAAAACAGCGCGCGCAATACCAGTAACGCTAAATGCTCGGTTCGAATAAAAACCGCGATCTTCAGCAGCTAAAACCGCATGACGAACATTGAGTGGAATTTTTGCAAGCGGAACAATCTGACGATTTTCTGAACCGATGCGGCCGATCTCTTCTCCATTGGAGTATTGAATAATTGTTGATTGACTATTGACGAAGGCATTTGCATCAGGAACTGAAACGGTGAAATAGGCAAAGGCAAAGAGAGTTGCACCGGCAATAAAGCCAAAGCCGGCAAGAAAAATCGCTGCTCTAATTACTAATTTGCGCACGGTGTAAAGATTACCCTTTAACCCAATCCTCATCTTCAAGCGTGCGTACACGCCGCGGTGGTTTGCGTTCTACTCCATCTCCTAGAACAAAAGATGCGCACAAATGATTCCAAGAACAGTCGCGACAGACTTCAACGATATACACGCGAAATTCACCGAATTCACCCTCCATCTCCGAGAGTTCATCTGGAGTTTTAATTCGACCGGAGTATTGGCCTAACTGATCGCCAAATGCGTAGCGCAATTCAACGAGTGAAGTTTTCTTGCAGACTGGACACTTCCGATCAACTCTTTCGCCGTGAAATTTCGCCGCTCTCATTAAGTATGGGTCGGCATCGCACGCATCAACTACACCTCTAAATAACTTGCTCAGCGTTGCGCGCTTATCAAGTGTGTAGTCAATATAAGAGCGTTGCGATTTCATAATGGGCAAGAATAATCCTTCATTGCTTACTACGCTTGTCTTATGAATTTTTGGCAACTTTTACGCCACCCGAGACTCTCACGATTACTTGGGGTGCGTTGGAGCGGTCAACTAACTGATGGACTCTTTCAGAGTGCACTGGCTTCATTTGTTCTCTTTTCACCAGAGCGACAAGCTGATGCATTAAGTGCAGCCGTTGCCTTCGCGGTGGTTTTACTTCCTTATTCAATAGTTGGACCATTTGTAGGCACAATTTTGGATCGTGTATCTAGACAACGTGCACTTCTATTCTCAAATTTAATTAGATCTGTAAACCTGCTAGTTGTCGCATGGCTTGTATTTACTGGACAGACTGGTGTTGAGTTAACAATTTTTGTACTCATCGCTTTTGGAGTTAATCGATTAATCCTTGCTGGCCTCTCTGCCGGATTGCCACTGATAATCGATACAAAGTCTCTTATTAGCGCAAACGCATTAGCGGTGACAGGTGGATCGGTCTTAGTTGTTATTGGTGGAGGCATTGGCGTTGCGATCCGAAACCTCTTTGATCATCTTGCTGTAGCAGATCATGCAGATGCCATCATGGTTTTAGTCGCCTCCGCAGGGTACTTATCAGCGGCTCTTTTTTCACTTCGTTTAGGGAGAAAAGAAATAGGTCCACTTCCACATGAAATTAAGGAAGCTAGTTTTAAAGAAGGCTTGTTGGAAATGCAAGAGGGATTTACATTCTTGCGTACACACTCAGATGCAATTCGCGGAATTTTTGCAACAGCAGTACAACGAGGTGGAATTACTGCATTAACTCTTACAGCTCTCTTATTAGAACGAAACACATTTAACCCACCATCTGATCCCGAAGCTGGGCTAAAGGGTTTTGGTGTTGTTCTCACAATTGCCGGAATCGGAATAACCATTGGTGCGCTTACCGCACCTTACGGAGTTGCAAGATTTGGACGCCATAGATGGATTCGTTTATCTCTACTCGCAAGTGCACTCGGTCCACTCATTCTTGTTATATGGCAGACTCCTGTTGCGTTAGCGCTCACAGGTTTTTTCACAGCTTTATGCGGTCAAAGTGTAAAAGTTACAAATGATGCGTTAGTTCAATCCAAAATTGATGATTACTACCGCGGCCGCGTATTCGCTGTGTATGACGTATTAGTAAATGGTGCAATAGTCAGTGGTGGATTAATCGCCGCACTCTTGCTTCCAACAAGCGGTGTAACCCCTTGGGTGCCAGCACTTGTTAGTTCAATTTATCTTCTGGTTGGTTTGCGATTACTTCGACCAGGAAAGTTCGTGCTTAAGATTTAGCTTTCCACCACGCAAGCAACTCTTGCGTAGCAGCTTCCTCGCCAATTGGTCCGCGCTCTAAACGAATCTCCATTAAGAAATCTAGAGCACGTCCTACATCGGCAGATGGTTTGATTCCCAAAATCTTCATAATTTGTGCGCCATCTAGATCTGGACGAATCTTTGATAACTCTTCTTGTTCCATCAATACAGCAATTCGATTCTCTAAGCTGTCATACGTTGCCGCCAGACGTTGAGCCTTTTTAAGGTTTCTGGTTGTGCAATCTGCGCGCGTTAAGACGTGTAAATGTGTAAGTAAATCGCCTGCATCGCGGACATATCGGCGTACAGCAGAATCGCTCCACTCGCCATCTCCATAACCGTGGAAACGAAGGTGTAGTGCAATAAGGGTTTCAACTGCTTCGATTGTGTGGTTATCAAAGTGCAATGCTTTTAATCGAGTAACCGCAAGACGTGCCCCCACAATTTCGTGGTGGTGAAATGAAACTCCTCCGCCTTCGATTAATGCACGAGTCTTTGGTTTTCCAATGTCGTGCAGAAGTGCGGCAAGGCGGATAACCAGGTTTGGTCCATCGAGTCGGTGTTCTAATGCAATTGCTTGCTCAAGCACAGTCAACGAGTGTTCATATACATCTTTGTGGTGA
>JBPCTE010000055.1:0-4756 GCA_051006495.1 Candidatus Planktophila sp.
GAAGGCGATTTCTCTGCAGAAGATTTAATCCCGGATCAAGATGTAGTTGTAACAATTACTCACGGAGGATATTCAAAGCGCACAGTTGCAGATCTCTATAGATCACAACGTCGCGGCGGACGTGGAGTAAAAGGCGCAGCACTAAAACAAGATGACGTTGTAGATCACTTCTTTGTCGCATCTACTCACGACTGGTTGCTCTTCTTCACAAACCAAGGCCGTGTCTATCGAGCAAAAGTTCACGAATTACCAGATGCTGGTCGTGATGCACGTGGGCAACACGTTGCAAACCTGATGGCATTTAAGCCGGATGAACAAATCGCACAAGTTCTATCACTGAAGGATTACGAAGCAGCTCCTTATTTGGTACTCGCAACAAAGAGTGGACTCGTTAAGAAAACCCCACTCATTGAATACGACTCTCCACGTACCGGTGGACTTATTGCTATTTCACTTAAAGGTAGCGACGAAGTTGTTAGCGCATCCCTTGTGAATAAAGGAGATGAATTACTTTTGGTTTCTAAAAAAGGAATGTCACTTAGATTCACTGCAGATGATGAATCTCTACGACCAATGGGGCGTTCAACAAGTGGTGTAATCGGAATGAAATTCCGCACAGGAGATGAATTACTCGCAATGGCTCGAGTGAATTCACAACTTGAAGGAAACTCATTTGTATTTACTGCAACCGACGGTGGTTACGGAAAGAAAACACCGATCGAGGAATATCGTTTACAAGGCCGCGGTGGAATTGGAATAAAAGCCGCAAAGATCGATGAAGATTCACGCGGCTCATTAGTCAGCGCACTTGTATTACAAAATGAAGATGAAGTACTTGCAATCACTTCTGCCGGAACAGTGATGCGAACTCCTGCTGCTGAAGTACGCCAAACAGGGCGCGATTCAATGGGTGTACGCCTGGTCAACCTTGATGAAGGTGCACTTCTACTCTCGGTGACCAAAAACAGCGAGGATGAAATACCTGTAAAGAGTGTGTAGAGTTCACCCGAGTTTGGGCTCTAAGGAAGTTCGGGGTAACCTTGCGCTTCTGTAATTAGTGGAGACACTTTTTACGGGCCTATAGCTCAGCCTGGTTAGAGCGCTTCCCTGATAAGGAAGAGGTCGATGGTTCAAGTCCATCTAGGCCCACCCCGCTCTAATACGGGGACCTAGCTCAATTGGTAGAGCACCGCCTTTGCAAGGCGGGGGTTAGGGGTTCGATTCCCCTGGTCTCCACTGTTGTAAGTTTTTATAGCATTACGATGCATAAATCCAATTGAAAATGACGGTTACTCAGTCATGACTAGAGAGGAATTTTATGTTTAAGAATTTAAGGCTTTTATCTGCGATCTCCTTAATCGGCTTAATCGGCGCATCACTCATTGTTCCAATTTCCGGAGCGCAAGCAGCGGATCCGTGTCTTGCAGACAAGATAGATGTTTCAGCATTCAGCGTGCATCCAGGACAAAAATCTGGAATTTCCATCAACGGAAGCCCCATAACCACCCCGTGCGTTAAAGATGATTTAGCTTATATGGCGCTGACATACGGACCACGAACTTCTTCAACATTTAGCTCTGGCGCAGTTTTCACTTCACTAACAAGTTGGAAATGGAAGAATTTAACATACGAAGATTATTTAGCGCTCATAAAAGAAGCAGGAATAACTGATTCCATAGATGCCCAATCTGTTCTTGGAATCTCTTTCTATAGTGTTGCAAAAGGTGGAGCAAAGAAAAATGCAGATGGAAGTATTGAATTAGATGTATCTAAAAGAATCGATTTTGGAATTGTTTTAGATCCAACTCCATCAGGTCCGTGCCATCCAGATAAAGTGAGTCTTACAAAATCAAACAAATTTGAAAAGATTTATAAAGGTTCGGATTACATACAAATTCTAAATGGAGTTCCTACCTCATCATCCTGCACAGAGAAAGATCCAGGTTGGTTATTAGTCCTCTACGGAACCGACGGTAAGACAATAACTAATACCTATTTTGCTTATCAACCTGATTGGTTTTGGGGGGGAGCTTTTTCTCAAGATTGGTTTAAAGACACACTTGTTTATGCAACCCCCCCTGTGACTGATTTTGCACAGGGAGCAGTTGTAGAAATTCGTTTTTGGAGAAGCAGTGATTCAACACTCCAACCAGATGCGTCTACGGAAGGGTATAACTTCTCATTTGGAGGATACATAGATTCAAATGCGGCACCGGTGATTGCCAAGAGTAAATCAATCACATGTGTAAAAGGCAAAACAACAAAGAAGGTTAGCGGAGCTAATCCAAAGTGTCCTACGGGGTATAAAAAGAAATAAAGGCTGAACAAATAGCCACCCAGCTGGTCCCTGGGTGGCTATTTGCTTTTAACCATGATTATTTGTTGAGGGCGTCAACTTCTGCTTGATAGGCATTCTGCCAAGCCAATAAAGAATTATTAGCTGAGACAAAAACATCATTAGCTTTAGCCATTGCTTTTGTGTCATTTTTATTAACGGCAGCAATTAACTTTTGAACTCCAGTTAAGTACAAACCCATCGTTTCATGAAGCAAAGGGTCAGATTTAGCAAAAGCTTCAGTGCCTTTTAGTTTGTTCAATAATTTTGCCGACTTACTAACATTATTCGACGATGCAATGAACTTCGCCTTCCAACTCTTATATTTAGGGCTGATTATCAAAGAGGGTTGTTGACCGGCTATCCCACCCCACTCAACAATGGCTTTTTGAAAAACAGGAAAAGTCGTTGAAATCTTCTTACTGTAATCAACATCTGCAGATGTGGTTGCAGCATTGGCTGAAATTGGTGAGATAACAAGCAATCCCGTAACCAGAAACGAAATGACTTTTTTCATAAATCCGTACTCCAAATCTTCTATAGGGCTTTAGACCATTACCGCCTTCTACGCTCAAATTTATGCACCCATTTTCGTACCGGGAAGATTCACGCTTAATTCACTCACCTCGCACCCCTATACATGGAACTCTGGCCAATTTAATATTTACTAATGTTGATCAGCGGTGAAACCTATGCCTAAGCAAAAGGATGCCGAATTCACGAACTGGCTAAACACGCGCCAAAAAATGTTTATAAAAGTTGCCAGAGGTATTTGTTTTGACACCCAGATAGCCGAAGACATCCTTCAAGATGCAATGGCTGATATTTATACCCGTTGGGATAAAATAAAAAAACATGAAAATTTAGAGGCCTACGCGATTCGCGTAATGATGTCTAAGCACATAGATTCAAGAAGAAAAATTCGCCGGAGCAGACATGATCGAGATGTACCACTCGAGTCTGCCTTTGAAATTGCAACCATAGCGAGCAACCAAGAAGAGTTAGTCGAAGTGCTAATGGTGCAAAATGCCATCAAATCTTTATCACCAGAACAGAGAACCGTTCTTCAAATGCACTATGAATTCGGTTTCTTACTAAGAGAGATTTCAGAGATTCTAGAAATTCCAATAGGAACCGTTGCTTCACATTTAGCACGAGGAAAAGCGTCCGTGGCAACATATTTGAATTTTTTACCTGAAATTTTGCATAAAGATAAGCAAGAAATTACGGTAAGAAAAGCAAAGGAAATTTCCACTAAAGCAGGGGAGGTTGAAGAATGAACATCAATGTAGACCCATTGATTAAACAAGAATTCGACCGACTCGGTTTTAATATAATTGAAAACGAGCACCTTGCTGATTTAATTATTGAAAGAGTAAAAAATCGACGCAAGAAGATGATCTGGGTTACAACTCTGGCAGTAGCCGGCGCGACTGCCTTGCTTGCACTAATTTACTTTGCCGCAAGTTCGTCAAGCTCAGAAGCCTCGGTATCAGCACCGGTGTACGGAACTACTTTGACACAAGCAGAGACGGCCGACGGAGGACAAAAACTTCCACTAGCTGGATATATAGATGTGAATGGTGAAACACCAGAGGGATCAAGAGCGGTATTCCAATTCAAACTTGAATCGAGCCAGATGGTTCAATTAATAACTGATAATCCGGATCCCATCCAAGGTATCGCAGGGAAAATAGAAGTTTATTTAGTGGGCAATGGAATGGAAGATCGACTAATTCAAACATATGACATGGGATCAGGCACTCATATCAATGAGTTTGGAGTGCCTCGATCTGGAGTATTTAGATGGGTTTTAACCTTTAATGATTCAAATTTTAAAGGTCGAGTTCGTTACGCCTTTGTAAGGACGAACTAACCCATAAACTGTGCAAGTTTGTAATACAACGGAATTCCCAAAATCAAATTAAACGGAAAAGTAATTCCAATACTTGTTGTCAACGCAAGAGTTGGTGAACTCTCCTCCAAGCTTGCCAACCGCTTGAAGAATCTGTGCCCAGAGTGCAATTGTCCTGGGTGGGGAATTGTGACCTACATCAAAGGAGTGCCGTGTTCAACGTGCAAAAAAGTTTCTCTTGAGGCGAAAAAACAAGAAGTTCTAGGGTGCTCGAAATGCATGTATGAAGAGGATGGGAAAGTTATTGCCGAAGAAATCGATCCCGCTCGTTGTGATTGGTGCAATCCGTAACCGCACTCTCAAATTTAGCGTAATCTTCTGCCATGACAACTACAGCCACTCTGCATACTTCACTCGGTGACATCGTTATCGAGTTGTTTCCAAATCATGCACCAAAGACTGTTGCAAACTTTGTTGAACTTGCAACCGGGGCACGCGAATGGACTGATCCACGCACCGGCGCAAAGTCATCAGCAAATCTTTATGACGGAACTATCTTTCACCGC
>JBPCTE010000056.1:0-1691 GCA_051006495.1 Candidatus Planktophila sp.
AGTAATACCCACTCTTCTGTACCTTCTCGGCGCGCTGGCTTTTCGCCAATTTCGCGGAGTTTTTCTTCAACGAAATCGGCAATTGAATCAACTTGGCGAACATTGCCACCAGTTGCAATTAAGAAGACTTCACTTAAAACAAGTTGGTCAGAAAGATCTAGAGCAATCATGTCTGTACCGAGTTTTTCGGCGATGGCACGTGCAGCTACTTGCGTTAACTCAACAACGCTCTTACTTGCTGGCATACAGGCCGCTCTCCTTTATATATGTTGCAATTACATCTGGAACTAATTCGGTGTGACCGCTTCGCACAGCAGTTGCTGAAACGTTGAGAGCCCCAATATCAAGTGTGGATGCACCTGGAAATTCGGGACGATCAATCACAATTATCTCCACTAACTTAGTCAATTCTTCGTGGCGATGCCATTTATCAAATTGAGCATGCGCATCACTGCCGAGTATTAATACCAGTGCATCTTCAGGGTGTGCTTTTTTTATTTCAAGAACTGTGTCGATTGTGTATGTAGGACCAGATCGAATAATTTCTGTATCACTTACTTCAACTTTTCCACCGATTGAATCTGGTAAATCAGATAGCGCAAGTTCGCACATTGCCAGGCGATTTAATCCTGGTGCAAGCGGTGCACTTTCGCGCAACCAAGGCGAACCAGCTGGAATAAGTATTAATTGATCAACGAGTGATCGGGTAATAACTTGGGTGATGACGTGCAGATGACCATTATGGATCGGATCAAAAGTTCCGCCGTAAATGCCAATCCGTCTCAAATTAGTCTCTGTCGAGGCGTAGTACTAAGTACAGAAGCAGAGATAGAACACCAAATGCGAAGAGACCAAAGAAAATTGGTGGTGCTGGAAGTTCTCGAACTGCTTCAGATGCACGTGAAATCATGGCTAGATATTACCGCTAAGGATCTGCTTAAAGCGACTCTCATCAATTACGGGCACGCCTAGTTCAGTGGCTTTGGCTAACTTCGAACCAGGATCACTTCCGACTAATACGTAATCTGTTTTTTTAGATACAGAAGATGCAGATTTTCCCCCGTGGGCAACAATTGTTTCGGCAATCGAATCGCGAGTAAATGATTCAAGTCCACCTGTGACAACGAAGGTAAGTCCAGCCAATGTTTGTGGCAACTGCGCTGTTGCTTCTGCAACCATTACAACGCCAGCTTTTTCCCATTTAGTGATGATTGCTCGATGCCAATCTACGTCAAACCAATCCGTAATCGAATGTGCGATTGTCTCGCCAACTCCATCGATATTTGCTAACTCTTCGGCACTTGCTTGCGAGATTGCTTTCATCGAACCAAAGTTTGTAGCAAGTGCTTGTGCTGCAGTTGGGCCAACGTGACGAATTGAGAGAGCAACAAGTATTCGCCACAATGGTCGACTCTTTGCACCTTCGAGTGCTATCAATAGTTTTTCAACGTTGGCACCTGCTTCGCCATCTTTTTTAGTGAAGAACTCTGATGTCATTAACTTCGCTTTTGATATAGCAAAGAGATCTGATTCATCCGTAATAATTTTGGCTTCAAGCAACGCAACTGCTGCTTCATAACCTAAGACATCTATATCAAGTGCTGCTCGCGAACCTATGTAATAAATGCGTTCACGCAACTGGGCTGGGCAGCTCTGTGTGTTTGGACAGCGAATATCTACATCACCTTCTG
>JBPCTE010000057.1:0-9007 GCA_051006495.1 Candidatus Planktophila sp.
GGAACATCAAGTCCTGCAACCATGCGAAGAGCAGTTGTCTTACCGCAACCAGAAGGGCCTAGCAGCGTTACGAGCTCACCTGGCTTAATATCGAGTGAGAATGAATCGAGGGCAACAACTTCACCAAATGTGCGGCGAAGATCGGTAATCGTTACTCGACTACTAGATGATGTACTCAATTTATTTCCCCTTTAGTTATTCTTAATTAACACTAGAGACGTGCCTTCTGACGACGTTCAACTGCAGATAGCGCAAGCAATAAGAGCCAAGCAAAGACAAGGCTAAATATTGAGAGCGCGACAGCAAGGGTTGCTTCTTGCTGGCCAACTAGAGCAATCCACGTTGGAAATGTATTCCAGAGCATGAGTGCAGCCATTGTGTACTCACCCAATACAAGAGCCAACGTTAGAAATATAGAACCGAATATCGCACTTCGGATATTTGGAGCAATAATTCGAACAAATACAACGCGCCAAGGAGCACCAAGACCACGTGAAGCATCAACCAGAGTTCGCACGTCAATTGCGCCAAGCCCAGCATCGAGTGCTCGAAATGTGTATGGCATCGAAAGCATTACGTATTCCAGGGCAAGTAAATACGGAGTTCCTTTAAGCGAAACTGGCATTGAAGCAAGTACTCCCAGAACTAAAACAACTGGAGGAATAACCAGTGGAAGTAGCGAAATAAATTCAACCACACGGCGAAATTTCTTTGCAGTGAGATGAACTAAGGTCACCGTTGGAACCATGATCAGTGTTGAAAGAATAATGGTTACAAGCGCAAGTTTTCCGGTGAGAGCTAGAACAGTTCCAAAATCCTGAGTTGTAGGAATTCTGGTGTAGGCCTCAAGAGAGTAAACATTATTTGCGCCTCGGATACTAAATTCAAAAGAACTTATGATTGGCAAGAAGAAATAGAAAGCAACTACTCCAAGACCAAAACCAAGACCTGGCCCAAGTTTTGGAGTAAGAGTCATACCCTTTTGAACTTTGCGTTTCGTTACGCGCACAGGTGTAGTCATAGTGGCCATTAGTTACTCAACCACTTCGCTGTCTTACGTTGCAAGATTGCATAACCGGTCATAACGATTCCGATTATGACGACCATCCCGAAACCAAGTGCGTAACCGAGGTTTGCTTTATCCGCGATCACGTTTCCAGAGACAAGTGAACCAATTTGTAGCGGCACTAATGGAATTGTTCCGCTGGTCAAAGCTGATGCGGTTGCATATGCTGCAAAAGAGTTTGCAAACAAAAGTAATAACGCGCCAGTAAATGCCGGTGCAAGTAACGGGATTGCAACATAGCGCCAGAATTGCCATTTTGATGCCCCAAGACTTCCTGCAGCCTCACGCCACTCCAGTCGCAGTCCATCGATTGCAGGTAAAATAACAATGATCATGAGAGGGATTTGGAAGTATAAATAAACAAGTACAAGTCCTGAGAATGTGAAGAGCGTCCAGCCCCCCGAATACAAATCAATTCCAATTTTTTGAAGCGTTGTTGTGAGTAATCCGTAGGTACCGATAGATGCAATAAAGAAGAATGCGAGGGGAACACCGCCGGTGTTAGCAAATACTCCGGAGGCGGTTTGAATCACTCGACGGAGAACACGAATATTTGAAACGGTAATTGCGTAAGCAGCTATAAATCCGAAAATCGCGCCAGTGACAGCAGAGATAGCAGAGAGCCACATACTCTGTTGAAAAGATAATAAATAAACGCCAGTTATGGCTTCTTGAACATTTTCCAGAGTCCATGCCCCATCTTGATTCTTGAAAGCCAAGATGATTACTTGAAGTGTTGGAACCGCTAAAAAAATTGCAGAGTAAATAAAAAATGGGAAGAGCCCAAAGTAGGTTCTTACTGAACGGAGTGGGCCTTTAAGAGAACCACGACCGGGGTTGCCCCCGGTCGTGGTTTCACTTGTTGACCGCATTGCTGCGGATGTCATTACTTAGAGTGTTCCCCATAGCGTTGCTACGAGGCTCTTTGCAGTGAGAACGTCATCAAGAGCTGGATAGGTTGCTGTAGCACCCTTAGGTGTTGCAGGCAGTGCCTTGATCGCAGTCTTGTTTGCAGTTCCCTTCTTTGCCATTGCTTCTAAGCGAATTGGACGAGCGCCACCCTTAAGCCAGATGTTCTGTCCCTCATCGCTGTAGAGGAACTCTTGCCACAAACGAGCAGCTGCTGGGTGTGGTGAGTTCTTAACAATTGCTTGAGCATATCCACCGAAGAAAACAGCGTCGCTTGGAACAACTAGTTTCCAGTCAACCTTTCCAGCGGATTCTTTTGAATACTTACCTTGTAGGTAATCCCAGTCAAGTGTGATTGGTGTTTGACCACTCTGCACTGTTGCTGGTGTTGCTTCAACAGGAATGAAGTTACCTGCCTTCTTCATCTTTGACCAGAAATCAAGTCCCTTAGTGATGTCTTGAAGACCGCCACCGTTAGCAATTGATGAAGCATAAACAGCAGAGAATGCTGCGTTTGCTTTTGCTGGGTTTCCGTTAAGAGCAACTTGTCCCTTATAACGAGGATTTAGAAGATCTTTAATTGACTTTGGTGCAACTGCAACGCGCTTTGCATCGTAACCGATAGCAATGTAGCCGCCGTAGTCGTAGTACCACTCGCCACTTTCAGCTTTCGCATCAGCTGCAATGTCATTCCATGTTGCAACCTTGTAAGGCGCCCATAGTCCTTCATCTGCACCTTGCACTGCGAATGCAACTCCAACATCTACTACGTCTGGTTGACGTGATTGACCCTTAAGAGTTTTAACAGCAGCAACTTCATCAGCACTTGAACCATCTGGGTTCGCGCTATTTACCTTGATGCCGTACTTCTTTGAGAATGTGTCAATCATTTCGCCGTAATTTGCCCAGTCACGTGGAAGTGCAATTACATTGAGTTCTTTTTCTGCCTTTGCAAGTTTGATCAATCCTGCAAGACCGCCAACTTCACTTGCTGATTTTGCTGTTGCTGCCTTTGATGCTGCAGCACCAGCAGGCATTGCTGCGAGCATTGAAGCTGCAAGTGCAACTCCGGCTACGCCAGCAAGGACTTTGAGTCTCTTCGACACAAGTAACCTCTTTCTATTAGGCCTAATTAGGGGTAAAACCCGAAGGCGCTAGGGACGCCCTCTTGGGCGCTAAATATTCACCTATTTGCCTGAAATTGCTAGTGGGCGAGCAGGAGTACGAAAGTTAATTACTGCCTGATTTTTGGGTTATTCGTGATTACGAAGAGCAGTTGCTTTTTCCAGCACCTGAGTTGATCTCAAAATTACTAAAATAATGATAGTCATGCCAATGCCGGCGACCTGAAAGCCCAATCCCACCGCGCATCCCATTGAGGCTGTCGCAAAGACCGTCGCCGCTGTTGTAACCCCTTGAATCCCGGAGCTTCGGTTCGTGAAGATTAATCCAGCGCCCAAAAATCCGATGCCCGTGATAATTGCGTGCAGCGCTCGCGTCGGATCTCCGTAATTGGCTGCTTTGTCCAGAATCGCTCCTATCGCCACGATTCCAGCCGCAGATGTGCCGACCAGAGCCATAGTGCGCGGACCAGCAGATTTTCCCGCCCTATCACGCTCCCACCCAATAATTGAGCCGAGAACAGCGGCTATTGCTGCATCCACAATGACTGTAGCTTGTTGCCACAAATCAACTGAGTGCAGATTTAACATAAGTTGAACTATACGACTGATTACTCTGGAATTCCACAGCCGTGAATTCACGCTAGTTAATCACCCCCTCGGGGTGAGTATTGGCTTGGAAATTTAGTTAAGCCGTATCACCCTTAGGCATGCCACATCGCCCCAAGACTTCGCTTACTCCAATAATCGAAGGGGTAACTCTTTCTAGAACGTTAATGCCATCACTACCTACAAACTTTGTTTCTCGTAAAAACTTGTTCCCATTATTTTCAGAAAAACGACCGGGAGCTACTTTGCTCGTTGCTCCGGCGGGATACGGAAAATCTGCGCTCGTGACTGAATGGGCACATCAGATTCAAACCAAAGTTATTTGGACGCAATTTAACAAACATGACTCATATGAAACTTTAGCAATGCACATGATTCAATCGGTTCGCAATATAAACCCTGATTTTGCTCCTTGGGCTGGAACCATCATAAAAAACTATGCAGAGGAAACAATTCGGAGACTAAGTAATGAACTTCATAATCTGAATGAAGATCTCGTTTGGGTCCTTGATAATGCAGAAGAATTGCCCGATTTTTTTCTTGAATCTACTCGAATCTTTTTGGACTCTGTCCCAAAAAATTTACATATAGTTGTAATTTCCAGAACTCCTCCTGAGGCATCGTATTCGAGATTTGCATCGCTGGGGAATTTAAATTTGATTACAGCGCAAGATTTAGTATTTACCTCTGATGAAGTATCGAAAATTGCAAAGCTATCTGAAATAGATATTGAAGATACCCAAATAAATCGAATTTTGGAATATGCCCACGGGTGGCCAGCAGCTGTTCAACTTTTAACTAGAAAACTTAGTAATGGCGATATTGATTTTTCGATTCAAGAGGCAATTGCCAGTCAATCCGATCCACTTAATTATTTGGTCGAGGCAATTCTAGAATCTATAAACATTGAAGACACGGATATGTTATCCATTTTGAGTGTACTAGATGAATTTGACACAGAAATCGCCGAACTACTTCTTGGAAATTTTCCATCACAACAATTTTTTGCTCGTATGGTAGCCGATGGAATTATTATTTCATCTCATTCTGAAACAAAACGTTCATTTAGACTCAATCCGATTATCCGCAATTCCCTTCAAAATGAATTCGAAAAAACTGCTCAAAACAAATTGGAAACTCACCGGAAGCTCACCGAATATTTTTTGGAACACAAAAATATTGGCTTAGCACTCTCGCATGCTTATCAATCTGAGGATAAAGAGCTACTGCAAAATATTTTAAAAAATAATATTCGTTTAATGGCGGCAACCGGACAGGGTGATTTTTTGTTGCATTGGAGCAAAATTATCGGTGATAAATCAGAGAGTGGTTATGTCCGGAGATTGAGTCTGCAAATTGCGGCCAATGTAGTTAATTTAGAGTTTGAGGTGGCATTAGCGCTAATTGAAGAGTTACTTTTTAGGGTTAAAGAGTCAAGTCTCAAAAATTTCTTGGAAAAATCTGCCCATGTATCTTCTGCGACAATTAGTTTTTCAAATGGAAATTTATCCAAATTAGATTATGAAGTTGAATTTGTTTTAAAACAAGCTGAGGGCGTTCGCGACATTGAAAATATTGACAGGTTACATGTTTTACGATTACTTTCAAATAAAGCATTAGCATTAGAAGATTACGAGGAATGTATAAAAATTTACAAGCGAGCTCAGGAATTTTTGACATCCGATTACGCACCGCTTCCAATGTACTATCTCAATGCAATTAGTGCGATAGCCAGCTTTGCCGAGGGTAATTATTATGAAGCATTTGATTCGGCATGTTCGGGAATTGCGATTTCGGAATTAAACGGGTTTCGTGGAATCTCTGGACCAATTGATCTTCATTACATTCGAGCACGTTGCCTACTGGAATTTACAAAAACTGCTGAATCAATGAACGCCTTTAAGTTAGTTCGCGAACTCTCATTACCAGCTAAGCAGAAAGTTTGGTTTGTGCTGTCCGATGGTTACTTGCTACGGCAGTTAATTTTAGAATCTAAAGTTGAGGAAGCTTTCGATGGTATTAAGCTACAAAGAAAATTTGTTCGCGAGGCATTGGGCGTGAATCAACTTGACACTTTGGTTGATGCCAATGAAGCCTTTTTGAGATACATAGTCTCTGATTATTCGCGAGTTCTTCAATTATTAGATCGAATGCCTGAAGGTCATTTTGTCACTCGATTTAAGCCAGTGGTTCTTGAGCGCCAGGGCAAGCGAATTCCTAGCAAATTTCTCATCGAACTTCCAGAAGGAACTCCGCGGGAAAAAATGTATAAACACATTGCTGAAGCAGATTCAGTAATTGATCGCGAAAAAGAAGCACTGGGACACCTTAGGAAAGCTCTGGATTTGGCTGCTCAATTTGGTGCAAGAGAAACATTATTGCGTCAATCTCCTAAAATTTTAAATTTAATTATCAAGTCTTCAAGTGAGCGTCCAACGGTTTATTTAGAGGAATTAGCACGATCGGCAGCCGAGCGATTAAAAATGCAGGATCAAAATCGGCCAGGGGTCTCAGAAGCTCTCACAAAACGTGAAATTGAGATTTTGAAAAATCTAACAACAGGTAGACCCATTAGCGCGATTGGGAGTTCTTTGCACGTTTCCCAAAATACGATGAAAACACATCTACGAAACATTTACAGAAAACTTGAAGTAGATGGACGCAATTCCGCAGTTGAAAAGGCAAAACAACTCTTCGTCATTTGATCGGTGAGATACTCCGTCCGTGCAACTGATTTCAACTGAGCGCCTTGACCTTCACCACATCAAGGCGGATGACCTCATCAACTTGTTTGAAGAGCGCGATGACACTCAAGCATTGGCAGATGCAGACTTCACTAACCCACTTCGTGTTCTCATAGATTTTCAAGGCCCGCTCGCATGGCGAGTCCCACAGGTTAAAGAAAACCCGGAGCTGAATAAGTGGTTCGTGCGGTGGGTAGTGCTTAGAAGCACGCAAGAAGTTATTGGAAGTGCAAGTTTTCATGGAGCACCAGATGAGAACGGCATGATTGAGATTGGATTAGGAGTTGAATCTGCACATCAACGCAAGGGTTTTGGAAAAGAAATTTTGCACGGTATGTGGGGATGGGTTGTTACTGAACCAGAAGTACGAATTTTACGTTATACGGTGAGCGCTTCCAATGTCGCCTCTGTTGCCTTGATTAAATCTTTTGGATTTACCTACGTCGGTGAACAAATAGATGAAATCGACGGACCAGAGAGTATTTATGAAATGAGTGTTGCTGATTATAGAAAAAATTTTCTTAATCGTTAAATTGACCCGACTTGTGTTTGTAGCGCCCGAGATAATCTAACTTCATATCTTTAAAATTTCCATCCACTAAAGCTTGTCGCATCTGATCAACTAGGCGAACGATGTATCGCTCATTATGAATCGTGGCCAGTGTTGCAGCAATAATTTCCTTACCGCGGAAAACGTGGTGAAGATAAGCCCGGGTGTAATGCGTGCAGGTATAGCAATCGCATTCATCATCGATTGGATTAAAATCTCGCTTATACGCAGCATTTGAGAGATTAAATCGACCCTCCATTGTGTAGACCGCGCTAGTGCGTGCAATGCGAGAAGCCAAGACACAATCAAAGGTATCAATTCCATTTTCAACGCCAACAAAGAGATCTTCAGGTGCACCAATACCAAGCAGGTGTTTTGGCTTGTTTTCCGGCAGTATTTCATTGACCCACTTAACGATTGTTCCTAGAGAGTCTTTATCTAGCGCCCCACCGATGCCAAAACCATCGTAGGAAATATCTGAAGATGACATCGCTGCAAAATCTGTTGCAGCTTTCTTTCTTAAGTCTTCGTACTGCGCGCCTTGAATAACCCCAAAGAGGGCCTGGTATGGCTTATCGCTTCGTAGATCCGTCAGACGTTTATGTTCATCTAAACAACGTAAACCCCAATTAAACGTCCGTTGCATCGCAATTTCTTGGTATCGACGCGTATTGTGAAGTGTTGTGCACTCATCAAAGGCGAAAATGATATCGGCGCCGATTTGGTGCTGAACCTGCATTGAAATCTCTGGAGTAAATCTGTGCATTGAGCCATCCAAATGCGATTTAAAGGTCACACCTTCATCATCAACGTGAGCTAAGCGTTCTTTGTTGCCAGCAATAACTTCATCAGATCTAAAGGTTTTTGCATCCATTGCTAAGACTTTTTTGAAACCAACACCAAGTGAAAGAACCTGAAAGCCACCGCTGTCAGTAATTGTTGGTCCATCCCAATTCATAAACTTTGCCAACCCACCAGCTTCATCCAAGACATCTGGACCTGGCTGTAAATAAAGGTGATACGCATTGGCCAACAATGCTTGTGCACCTAAATCTCGCATTGACTCCGGCAAAACTGACTTCACTGTGGCTTTTGTTCCAACAGGAATAAAAGCTGGAGTCTGGATTTGTCCGTGTGGCGTTGAAATGGTTCCAACACGTGCGAGCGTTTTTTCATCGCGGGCCGTGATTGTGAAGTTGAAACCGCTTTTCATGCGCCACATTGTGGCAGAGATGTAGGCTCTGAAAATGCCTCAATTCACACTTAGCTCTGGACGCGAATTAGAAGTCTTAGATAACGGAGTAAAGAGCACAAGCGCACTTGTTTTTCATCATGGAACACCTGCTAGCGCATCGCTATGGAGTCAGTGGTTTACATACGCCCAAGGCCTCGGAATTCGCGCTATCTCTTATAGCCGAGCAGGTTATGGAAACAGTGGCCGCGATCAAGGTCGCAGCATCATCAGCATAAATAATGATATTTCAGAAGTGCTCACATCAATGGGGGTTGAACGATTTGTTGCAATTGGATGGTCAGGTGGCGGTCCACACGCGCTGGCAAATACTCTGCTTGAGAGCAATGCTGGCGCAATTACTCTTGCCGGAGTCGGTGCATACGGAGTCGATGATTTAGATTTTTTAAATGGCATGGCACAGGAAAATCATGATGAGTTTGGTGCATCTTTACAAGGTGAAGAAGTCATTCAGAAATGGTTTGTAGATAATGCATCAGTCTTTAAATCTGCAGGAGGCGCAGAAATCCGCGAAGCATTTGGGGGATTAATTAGCGAAGTGGATAAGAAATCCATGGAAGGCTCTTTTGCAGATGTAATTGCATCGGCTATTAGATCTGGTCTTGCCATCAGTTTTGATGGATGGGTTGATGATGACGTTGCCTTTACAAAACCATGGGGGTTTGAACTTGCATCAATTTCAAAGCCAGTAAAAATCTGGCAAGGCGATCAGGACTACATGGTTCCTCATGCGCATTCACATTGGCTCAAGAAACA
>JBPCTE010000058.1:0-9496 GCA_051006495.1 Candidatus Planktophila sp.
CGCTGCCGAAGATCGTCCAGTTCGATCTGGTTCACCCGATGACGTTGCAATCTTGCTTAACTATGCGCGTCGCGTAGTTATTGTTCCGGGCTTTGGTCTCGCAGTTGCGCAAGCACAACACACAGTGCGTGAGTTAGCAGATTTAATGTTGGCAAAAGGTATTGACGTTGCATACGGTATTCACCCAGTTGCAGGTCGTATGCCAGGACACATGAACGTATTGCTAGCAGAGGCAAACGTTCCATATGACCAATTAGCTGAAATGGAAGAAGTAAACCCAACATTTGCACAGACCGATGTTGCAATTGTTATTGGCGCAAATGACGTTGTTAATCCAGCGGCGCAAACAACACCTGGTTGCCCAATTTATGGAATGCCAATTCTTGAAGTTGCTAACGCTGCAAACATTATTTTCCTTAAGCGTTCAATGCGCCCAGGCTTTGCTGGAATTGAAAATGAACTGCTCTTTGATCCAAAGACAATGCTTCTCTTTGGAGATGCAAAGGCTTCGCTAACCAAGGTTGTTTCTGCGCTTAAAAACCTCTAATTTCTCAAGTTGCAGGTAGTTGAAAGTTCAACTATTCTCAACGTATTGAAATAAGGAGTTGAAATGCCAGCAGTTACCGTTAGCGATGTAACAATTCTGCCTCGAGTGATTGAGGCACCAGGATCTCGTGCGCGCACCGTTAAGAGCATTACAACAGCTCCACAAGGTTTTGAAGGCGAAGGCTTTCCAGTACGTCGTGCATTTGCCGGTGTCGATATGTCAGAACTCGATCCATTCATTCACTTAGATCAAATGGGTGAAGTGGAATACGCACCGGGTGAACCGAAGGGAACTCCTTGGCACCCACATCGCGGTTTCGAAACTGTTACATACATTATTGATGGAATCTTTGATCACTATGACAACAATGGTGGCGGCGGAACAATTCAAAATGGTGACACTCAGTGGATGACTGCTGGTGCAGGAATATTGCACATCGAAACTCCGCCAGAGCATTTAGTTATGAGTGGTGGCTTGTTCCACGGTTTTCAATTGTGGGTAAATCTTCCAGCAGCTAAAAAGTGGTCACCGCCTGCATATCAAGATCTTCGCGCAAGTGAAGTTGCACTTCTTGCATCCCACGATGGCGGTGCGCTGATTCGCGTTATTGCAGGTGAAATTGATGGACACAAAGGTCCTGGATCTACTCAGACTCCAATCACATTGGTTCATGCAACTGTTCAACCGGGTGCAGAACTTCGTCTTCCGTGGCGCAAAGATTACAACGCACTTGTCTACACATTGGCAGGACATGGTTTTGTTGGCGAAGAATCTCGGCCAGTTCAGATGGGGCAGCTCACTGTTTTCGGTGAGGGAGACTCTTTGGTTATTCGCGCAGCCAATCAACAAGAGAGTCGTTCACCTGAATTAGAGCTATTTATTCTTGGTGGCCAGCCAATTAAGGAACCTGTTGCATGGATGGGGCCATTCGTAATGAATACCAAGCGCGAAGTTCTTCAAGCTTTTGAAGATTTCCAAAAAGGATTGCTAGGAACCGTGCCAGCTATTAATAAATCAGAGCGTCCGGTGAATCGTTCTGGTGAAGGTCATAAGTTAGGCAATTCAGCTCACAAGGCAGAAGGTGTTTTGAACGTGCATGGTGCGCCTACCGAAATCGTAGAAGAGTAAAACTAACCAACCATTTCAGAGTCGTAAGCGCGATTGCTATCGTGAATACAGCTCTTGCTTACATCAATCTTTGAACAATCCTCACAGAGCAAAACTAATTCGTGGCAAGCCTTACGGGCACAGTTGTAGAACTGTTTAGTTGGTGCATTACAGCTTTCGCACTCACCAATTACCTTTGTTTGAGATGAAAAATCTATGGCCATGCGCGCATCAAATGTATAGAGCGAGCCTTCCCACAAACCCTTGTCGCCGTACTTCTTTCCGTACTTAACGATTCCACCTTCGATTTGGTAAACCTCTTTAAATCCATTGTCGACCATGACAGCAGAGAGAATCTCGCAACGAATTCCGCCAGTGCAATATGTAACAACAGGTTTGTCTTTTAGATGATCGTACTTTCCGCTCTTAATCTCTTCAACAAAATCACGTGATGTTGTTACGTCGGGAATTACAGCATTTTTAAACTTACCAATCTTTGCTTCAAATGCGTTTCGACCGTCGAAGAAGACCACTTCATCTCCGCGCTCTTCAACGAGTTTTTGCACGTCATATGGTTTGAGATGTTTGCCGCCGCCGACAACGCCCTCTTCATTGACTTTAATAACTGAAGGATCACCAAACGCAACGAGTTCATCCTTCACACGAACTGCGAGGCGAGGGAATTCATTTCCACTTCCGTCGGACCATTTGAAATCGATTTTCTTAAATCCTGGATACTTCTTGGTACGTGCAACATATTTCTTCAGAGATTCCATGTCGCCGCCAACGGTTCCGTTAATCCCGTGGCGCGAGATAAGGATGCGACCTTTAATTCCTAAGGATTCACAGAGAGTGAGCTGCCATAAGCGCACAGCAGCAGTGTCTTCGATCGGCGTAAAGCCGTAATAGAGAAGTACTTTCTGTGGTTCCACGCGCCAATCTTAACTGCTCAAAGGGCCCTTAAAAAACGCTGCTACTCACAGGCAATGCCATCTTTATCGCGATCAAGCGCCTTGTTAAGGGCGTACAAGGTTTTATTTTTAGAGCGAATAATCGGTGTTACACCTGCGGCACGTGCCTTTGCGCACGTTAAATATTTAACCGCCTTCTTTGCTTTAGGTGCTGCTGTTGATTTTGAGCCTGTTGAAGTTGAAATGGGAAGAGGAGTCGGCGCAGCTTGGGTAGATGCGGATGTAGGAGTTGCAGTCAACGTAATGGGATTAACTCCTGCAGTAATTGCGTATGCGGGAAGTGAAAAAGCAGTAATGGAAGTAATGTTGCAGGATGCAATCAGGGATGTAAGTGCGTTGGCTTCTGCTGAATCAACAGTAAGTGAATATCGAACTTTGATTGCAATCCAGTTAGAAACGTATGTGCATTTATTTTCAGGTGGTAACCATGTACTTGGATCTTGATCGCTCTTTTGGCGATTAAGTGAAGCAGTTACTGCTACAAGTGCACGTGGATCTGTTAGATCATTTGCAAAGGCTTCACGTTGAGCCGGCGACCATTTCCATGCACCAGATCTCCATGCTTCTGAGAGCGGAACCATGTGATCGATATCAAGAGTTGAATAATCAGTCGTTGAAAGATTGTCATATGGACTAATCCATTTACCGCCAGTGAAGACGCAACCGCTACTTAACTTTGGAAGTACGACTGCTTCTTGAATGAGAACTTCTTTGCGTGTATCGCAGCGATCTTTATCTGCATCAATCCAGTGATTAAAAAGTGATCTCTCATATCCAGATAATTGATCCGCTGCAACAGTAAGGGGAAGATCAAAAGCTTGCGCGGCCGGAGCCGTAAGCACGTTAAACGCGGAGGTTACTGAAAGTAAAGTTGTACAGATAAATAAGTAGAGAAGATTTTTTGCACTGAACGCCTTATCGCATAAATTTTCATATAAAATTTCGTATAAAGAGGGTGCTGAAAGTGAGGCGGATGCTCTTGAAGCCCCACTCATGCTAACGCTCTGTGATTTTTCGATCTTCATAGCGCCCACAACTCTAGTTTGGACATGGGGATAACTTCCACACTCTGTCAGTGCGCCTAGAGATAGTTCACACATGCGCACACAACTCGTCTCTCGACTACTTGCCGCCGCACCGGGCATCGAAACTCTTACATCACTATTTGCAATCGATCCCTTTGATCTTCCAGCAGCTGCCCGGATTGATTACTTATCCGCACTCGAGCGACAAATTAGTTGGCTTCAGGCAAAGATGCAACGTGCCATCGTTGCGGTAGCCGGTGAAGAGGGAAGTAAGAGCGATGATATTTTTACTGGAGTTGATGATGCAGAAAGAGAAGATGTAGCCACTGCGCTTCGTATGTCTTCTGGCACAGCACAGATTCGGATCGATGTTGCGAGAACTCTCGTTAACCATTTACCAAATGTCTGTTCAGCACTTGCAATGGGTGAAATTTCACCTGCACACGCAACTGTTATCGCTCGTGAAAGCGCCTCAGCTATTCGAGATGGAATGGGTCCGGCACATATCTACTCCATAGAACAGAGTGCACTCGCTTATGCAGAGTTTCATACGCCCACTCAGGTGGCGAACAAAGTGCGCACAACAATTGCCAAGTTAGCGCCAGAACCATTCGAAGAAATCGCAGAACGAGCTCGTGATACCCGCAGAGTTTCATGCTTTAGAGAAGTTGATGGACTCTCCACGATTGTTGCAATTTTACCAGCTGAAGATGCGCAGATCGTAATGAAAGCAATCGAGAACTTCATTCATGCTCAAATTGCTAATGAATCCATAACTTTAAATTCAAATGGAGTGAATTCTTCCGGGGAAAGACAAGCAGGTTCCGCTGGAGTTAATCCTTTCACTGGTTCAACTGGTGCCACTGGTTCAACTGGTTCAACTGGTTCAGATTTCATTAATGATTCTGAAGTTCAACCAGGAGAGCACCGCTCAATGGATATGAAACGTGCGGATGCGCTTACAAGCATTGCAGCGTGGTCACTTCAACAGAACAATGTTGATGTAAAACTTCATCGCAGACCTGTAACGGTCAATGTCACCATTGATTTGCCGACTCTTCTCGGTCTTGCTGAAAATCCAGGACAACTTGCTGGATATGGTGCTATTCCCGCATCTGTTGCCCGAGCATTAGCATCTGATGGCAAGTGGCAACGATTTATTACAGATCCACAAAGTGGAACACTTCTAGATTTTGGTCGCGAAAGTTATGAACCACCGCAAGCGCTCGTTGATTTTCTGATCGCGCGAGATCGAACGTGCAGATTTCCCGGATGCCGACACTCTGCAGCTCGAGCAGATTTAGATCACGCCCAGAGTTGGGAGAGCGGCGGTCAAACATCTGCGGCAAATCTTGGAGCGCTCTGCCGAAGACACCATCGATTAAAAACTCATGGTGGCTGGAAATTAAAGTCTCACTCCGATGGTGCATGTACATGGACTTCTCCCCTTGGAAAAATTTATGAAGTACCCGCAAGACCGATGCTTGAAGCTATTTAGCTAATTATGAAACGGTTACGAGAGTGAGATGCTTGAAGCTATTTAGAACGTGGGACTTTGATGCGCAATGAGTTAGTTACTACAAACAAACTAGATAACGCCATGGCGCCTGCTGCATACATTGGTGATAATAAACCGAGTGCAGCAATAGGAATTCCAACGATGTTGTATGCAAAAGCCCAACCTAGGTTTACGCGAATAGTTCTAAGAGTGCGCTTCGAAAGTTTTAGTGCATCTAATACCGCTGCAAGATCACTTCGCATCAGCGTTATGTCCGCACTTGAAACGGCAACATCTGTACCTGTTCCCATCGCAATACTTACATCTGCACCAACCAAGGCGGCTGCGTCATTAATGCCATCGCCGACCATGACAACAGTGTGTGACTGACTCTGTAACTCACGAATCTTTGTAAGTTTTCCTTGAGGTAAGGCACCAGAGAAAACGTGATCGCTCTCAATTCCTACTTGCTTAGCAATTGATTGAGCAGCGTCGTCTGAATCACCAGTTAATAACCATGGAGTAATTCCCGCGTTCTTTAACTGAGCAATTGTCTCTGCGGCATCAGTTTTAAGTTCATCGCCCACTGCAAAGACTGCGAGTGCAACCCCATCCCACGCTAATACTGAAACACTCAAACCCGCTTCATGTCCACGTTCTACTGCGGAAGTAATAAGTGAATGAAAAGGCGTAGTGCTATGAGCAACGGCGGCAGGTGAACCTATTAATACAACAGGTGAATGAGTTCCTAGATTTACGCGCCCCGCTGCGCCTGATCCAGGAGTTACCTGGAATTCGGAAACAGATGTGGATTTAATTCCCTGTGCTGAGATGAAATCGCGAATACTCAAAGCAATCGGATGATTGTTCTGTTCTTCAATCGAAAGCGCTGTAGAAAGAATGGTTGCTTCACGAATTAGCGGCTCAAAGGAAGCGCCAAGTACTGCGCCAGCATCCGTTGCAACTGTTATTTCATGAACTTTCATTGCACCGGTGGTAAGAGTTCCAGTCTTATCTAAAACTATTGTGTCTACCTTGCGAGCTACTTCTAGTACACGGGGATTGCGGATAATAATTCCGCGTTGAGCACCGCGACCTGAAGCAACTAATAAGGCAACTGGCGTTGCAAGTCCAAGTGCACATGGGCAAGCAATCACAATGACAGCAATTGATGTGGCAATTGCATCCGATAGTGAATAACCGTTATAACGAAGTACTCCAAATGTTGCTAAAGAAATCACAGTTACAATTGGTACAAATACAGAGCTGACGCGATCGGCTAGGCGAGCAATCGGTGCTTTAGTGCTCTGAGCTTCCATAACCATCGAAGTTATTCGGGCATATTCAGTATCTCGACCGACGCGAGTTGCTCGAACAACCAAGCGACCATTTGTGTTTACTGAACTTCCAATAACACGATCACCCGGACCAACTGTTAGTGGCAATGATTCGCCAGTAATCAGTGAGTTATCCACCGAACTATTTCCTGAAACAATTACACCATCTGTTGCAACACGATCACCCGGAGCGACAATGAATTCATCGCCAATTTCTAAATTTTCAGCTGGTATAAGAACAGTTAGTCCGCCGCGAATAACACTTACTTCTCTCACGTTTAAAGCTAATAGCGCAGAGAGTGCGCTGCTTGCACGTCGTTTTGCGCGAGATTCCAAGAATCTTCCAAGTACGACAAAGGTGATAACCCCTGCAGCCACTTCTGTATAAACATCGCCGTTGCCAGTGGAATTTGCATAAATTGACCAACCGAATGCCGCTAGTGATCCCATCGAAATTAAGTTATCCATTGTTGGATGCAGGAGATTGCGAAGTGCAGCGCGATGAATTGGCCATGCGACCAAGAGAACAACTGGTGCACTGAGCGCAATTACCAACCATGCCGTTGGCGAATACATTGGATGCAAAATTCGAAGGTCATCAAGTGTTTGCAAAATTCTGGCATCAATTTGCTCGTGCCAATCCACTGTCATAGAAATTGCTATTGCTGGAAGTGAAAAAAGTAGAGCAAAGAAAAGAGCAACGGCAGAACGCTTGCTATGTAATGCAAATTGATTTGAATCCCCCAGCAACTCTGCCGAGTACCCAGCGCTTTTAACTGTTGCTATTAACTTCTTAGTAGATACCTCGGCAGGTGCCAAAACGTGCGCGGTTTCGCTCGCATAGTTAACAGTTGCGCTCACGCCCTCTAAATTATTGAGTGCACGTTCAATTGTATTTACACACGCACTGCACGTCATTCCTTCTAACTTGAGTGTGCGACTTTCTAAGGCGCGCTTAGTCATTACTTAACCTTCAGCGCATCAAGTACTTGTGTGTGAAGAATTGAGTTTGTCGAAAGTCCGCTTCCATGCCCTGGGCCTTCAACTCCATCAATACTTGAAAAACGTCCACCAGCTTCGGTGACAATAATTGAAATCGCAGCCATGTCCCAAAGGGCTACGCCAATTTCCAGTGCAACTTCTGCTGCGCCCTCTGCGACCAACATGTGCGCCCAGAAATCTCCGAAGCCACGAGTTCTATTTGCGGCGGCAAGAAGTGATTGAACCTTTGGCAAATATTGATCCCAATTATTGAAATCTGAATATGTTATGGATGCATCACTAATAGTAGAAATACCTGAGACCCGGATCTGCTTTGGTGCGCCATTATTAAGTGAAACATATGCGCCTAGTCCAAGGGCAGCATGCCAGCGACGAAATAGTGCCGGTGCACTAACTACTCCAACAACAATTCGTTCTGTGCCATCATCATTGCGTTCAATCAGAGCAATAAGTGTGGACCAACTTGGCACACCGCGCATAAAGTTTTTTGTTCCATCAATTGGATCAATAACCCAATAACGTTTGGCATCAGTGCCGCTAGTTCCAAACTCTTCGCCAACTAATCCATCTTCTGGACGCTCTTTAGCAAGAATGTCGCGCAGAGCCTTTTCAGTTGCTCTGTCTGCATCTGTTACAGGTGTGTTATCTGGCTTGGTTGTGACGACTAAGTCTTGGGATTGATAACGTGCCATCGAAATCAGATCGGCCGCATCAGCCATTTTCAGCGCCAGCGCCACATCGGCTTCGCGCGAGTATTGAGTAGCCATCACTTCGTCAGTCTACAACGCGAGGCAAAGTAAGCACACATGCAGAGCAGTTGTTGGCTTATGAATGCCAGAAACAACCAAACGGCATATCTCTTCTCGAATGTGTAACTACTTTTTCTTTCTTAATCAGAAGTCGAAGAATCTGATGCTGAATCTAAATCCTTAATTTCAAGGAGTGATCGCAGACTCTGTAACCGTCGCATACGAGCAACATCGATTGTTTCATTTGGAGCTGCCCATTCATTGAGTCTGCAACTCTCTTCACTATGTGAGCAGTGCGGCATACAAGTCGCCGCAACTTCAGATAAATCGCTAAAGGAAGCGATAATTTTATTTGGATCTAAATGTGCCAAACCAAATGCACGAATACCTGGTGTATCAATTGCCCAACCACCCGCAGGATCTAAGTCAGGAGAGAGTGGGAGTGCGATTGCACTCGAAGATGTGTGACGTCCACGGCCTGTTACATCATTTACATCACCGGTAATTCTTCCTGCATGTGGCACTAAATCATTGATCAACGTTGATTTACCAACACCTGAGTGGCCGACAAGCACTGATGTTTTACGAGCAAGAAGTGCGCGGATCTTTGCCACATCGGCAGCGCGTTCTGAAGTCTTACTAGAAGTTGTAACTATTTGAACACCTAGCTCACGATACTCCTCAATAAAATCTGGAAGTGGAGCTAAATCTGTCTTTGTAATTAAAAGTACTGGCGAGATATTTTCGTGGAATGCACAGACCAGGAATCGATCGATAAGTCCGCGACGTGGTTCAGGATTAGTAGTCGCGGCAACAATTACTAAGTAATCGATATTGGAAACAATGGTGCGCTCAATTTTCGCTGCATCATCCACGGTTCTACTTAAAGAATTTCTGCGTGGATTAACTGCAACGATGCGTGCGAGAGATCCTTCATTTCCGCTTACATCGCCGACCAAACTTACGGTGTCACCAACGACTACGGATTTTGGTCCTAATTCGCGAGACTTCATCGCCGTAACTATTAAGCGTTCTTCAGTAATGCACGTTGTGCGCCCGCGATCAACGGTTGTTACAAGGGCACTAATTGCATCATCGTGTGATGGGCGATCTTTAGTCCGCGGACGAGTGCTTCGAGCAGGGCGAATACGTGCATCTCTCTCGTCATAAACGCGTTTGCTCATTGGTGCAATTCTCGCACGAAACTACTTGGCTTTACCATTTTCACTATTTCGCGAAAGCAGTGAGTGCTTTGCGCAC
>JBPCTE010000059.1:0-11540 GCA_051006495.1 Candidatus Planktophila sp.
TAGTGCGATTGTTGCTTGCGATAGAAGCGGCGGCGCGAAATATATTCTTGATAAGGCAGAAGTTCTTGGCCGCCAAGTTGCCAAAGCAACAGCAGGTATCGATCAACAAGGCGGAAACGCTTGGTATGTGTCGTTGGTATTTAATGATGAAGGCACAAAAGCTTTCGGAGATATCACTGCCCGTGTTACATCACTTCCCACTCCGCAGAATCAAGTTGCAATTGTTCTAGATGGTTTGGTTGTTTCCGCACCTCGAATTAATGAAGCCATTCCTTCGGGGAACGCACAAATCACAGGATCATTTACACAAGTTGAAGCACAGGATCTTGCAAACGTTCTTAAGTACGGTGCACTCCCACTGGCATTTGACCGTGGCGAAGTTCAGCAAGTCTCTCCAACACTTGGTGCTGATCAGCTAAACGCTGGCCTATTAGCTGGTTTATTGGGATTGGCTCTCGTACTAATTTATTCACTTCTTTATTACCGTGGATTGGGAATCGTTTCAGTTGGTTCACTTTTAGTCGCCGGTGCTCTTGTTTATTTGCTCTTCCTGCTTCTGGGTAAATGGATAGGTTTCACCCTCACGTTAGCGGGTATCGCCGGTGCGATTGTGTCAATTGGTATCACTGCTGACTCTTTCATAGTATATTTCGAACGTATTCGAGATGAAGTACGTGAAGGTCGATCACTTCGTTCAGCAGTAGAAACTGGTTGGACAAGAGCGCGTAGGACAATCATCGTTGCAGACTTTGTATCCATTATTGCAGCAGTTCTTCTCTATTTCTTCGCAGTAGGTGGAGTCAGAGGTTTCGCATTCACGTTGGGACTTACAACACTTGTCGATTTGCTCGTTGTCTTTGCTTTCACAAAACCACTGACAACATTCCTAGCTCGATTGAATTTCTTTAGTTCTGGTCATTCGCTTTCTGGCGTATCACCTAAGAGCCTCGGCGCTCTTTCACATGTAACCAAGGAGGCATAAGTAATGTCTAAATTTTCAGGACTCGGTGGACGCCTTCACTCTGGTGAAACTTCAATAGATTTCATCGGTAAACGACGTCGTTGGTATGCACTCTCAGGTTTATTGATAATCGCTTCAATTGCTGCACTTTCATTGCAAGGTTTGCACCTGGGCATCGAATTCAAAGGTGGCGCTTCATACACCGTAACCAAGGCTGGTTCTTCAGTAGCCCAAGCTGACACAGCACTGACTTCGGCTGGCATCACGGGTGAGGCAATTGTTCAACAAGTTGGAAACGACAAGATTCGTATTCAGACTGGGTCACTCACAACTGATAAATCCAACGCACTGCAAGACGCACTTGCGTCAACCTTTAACGTCTCGGTTGATTCAATTGATACTCAGATCATTGGTCCATCATGGGGTAAGGAAATTACCCGTAAGGCACTGTACGGTCTCATCGGTTTCCTTGCGGTAGTAATGCTTTATCTTGCAATGGCATTTGAACCAAAGATGGCGATTGCAGCAATTGTTGCGGTTATTCATGACGTTTTCATCACTGTTGGTATTTACGCACTTGTTGGTTTTGAAGTTACGCCAGCAACGGTTATTGGATTCTTAACAATCCTTGGTTACTCACTTTACGACACTGTTGTGGTCTTCGATAAAGTTCGAGAAAATACACGTTCCGTTACTGCATCTTCGAAGATGACGTATTCACAAGCAGCAAATCTGGCTGTAAATCAAACTCTTGTTCGTTCGGCGAATACTTCAATCATGGCGCTACTTCCAGTTGGTTCGATTTTATTCGTTGGAGCAGGACTTCTCGGTGCAGGAACACTGAAAGATCTCTCATTAGCTTTGTTCATTGGTCTTGCAACAGGTGCGTATTCTTCAATCTTCATCGCAACACCATTGCTCGCTGTTATGCGTGAGCGCGAGCCGGCAATGAAGGCACTTGCTAAGCGAGTTAACGCTCGTGGTGGTTCTACAGTTCTTGCTTCAGCTACCGTGACATCAGAATCATCTACCCCCGTTGTTACTGAAAGACGTGGACCTCGCAATCAACCAAAACGTAAAGGTCGCAAGTAACTTTATTTGCGTCCCAGATGGACACACTTTTACAGCCTTTGATCAGTTCCTTAAGGGAGCATGATCCAAAGGCTGACATTGCAAGAGTAGAAAAAGCTTATGAAGTAGCAAAGAGTGCTCATCAAGGGCAGTTGCGCAAATCTGGAGATGAATACATAACGCATCCTGTTGCCGTTGCCCACATTCTCTCTGAATTAGGTCTCAATGATTCAACAATTATTGCCGCATTACTTCACGACACAGTTGAAGATACTCCGTATTCTCTTTCTCAGATTAAGAGTGATTTTGGTGATGAAATCTCATCTCTTGTCGATGGAGTAACCAAGCTCGATAAATTAAGTTACGGACCAACAGCTGAAGCTGAAACAGTGCGCAAAATGGTTGTAGCAATGTCACGCGACATACGTGTTCTAGTAATTAAGTTGGCAGATCGATTACATAATGCCCGTACCTGGAAGTACGTTGATCCTTCGAGCGCAGAGAGAAAAGCTCGTGAAACTCTAGACATCTACGCTCCACTAGCACACCGACTTGGAATGAATGCAATTAAATGGGAGCTAGAAGATCTCTCATTCGCAGTTTTGGAACCTAAGAAATTTGATGAGATTTCCAGACTAGTTGCCGAACGTAGTCCCTCTCGTGATGCTTTAACAGCAGAAGTAATCAAGAGCGTAGAAGAAGATTTAGCTAAAGATTCGATTGAAGCTACAGTCACGGGTCGCAAGAAACACTTCTTTAGCGTTTATCAAAAAATGGTCGTACGAGGCCGAGATTTCAATGATATTAATGATCTTGTAGGCATACGTGTACTAGTAAATGACGTTAAAGATTGTTATGCGGTCCTAGGTTCAATTCACGCTAGATGGTCACCAGTTCCTGGGCGTTTCAAGGATTACATTGCTATGCCAAAGTTCAATCTTTATCAATCGCTTCATACAACCGTAATCGGTCCAGATGGCAAAGCAATTGAAATCCAAATTCGAACTTTTGAGATGCATTCAAGAGCTGAATTTGGTATCGCCGCACACTGGAAATACAAACATGGAACGGACACAAATTCCACGTCTCCACAGATGTTGTGGTTACGACAGTTACATGAATGGCAGAAAGAAACGGAGGATCCCTCTGAATTCTTGGAAGCACTTCGATTTGATTTAGGCTCTCCGGAAGTATTCGTTTTCACCCCAAAAGGAAGTGTTGTTGCTTTGCCGGGTGGATCAACTCCGGTGGATTTTGCTTATTCAGTTCACACTGACGTTGGAAACCGATGCGCAGGCGCAAAAATAAATGGCCGATTGGTTCCTCTTGATACTCGTTTAAATAATGGTGATGTTGTAGAAGTGGTAACAAATAAAAGTGATTCCGCCGCACCTTCTCGAGATTGGCTCAATTTCGTAAAGAGTCCGCGGGCACGTTCTAAGATCAAAGCATGGTTTAGTAAGGAACGTCGTGAAGAAGCAATAGAAGCAGGGCGTGAATCTATTGCTCGTCAGATGCGTAAAGCTGGATTACCTTTACAAAAAATCTTTGCAGGTCACGCATTGCTCGAACTTGCACATGAATTGAGATATCCAGACATATCTGCTCTTTACTCAGCAGTTGGAGATGGCCATGTTTCGGCAGCGGCAATCATCGATAAATTGGTTCTCTTCATGGGCGTGGAAGATTCGCACCCTGAACCAACTATGGATTTTGTTCCCGGGGGAGCACCCGTAGCAAAGCGTTCAAGTAGCGCGGTCAAAGTAGAAGGTATTGACGATGTTCTTGTAAAGCTGGCTCGGTGTTGCACACCAGTACCAGGTGATCCAATTATGGGATTTATTACTCGAGGTAGTGGAATTTCGGTTCATCGAGCAGATTGTGTCAATGCAGATGATTTACGATTACATCAAAACGATCGAATAGTAGGAGTTAAATGGCTTGATGGCGCATCTAGTTTGTTCTTAGTAAACATTCAAGTAGAAGCTTTAGATCGCGCACGATTGCTTGCTGATGTAACTCGTACATTGTCTGAACAGCACGTGAATATATTGAGCGCTGCAGTAAGTACAACTAAGGACCGAGTTGCTATTTCAAGATTTACTTTCGAAATGGCAGATGCAACGCACTTAGATGCAGTTTTAACAGCGGTTAGATCTATCGAAGGCGTTTACGATGTTTATCGCACAACGAATAACTAGTTAAATTCAGCGAGTGATTTCTGAGCTTCTTCAAGCCAGGTTCGTCGGGCAGCTGCGGATTCCAACGCTTCGGCAGATTTCTTAGAGTTGCCCGCGCTAGCTGCTTTAGCAGCAATTTTTTCATAGTTATCTATCGCATTTTGTAACTGAGCTACAACTTCAGCCGCGCGCGCTTTTGCGGCTGGATCGGTTTTACGCCAAATTTCAGCTTCAGCTGATTTGATTGCATCTTCAATTTTGCTCACTCGTGCATCAAGTGCTGCACGTTTATCTCGGTTTGTCATGCCAATTTTTTCCCAAGAACGCGCGAGTTCTCTGAATTTATTCTTCGCATCCTTTACGTCTGTGAAAGGGACAAGGGCTTCTATCTGAACAATAAGCTCTTCTCGTTTTGCTAGGTTTGCACTCATTGTTATCTCGCGCTTTTCGAGATCAGCGCCTTTAGCTTGGAAGAATTGATCTTGAGCCTTTTTAAAACGTGCCCACAGTTTCGCATCATCTGATGGCTTGCCACGTCCGGCCGCCTTCCATTTATCCATGAGAGATTTGAAAGCCTTTGCGGTTGCAACCCAATCAGTAGAAGTTGCCAACTTCTCTGCTTCGGCAACCAAACTCTTCTTGGCATCAGTCACGACAGCGGTAGTGGCTTCAAGATTTGCAAAGTGTGTTCGACGGCGTTTGTCGAATTTGTTTCGAGATGCTGAGAAGCGTTTCCATAACTCCGTGTCAGTTTTTTTATCTAGACGAGGGGCGGATTTCCATTCAGTTAATAAATCTTTAAGTCGGTCGCCAGTAGTTTTCCAACTCTCGGAGAGTGCAAGTGATTCTGCCTCTGCAACAATTTTTTCTTTTTCAACAAGTACTTGCGCACGTTTTGCACTCTTTTCGGCTTCAGCGGCAGCCTTCTTCGCTTCATAAGCGCCGCGATGTCCTTCAATGAGTGGTTCGAGTTGTTCAACCGAGTTGGCTAGTGCTTCAAGATCTCCAACGGCATTAATCTCTTTTACTTGATCACGAAGTTTTTTAACAGAAGCCAAGGCATCAGATGGAACCATTGCTCCACTGGTTATTCGAGCAGCTAGTAGCGCTATTTCTGAAGCAACAGCTTCGAACTTTCGGACGAAATACGCAAGAGCTTCTTCGGCGCTCTTTCCAGGATATGAACCAACAGCTTTATCGCCAGTTGAAGTTTTAACGAAGACCGTTCCATCTGCAGCGACATATCCAAACTTGGCAGGATCACCTATTAGTGCTGATGCTGCAGAAGTTGGAATTGAAATTGATGTAGGAGTGATGTCGGACATGGTCTTCCCTTCAGCGCGTTAATCGATTTCGATCTTCGCTATTGGACCAACCTTTAGTTGCCTTCCTTAACTTTTAACTAGTAAAAGAGGGTCAAATCGAGTTGGTCAGGCGGCTTGGTGAAGGTAAAAGGTACCCTGTACCTATGAGCGCGGCGAAATTTCCCGCCTAACAAGCTCCATAAATAGGCGTAGCCGAAGGGAATTCACCGTGTTTATCACCTCCTTTGCGGCCCCCATGTTTGCCACTAATTGTTGGATCATCGCTGATAAGCCTGGCGGGGAGTGCGTAATTGTTGACCCAGGGATGCCAGATGTATCTGACACAGTGGAGATGATTTTGAGCGAACATAAGTTAAAACCTGTTGCCGCGATCATTACACACGGGCATCTAGACCACACTTTTTCCATCGTTCCCATCGCTAATGGTTATGAAATCCCCACCTATATTCACAGCGAAGACCGAGGCTTGCTTTTGCATCCAGAGCGTGCGCACGGGATCGAATTCCTAGCGACATTAAGTGCAATGGACTTTTCTGAACCCAGCGATGTAAGAGAATTGCGTCATGGAGCAGAAATAGAGATGCTGGGTATGAATTTTCAAGCTATTCATGCTCCCGGGCACACCCGAGGTTCTTTGATGTTTAATGTTGACCAAGAAGTTCTTATCAGCGGTGATGTCTTATTTGCAGGAGCAATTGGCAGAACTGATTTGCCTTCAGGTTCAGCAGTGGCGATGCAAGAGACTTTGATGAATAAAGTTTTAACCCTTTCAGATCATCTTCGTGTTCTTCCTGGACATGGCCCAGATACAAATATGGGTCACGAGAGAAAAACGAACCCATACCTTATTGACGCTGCAAAAAAATCAGGAAGACGATGAGCAAAAAAAATCAGATTCACGCTCCAAAAGGTGTAAGTGAATATGTTCCACCATTTTCTAGAAAATTTGAATCTGTTCGTGAAGCGCTTCTAAAACCGGCGCGTTCGGCCGGTTATGAATTAATTGAATTACCAGTCTTTGAAGATACTGAATTATTTACACGTGGCGTTGGTGAATCTACCGATGTTGTTTCGAAGGAGATGTATACATTTGAAGATCGTGGGGGTCGCTCAATAACACTTAGACCGGAAGGCACGGCCGGAGTTATGCGCGCCGTTATAGAACACGGTTTAGATCGCGGGCAACTTCCAACAAAACTTTATTACAGTGGAGCATTCTTTCGTGCTGAGCGTCCACAAGCGGGACGTTACCGTCAATTTTATCAAGTCGGAATCGAAGCAATTGGAATTCAAGACAGCTCTTTGGATGCAGAAGTTATTGCAATTGCCGATGCAGGATTTAAAGCAATCGGATTAAAAAAATACAGATTAGAATTAACGTCTTTGGGGGATGCGCAATCACGAGCCAAACATCGAGTGGATTTAGTTTCCTATATCGAAAAGCTTAATTTAGATGACGCAACTAAAATCCGCGCAGCGATTAACCCACTTCGACTCTTCGACGATAAACGCGAGGAAGTAAAGAAGCAGATGGAGAATGCGCCTTTGCTTATGGATTATCTTTCAAAGGAATCACTTGGAGATTTCGAAAATGTGCAGAAGCATCTCTCCGCGCTCAATGTTGAATTCAATGTAAATCCGCGAATGGTCCGTGGTTTGGATTATTACACCGGAACAACATTTGAATTTGTGCACGAATTGCTCGGCGCTCAATCAGGCATTGGAGGTGGCGGGCGTTACGACGGTCTAATGTCTGAACTCGGTGGACAAGAACTTTCAGGAATTGGATTCGGGCTTGGTATCGATAGATGCGTATTAGCCGCTGACGCTGAAGGAATTTCTTTTGACCAAGAATTCACTGCAGATCTTTTCATAATCCCGCTAGGCGAGGAAACAAAAACAGAAGCGTTAAAAATTGCTCAACATTTAAGGAGATCTGGATTACGAGTAGAGATTTCCTTTGGCGATCGAGCCTTGAAAGGCTCTATGAAGGCAGCAGATAAGAGCGGAGCTGCTTTCGTAATTGTTCTAGGCGAAAGTGAAATAACTAGCGGAACTGTGGAACTTAAAGAGATGAGCACAGGCAAGACTTCTTCGGTTACTCTTTCCTCCTTGCAGAATCATCTTTTGAGCGTTTCTGCAGAATAATTAACTTAAGAAAAAGAGGCCTTTAAATGTTGCGCACACATGGAGCTGGAACGCTTCGCGCCTCCCATGTCGGTCAGAGCGTCACACTCGCTGGGTGGGTTGCTCGACGTCGAGACCACGGTGGCGTTGCATTTATAGATTTTCGCGATTCAACTGGCTGGGTTCAAGTCGTTATCCGCGATGAAAAAATAGCTGGTGCGCTCCGTGCTGAATGGTGTTTAAAAATTACAGGTGAAGTTGTCGCAAGACCTTCAGGAAATGAAAATTCTGCCGTGCCGACAGGTGCAATTGAAGTTATGGGTGATGACGTTGTAATTTTGAGCGAATCATCTGCTTTGCCATTTCCTGTAGATAGTGGCGATGATGTTGAAATATCTGAAGAAGTGCGATTGAAGTATCGTTATCTCGATCTGCGGCGTGAAGCTCCGGCTGCTAATTTGAGATTACGTTCTAAAGTTACGTCAACTATTCGCCGAGTTATGGAAGACGAAGCTTTTCTTGAGATTGAAACTCCATATTTAACGCGTTCAACTCCTGAAGGGGCACGAGATTTCTTAGTTCCTGTTCGGTTACAGCCAGGAAGTTGGTACGCGCTACCACAATCACCACAATTGTTTAAGCAGTTATTGATGGTTGCTGGAATGGAAAAGTATTACCAAATCGCTCGTTGTTTCAGAGATGAAGATTTTAGAGCAGATCGTCAACCAGAATTTACCCAACTAGATATTGAAATGTCCTTTATTGATCAGGAAGATATTTTGGCTGTAGCTGAAAAGATATTGGTTAAAATATGGGAAGAAGTACTGGACTATCAAATTTCTTTGCCGATTCCCCGTATGACCTATCTCGATGCAATGGCACGATATGGTTCTGATAAACCTGATCTGCGCTTTGATTTAGAACTTGTCGGTTGCACAGATTTTTTCACAGAGACAACATTTAGAGTATTTCAAGCTCCATACGTTGGCGCAGTTGTTATGCCTGGCGGCGCAGATTCACCACGTCGCGAATTAGATGCTTGGCAAGATTGGGCTAAAGCTCGTGGAGCTAAAGGTCTTGCCTATATTTTGGTTGCCCTCGATGGAACATTGGGCGGTCCTGTTGCTAAGAATTTATCTGAGAGTGAAGCGTCAAAGATCGCAGCACATGTTGGCGCGAAACCAGGGGATGCAATCTTTTTCGCAGCGGGCGAGCGTATCGCGTCTTTAAATTTGCTTGGAGCAGTGCGTTTAGAGATTGGAAAGCGTTGCAACTTAATCGATAACAATCGCTGGGAATTCGTATGGATTGTTGACGCACCTATGTTTGAACCTACAGACAATGGAGGGTGGACAGCGGTTCACCACCCGTTTACTGGTCCAAAACCAGAGTTTGCGGAAACTTTCTCAAAGGATCCTGCGAACGCACTTGCCTATGCATATGACATAGTTCTAAATGGAACAGAACTAGGTGGTGGTTCCATACGTATTCACGATCGAACAATGCAAAAAGATGTTTTCAATGTCATTGGATTAAGTGATGAAGAAGCCGCAAGCAAATTCGGATTTTTGCTTGAAGCATTTAATTATGGACCGCCTCCACATGGTGGAATCGCTCTAGGCTTAGATCGATTGTGTGCGCTTTTATCGCACTCTGAATCCATTCGAGAAGTTATTGCCTTTCCAAAAACGGCTAGCGGTGGCGACCCACTTACAGGTGCACCAACTCCAATTACACCCGCGCAACGCAAAGAGAGTGGAATCGACGGGGTACCAAAAGAAGGAGTCAAGTAAGGCAATCGGGTAGGCTGGTCTTCTAGTTACAAATAGATCACTTTTAATAAAAGGGGGAAGACATGGGCCCGGGCGGAATTGCAACAATTATTGCCGCGTCATCCCTTCTTGTAATCGCGGTTGCAATTAGTTACGCGGTAATTCGAATTGGACGTTTCATCGATGAAGCGAAAGCATCCTTAAAGGCAGTAACCGATGAGACAACTCCGCTTATTGAAGAGGTTCACACGACTGTGACTTTAGTTAATGGCCCACTTCAAAGCTTCAACCGGATCACGAAGAATGTTGAAGATATTTCAGAGAAAGTTACAAATGCAACCACTGGATTTCTAGATAAGAGTGGACCCGCACTCAAAGTTGCTGGCGCGCTTGTTTCTGCTGCGCAATTGGGCAAAGGTCGCACTAAAAAGAAGAAGAAGGCTGAGTGATCTCCACAAGTGGAATCCGCCGAGATCCGTTCGCGCTGGCTGCGCTTCTTCGAATCAGATAACCGCGAAGGGTTACTGCACACAGTTGTTCCATCTGCTTCGCTCATAGCTGATGATCCAAATTTGTTATTAGTCAACGCCGGAATGGTTCCTTTCAAGCCATATTTTCTTGGTGAAGTAACACCTCCTTATAAACGCGCAACATCAGTACAAAAGTGTGTACGTACTTTGGATATTGACGAAGTAGGAAAAACAACTCGTCATGCATCTTTTTTCCAAATGTGCGGTAATTTTTCATTTGGTGATTACTTCAAAGAAGGTGCGATTGCACTTGCTTGGGATTTGCTCACTCGTCCTATTTCAGATGGTGGTTATGGCTTTCCCGAATCAAAGTTGTGGGTGACTGTTTTCCACAATGATGATGAAGCCGTGCAGATATGGAATAAAAAAATTGGTCTTCCTTTGGATCGAATTCAACGACGTGGAATGGAAGATAACTTTTGGTCAATGGGTGTGCCAGGACCATGCGGTCCTTGTTCGGAAATTTATTACGACCGAGGTCCAGATTACGGTCTAGAGGGTGGACCGATTGCTGACGAGAATCGCTACATGGAGGTTTGGAATTTAGTATTCATGCAGAACGAACGAGGCGCCGGTTCTGGAAAAGATGATTACCCAATTCTTGGAGAGTTACCTGCTAAGAGTATTGATACTGGACTCGGTCTTGAAAGAATGGCTGCTTTATTGCAAGGTGTTGAAAATATCTATGAAATTGATACAACCGCACAAATTCTTAGCCGAGCATCGGAATTAACCGGAGTTAAATACGGCAAGAATGAAAAATCAGATGTTGCCTTGCGCGTGGTTGCAGATCATGCCCGCACCTCTGCAATGCTCATCGGCGATGGTGTAACACCCGGAAATGAAGGCCGGGGTTACGTGCTTCGTCGCATGATGAGAAGAACCATACGAAATATGCGATTACTTGGTTCAGAAGATTCAATAATGATTGAATTAACAAAAGCTGCAATTGGAGCGATGTCACCTCAGTATCCAGAGCTAAAGATAGAAAGTGAAAGAATTTTAACTGTTACAAAGTCTGAAGAAGATACTTTCTTACAAACTTTGAAAAGCGGTACATCAATATTTGAAGTTGAAAGTGCTGCAATTAAAAAGAGTAAAGGAATTAAAATTTCTGGAGATGCTGCTTTTAAATTGCATGATACTTATGGATTTCCATTTGATCTAACTTTGGAAATGGCTCGCGAAGAAGGCCTTGAAGTTGATGAAGATGGATTCCGACGTTTGATGAAAGAGCAACGTGATCGAGCCAAAGCTGATTCAAAGGCTAAGAAGAGCGGTCATACAGACGTCAGTGTTTACCGATCGATTGCTGACACTGAAGGACTTACTGAATTTGTCGGCTATACGCATCTCGAGAGTGAAAGCACTATAAAAGCATTACTAAATGATGGTGCTTTAGTTCACGCGGCACAATCTGGAGATGAAATTGAAGTGATTTTAGATCGAACTCCTTTCTATGCAGAAGGAGGCGGTCAATTAGCTGACGGCGGATTAATCACGTTATCAAATGGCGCAGTTATAGAAATTGACGATGTTCAAACTCCCGTGCCAGGAATTAGCGTTCATCGAGG
>JBPCTE010000060.1:0-2898 GCA_051006495.1 Candidatus Planktophila sp.
TCCATGTCTTCAATCTTTGAAAACTCTTCTGTGCAACGTGTTCAGTCACTGATGAAAGAACTCGGAATTAAGGGTGAAGTCACAGCACTTGCAGATAGCGCTAGAACTGCCAAAGAGGCCGCAGATGCCCTCGGTATCGAAGTAGGTCAGGTCGCGTCTTCTATTGTTTTCAAACTAGATGATGATTCACCCCTCTTAGTTATCACAAGCGGTCGTCACAAAGTTAATACTGAACTTGTCGCACAGAATTTGAGTCAAAGTAAGTTACACAGAGTCGATGCTGATTATGTAAAAGAAAAATCTGGATTCTCAATCGGTGGCGTATCCCCTATTGGCTGGGTATCTAGTGCCACAATTCTTATCGACGTAGCGCTCAATGATTACGACGTTATCTGGGCAGCAGCAGGTCACCCGCACTCAGTTTTTCCTACAACCTATGCTGAATTAATTGCGTGCACTGGTGCTACTGCGATGGTCGTAGGAGAATAAATCTGTGATTTTAGATAATCAAAGATTTGAAGGTCCTGCTGGTAGTGAAGTCTTGGTTCTTATACATGGCATGGGTTCTGCGGCAACCGCATGGAAACCCATCACTGCAGAATTAACAAAGCACCTCACGGTGATCACACTCGATTTACCAGGTCACGGCAAAACTCCGATGTCTATTTCACAAGCAATGGATCCATCTTCACTCGGTGATGCGGTCTGCGAAACTATGACTTCATTAGGTATTGAAAAATTTCATCTTTGTGGAAATTCATTAGGTGGTTGGGCTGCGCTAGAAATCTCAGCAAAACATAGTGGACGTGTCTTATCTGTTACTGGGTTAGCTCCGGCTGGCCTTTGGCTCGCTCCATATACAGCGCGCTATCCAGGTACCGCTCTGCTCAGAGCCTTAGCCAGAACAACTCGTCCGCTCTCTCCTTTCGCTTTGAGATTCGAGTGGGCACGAAAACTTGGATTTGCCGACGTTAGTCCTTTGTGGAGAAATTTAACTTATGAGATTTGTGTGGATGCAACGAATGCAATGAGTTCTGCTACTGGTTATTTTCCTGCGTGGGATGCGATGTTGAAAAAACGTTTTGACTCACCAATTCCTCATTCAATCCCCGTGACAATTGTTTTTGGCGATAGTGATAACACACTTCCAGCATCTAATTGCCAAGAGCGCTCAGTTGTTCCTGCGCATACCAAATGGTTTGTGATTGAAAGTTGCGGTCATGCACCTATGTGGGATCACCCTACAACGGTGATTCGACATATCCTTGAGACGACTCAATCTCGCTAATGGTTACTGCGCTTTATTTTTTTAATACACCGACAAAATCACTTCCATTAGCTATCTGGTCGATGGCGGTAGACCGCCGAGGATTACGTAGATTTAAAGGCGTGAGTTTTGCAAAACTATTGGGTGCAGGAAAAGGTGAAACCTTTACACCAAGGGATGCCGACATTCACAGGTGGGGATTCTTAGTAGTAATTGAAGAAAATCACCTTGCAGCCCTTGATCAATCACGAATCGTCAAAAAGTGGCGCAAAATTAGTACGAGCGAGTATCGAATCCTCTTAGATCCAATTTCTTCACACGGTAAATGGAGTAAACGTGAGCCCTTTGCAGTTGATGAAAAGGCGAGCATTGAAGGAAAAATTGCAGCAATCACTCGAGCGCGAATTAAGGCATCACATACTTCGCGCTTTTTTTCATCCGTTCCTCCAGTTACTGCATCCCTTCACGGAAGTGTTGGATTAATCGCAGCTATCGGAATTGGTGAAGCTCCAATCGGATTGCAGGGCACATTTTCGTTGTGGAACAGTGCTGCGGATTTACGATCTTTTGCCTATAAAGGCCAAGCGCATACCAAGGCGATTGCCGATACGAAGAAATATCAGTGGTACGCCGAAGAACTATTCGCACGCTTTGCTGTGCGCGAAGAGCGCGGTTCAATTGTGGCTAAGCGTTCGAACTAGGGCAGAATTGCGCCCATGTCGATTCGTCATTATTCACCCCGCAGAAATCGTAGAAATGGAATTTCTTTCCGATCAAAGACTCTGCTCGGCATAATTCTGGCCATTGCAATTGGTTTACAAATTATTTATCCACTCATCGACGGTGAAGCTCTTCGAGTAGTCACCATTTCAACGGTCTATTGGGCAGCAGGTGCAATGTCTCTGCACGCACTCTTGGCATACGGCGTACGTTATGCATTTACTTATTTAGGAACAACTTTAGTTTTTGCGCTCATTGTTGAATCTGTCGGCGTTTCAACTGGTTGGCCTTTTGGAACTTATGAGTACGACGCATCGCTTGGAAATACCATTGCAGGCGTTCCCTACGTTGTTCCATTTGCCTGGGTGATGATTGCGCATCCAGTTCTTGTTGCCGCCAGACGCGTTGCAGGTAACTGGGTTTTTCTATACGGCGGCTACGCCATGGCTGCTTGGGATTTATTTTTAGATCCACAAATGGTTGCAGCTAACCGTTGGCGATGGACCTTTGATGGTGCCCATGTTCCTTATCAACCTGAAATTCCATTATCAAACACAATTGGTTGGCTATTGGCCGGTATGGCTCTAACAGCAATCTTGCATCAGATTTTGCCTCGCGAACGTAGAAAATCCAGCGCAAGTTTCGGCGCCGTAGATTTATTCCTATCTTGGACATTTTTTGCTGGAATAGTTTCTAATCTGTTTTTCTTTGATCGTCCCGGAATCGCACTCTTTGGTGGCATCGCATTTGCACTCTTCTTTTTACCATACATTTTTTCACGCTGGCTCGGCCGTCCGTAAGTATTTGCAATGCTTGAACTATCCTTACTTCTCTGCCTAGTCGCGTTACTTGTAACAATACTTAACTTGTTTTCAATAATTACTCCTCGAAAAAGCAATCACATCCTTCAA
>JBPCTE010000061.1:0-8301 GCA_051006495.1 Candidatus Planktophila sp.
TTCTTAACAATCGTCAATGATCCAAAGACTTTTCAACCACTATTTGGTCAAAATACCGCCGCGTGTGGATTCGAAATTGGAGACGCCCTGATTATTCGCAAGGATTTAGCATCAAAAATTGTGCGAGTTGGAAACTCTGAGTATGAAGCGTCTTACAGCATTGTTCCAACGCTTATGACTATTTATCGGGGATACACATGGATGGACTTAAGTGTTGGCACAAGCACTGTTCGCGTAGTCAGCACACATCTTGAATCAATTTGGGATGCAAATAAGATTCCAAACGCCGCAAAGCAAGCCAAACAATTGGTTGCTGATTTAGCAAATACAACAATTCCCACGATTGTTATCGGAGATTTCAACGCCGATCCTCGTGATCCGCGTAAAGATGCTGCTAACAATCCAGGGGGACAACCCGAAGCAAGCCAAACATGCCCCGAACAAGTAGATAATCCAACTCTTAAGAGCGCGTTAGATACGTGTAATGCCTACTGGATCATGCGAAAGAGTGGATTCCAAGAAGTTGGTCCTGATCCACTCAATGCAACAAATTTCACTTGGGGAGCAAGTGCTTTATTAGCTGGCCCTGATTTGGCTAGATACAAGGCTGGCAAAGTAATGGGTAACAACCAAGGATTCTCAGATCGTCTTGATTATGTTTTTTACAAAAATGGAGTGCAACCGCTCAACTCAAAAATTGTTGGTAATAACTGGCCATACAGTGAAAGTACGTGGCAGTGCAGCAATGAAGAACAGATAAATAACACCCAACTATTAGCAGAAGAGATGAAGGTTATTTCACCACCAACTGGCGTGTGTTTAGAGAGTGATCACGCTGGAATCTTTACCTCTCTTTTGATTCCATCAGGAGTTAATGGAAGCAATCCAGAACTACCTTCCCACAAACCATTTCCGATTTCATTTTGGCAATGGGTTGGATTAGCGCTACTGACTTTGATTATTTATTTAATTCTTCGCCGCAGGCGCCGCCGCTAGTCGTACTCAATCCAACCAAGAACTGGAATATGGACATGAGCAAACCATGTTCGCCAAACTGAGATAAGCATTATGTATAAAGGAAAACCAATTAAGACAATTGCTTGAAAGATATTCGCATGACTCTGAGCCGACGGGGTGTAATCCCAAGATAGCCAGGCGAGATTTCCTAAATAAAGTACTGCAAATGGAAGCGTAATCCAACGCATAGGTTCAACTTTTACAATATGTGGGAACTTTAAATTTGTTAACTGGCTTATACAGAGTGCAATAGTGACTATTAAAACCTCGGTACGAGTTGAACCAACTATGAGAAAAGTAGGCACAACTAAGTTCCAAGCTGCAGGAAATCCATTAAACCAGTGATCATCAGTCTCTAAATCTGTACGAGCAAACCAGAGAGCAGAGAATAAAAAGACTGCGCCAGCAACTAGAGTCTCAAAGTGAGTTGGCAAAAGTTCTAAACGTACGAGTAGTGCAAGTGGAACAAGAACGCAGGTTATGTAATCAACAACTAAATCCAGAATATGTCCATCGATTCGATCTGCATAAAACTCAACATCTATTTTGCGCGCAATTGGACCATCTAATCCATCAAGGATTTGCGCAGCTAAGAGCCATAGAAGTGCATCGCGAAAACGACCATCAATAACGGCTTGCAGAGCAACCATTCCAGCAACCGCACCAAATGCGGTCATGACATGGAGTACGTAACCCGCACGTCGTGAAACAGCATCAGAATCAAAAACACTCACGGGGTAATGCTACGGCCGAATTCAACATTCGATAACTATGAGAGGGTAATCAAGTGAGAATTAATTTTGATTCATTGCAGCGAGCACTGGCTAAACGCATTTGGATAATTCTCGTTCTTGGTTGGGCGCTGACCCGTACGATAATCGTACGAGATTTTTTTAGCTCCTACGGAATTCACCCTTGGCTCTACCTCTCGATAGATCTCATCTCAAGTGTTCCTTATGCCCATTATTCAGCCAATCTCGTATTCTCATATCTGGATAAGGATTGGAAAGATTTTCGTAAAAACTCTTTATTGACTGCAGTTTTCTTTTACATTCCAGATATTTATATTTTCACCGGAGCCGAGAGAATTCCACACCAGTTATTGATTGCGTTTGTGGTTTCGGTCGTAATATTTTCATCAATAACCGGGTACGGAATAACTAAAAAAATTAAAGACGGCCGCCGGTAGCACTGTCTTGACTTAAGCGCTGCGAGAGATAAATCGGCAGAATTGAAAAGAGCACGAGAATAGCCGCGACAACATTTACGATCGGTGCCTGATTTGGTCTAAAGAGATTGTTATAAATCCAAATCGGCAAAGTTTGAATCCCTGGACCAGCAGTAAAGGTAGTCACAACAATCTCATCGAATGAGAGCCCGAATGCGAGTAATCCGCCGGCAAATAAGGCTGACGCAAGATTTGGCAGAGTTACCAATCTAAATGTTGTTATTCCATTTGCACCCAGATCCATTGAGGCTTCTTGCAGTGATGAACCCATGCGTTTTAATCGCGCAAATGCGTTGTTATAGACAATTACAATACAAAATGTCGCATGACCAATAACAACGGTTAATAAACCCGTGCTCATACCAGCGCCTTTGGTGAATGCGTTGTTGAGAGCGATACCTGTGACAACACCAGGTAGCGATATAGGTAGAACAACTAATAAAGAAATAGTGTCTCGCCCAAAGAATTGATAACGGCTTACGGCGAAAGCAAGGGATGTTCCTAATAAAAGTGCGATTACCGTCGCTGCTGCTCCAGCGAGAATGCTCCACCGCAAAGCCTCTCGTACTCCTGTGTTTTCAAGAGCTTTTGCCCACCACTTGGTTGTGAACTCACTTGGTGGCCAACTAAATGTTCGGCTGCTATTAAATGAGTTAATCACAACAACTGTGAGTGGAATATAAATAAAGGCCAGTCCAACTCCCATTAATGAAGCAAGTAAATAGCGCGCACCGCGAGAGAGTGTCATCAGAGATCCGCCAATGCACCGGTACGACGAACAAGCCACAAGTACAGCGCCATGATCAGAACAGGTACTGCTGCGATGGTTGCAGCAAATGGCAAATTAATGCTGAAGTTTTGGTAGACCACATTTCCGAGCATCTGTAATTTTCCGCCAATAATTTGAGCAGTGATGTAATCGCCGAGCGAAAGAGAAAATGTGAACATCGAACCAGCAATAATGCTCGGGAAAATTAATGGAAGAACAACAGATCTAAATGTGTGAAAATTCTTGGCACCTAAATCGCTAGATGCATCTAATAAATTATTTGGTAACCGCTCGAGTCCAGCGTAAATCGGCAAAATCATGTAAGGCAGCCATAAATAGGAAAGACCAATAATTATTGCTGGCCCTCCAAATCCAGGTGAAGAAATTCCGAGAGGTCCTAATAACCAATCAATAACTCCAGTGCCGGGTTCGAGCATCGAGCGCCATGCATAAATTTTCACAAGGTATGAAGCCCACAACGGAGTCAGCACAAGGGCAACAAGGAATTTTTTATTACGAGGTTTAGCAATTTTCGCCATGTAAATAGCCATCGGAATTGCAAGAACAGAACAAATCAGAGTTACACCAACGGCAATTCCTAGAGTACGCAGTACAACATTTTTGTACGCAGGATCTGTAAATAGATCCTGAAAATTACCGAGATTAAATTGGTAGATAACATTTCCGGTAAAGCTATCAATTGTGAAAAACGCTGTAACAAGAAGGGCAGCAAGAGCGCCAAGATAAGCGATGACTAGCCAAGCAGTTGGAGAAAATAAGAGTGCAGCCAGTCGTGTACGTGGATGTTTGTGCATCCAAGTTGCGACTTTACTTAACACTTTTACTCCTTAAGTTTCTCCTTAAAAAATAGCCGGGTGTGAGTAATTAAACCCACACCCGGCTAACTTTTATGCGTTACGTAAGCTTGACCAGGCTTTCACCCATTCAACATAAGGAACGCACTTAACATCGGTACGACCATCGAGGCACGCCTCAGTTGGTGTATTCCAATAGTAGACATCTGCCCAGTAAGCATCATCTGAAGCATGGAATGTTGCGCAGTGATTCTTATCTGCAGTCAACGCACATGACTTCGAGTTAGATGGTGCTTCACCGAACCACTCAGCAACACCAGCATTAGCTTGTGGTGATGCTATGTGATTCATCCATAGATATCCGCAGTTTGGATTCTTTGCCTTGCTGCTAATCATCCATGTATCTGACCAACCTGTTGAACCTTCTACAGGTTTGATGCCTTCAACCTTTGTACCTTCACCCTTAGCAAGATTGATATTTACTTGCCATGTTGTGCCAAGCACGGTTCCGCCTGACTTAAGTGAGGCAACATGCTTTAGGTAATCGCCCCAGTATTCGCCGATCAATGGCTTCTGTTCATTTAGAAGCGCAACTGCAGCGTCAAACTGTGTTTGATCAAGAGCGTATGGATATTTAATTCCAAGCTCTGGCTTTGTCTTCATCAAATAAAGAGCAGCATCTGCAAGATAAATTGGTGAATCGTATGCAGTGATCTTGCCCTTATATGGTGAGTTTGCATCGAAGACTGAACCCCATGATGTTGGAGCTGGCTTAACGATGTCTGTGCGATACGCAAGAAGGTTTGCACCGCGTCCGTGTGGAACACCGTATGCAACGCCATCGACTGAGTTCCATTGCTGATTCTTTAGACCATCAAAGATATCTGCATAGTTTGGAATGAGATCTGTATTAACAGGTGCAACATCGCCACCATAAATCAGACGAAGTGAGGCATCGCCAGATGCTGAAACAACGTCGTATTCACCAGTTTTCATGAGTGCAACCATGTCATCGGAAGTAGCTCCGACCTTTACATTAACTTTGCAACCAGTCTCTTTTTCGAAACCTGTTACCCAGTCAACGTTTGGATCAGTTGAGCCATTCTCAACATAGCCAGCCCATGCAACGATGTTTACTTGACCTTCTCCTTGGCCAAGCTCTTTCAACATATCTACCTTTGGTAAACCATTGCTTGCTGAATCACTGCTTGAACAACCAGCAAGAATCAGCGCTGCAGCTGAGAGTGCCGCAAGCTTTGTAAACAGACGCTTGTTGTGCATCTGTACCTCCATCTTTACAGACCATATTCAGCTTTTGAACATGGTTATCCGGTGAAGTTATTTCACCAGGAATTCTTTTGTGCCATCCCAATTGAGATAAACATTATTTCCCACTTCGATTCCAGCCTCACTCGAAGTTGCGATAACAGTAGTTTCGCTATCAACTTCTACAACGTAACGAGTTACGGCCCCCGAAAAAATCACATCTTTAAGGCGTCCCTGTAGTGACTTCGCAGCACCAGCGGCTTTAGAAAGAGTTATGAACTCTGGTCGAACATTGATACGTGCACCATTGTGAGTAATTTTGTTGATCTTGCCGACGAATTCTGAGACAAATGGAGTTGCTGGGTGTTCATAAATTTCTTTAGGCGTGCCAAGTTGTTCGATTTTTCCTTGATTGAAGATCGCAATTCGGTCACTCATTGTCAGTGCTTCTTCTTGATCGTGAGTTACGAAGATAAAAGTAATACCTAATTGGCGCTGTAACTCTTTAAGTTCGAGTTGCATAGCTTCGCGCAACTTAAGGTCGAGCGCGCCCAATGGTTCATCAAGTAATAAAACAGATGGCTTGTTGACGATTGCACGAGCGAGTGCCACACGTTGACGTTGACCACCAGATAATTCGTGAGGTTTTCTATCCCCGTATCCAGATAAACGAACCTGAGCAAGCGCGTTTTCAGCTTGGGACTGACGTTCATTTTTTGAAACACCTTTAACGCGCAGACCGTATTCGATATTTGCAGCAACACTCATATGTGGAAAGAGTGCGTAATCTTGGAAAACCGTATTTACATCACGGTCATAAGGTGGCAATTGTGAAACATCTTTACCGCCAAGAGTTATTGTGCCGGCGTCTGGTTTTTCAAATCCTGCAATCATTCGCAGAACAGTTGTCTTTCCAGAACCAGAGGGACCTAAGAGAGTTAAGAACTCTCCAGCAACAACATCGAGATCAACTCCATCAACGGCAACGACAGAGTTGAACCGACGTGTTAAACCACGAATCGAGATGATCGCGCTTGTCTGCGTTGACATGCTGCGAACTCTACTTAGTTTCGGATTGCAGCAGCAAGGCTGCGGAAGTCCTCCACGAGTATGTCGATTTCTTTTTGACCGTGAGCCAAGGAGATAAGCCACTGCTCATCGAGTCCGGGAGGCGTCATGATGCCCCGATTAATTGACCAGAGCCATGAGAGCTCTGCAATTTTGAAATCAGTTGCCTTGTAATCACGATAATTACGAACCGGTGTTGTTGACCAAGTAATGCAACCTTTTACGCCGAAGCCAATTGTGTGCGCTGGCAATTCGTACTCTGCAATTACTTCAGAGATGCGATTGAGTGCTTGCATGTTAAATCCCTCCGCAACACCGAGTGTTTCTGCGTTACAAATTTTATCAATTGCACGAACACCAGCCATGGCAAGTGGATTTCCGTTAAAAGTGCCGAAGTGCGCCATGCGCCCATCAGTTACGGCGTCCATAAACTTTTTCTTTCCACCGAATGCAGCAACAGGTACGCCGCCGCCAATTGATTTAGCCAGAGTAATCAAATCTGGCTGAACACCGAGACGTTGCGCAGCACCTTGTGGTCCAGCAGTAAGTCCTGTCTTAACTTCGTCAAAAATTAAAACGATTCCGTATTGATCACAGAGTGCGCGAACTTGTTCGAGATATCCAGCATCAGGAAGAACAATTGCAATGTTCTCTAGAACTGGTTCGACAACAAAGCAAGCAATCTTGTCTCTGTGTTTTGCAAAGGTGCGCTCGAGTGCTTCTGCATCGTTGTAAGGAACTACAAAGACATCGCCAACAACTGTTGCTGGATCGATAATTGCATTTGGATTTTCGGCATCTCCGGCGGCATCAAGCTTTGGCTTCACTGAAACAGTCAGTGGGTCATAGCTTCCGTGGTATCCACCTTCAACTTTTACAACGCCGTTCTTGCCAGTGAATGCACGAGCAGTACGGATTGCATACATCGTCGATTCGGTTCCGGAGTTGGTGAAACGAACCTGTTCGAGGTTAAAGCGCTTGCAGATTCGCTCTGCAGCATCACGAGAGATTGGAGAAGGAGTCACAAAGAGCGTTCCCTGGTTGAGAGACTCTTTAATTTCGTTGACAACGACTGGGTTGAGGTGACCAGCAAGCATTGCTCCGAAGCCCATAGACATATCGAGCACATCGCGATCATCCATATCAACCATCCAGGCACCCTTAGCTGACTTGATGGAGATTGGATACGGATTCCAATGTTGGAAGCTTGAGGGAACACCCAGAGGAAATGTCTGAGCAGCTAATTTATTTTCTCTTTCTGAACCGGAAGTCGCCTCTTTAAAACGGGCCCATTCTTGGTCTAGCAGTGCACCAACTTTTGATTCAGATAGTGGTTTGGATGTTGCAGGGACATTTCTAAACGTTTGCGCATGATTCGCATGTGTTTTCATTTATCAAACTAGTTTCGCTTTGGATCTAGTATTTCTAGAAATGAGCGAAAACGGGCTCCTTTTCAGCAGCTTTATAAGGAGCGAGTTTACCCGTTTTATTTATTAAAGCAAGAGATGTTTTTATGCGGGAAAATTTGGACATTTCATGCGTGTTACAGTTTTTCTATGTTTTTTGTGGCTGTTTTATTAATGGCGTTTTCTACTCTATTAGGGGGTATTACCTCGTCGGTAAATGCTCATTTTTTTAATAAAAGCGAAATTAAATTTAATTCAGTCTATTGTTTTAATAAACCAACACAAAAATTAATAATCCGTCCAGAAATTATTGGATGCGTTGTTGGTGAAGATGAAGCACTTGGAGAATCAGAAATCAACAAAGGAACCGTGCGTCCAAATAAATTGAATCCAAACGTCCTTGCACGTTTTCATAGCGCACAAGCTGCTGCTAAGTTAGAAGGTATTGATTTAAAAATTGATTCTGGTTACAGAACGATTGCGACTCAAAATTATTTGTTTCAACGTGCAATTAAAGATCACGAAACCCCGCAAGAAGCTATCAAGTGGGTATTACCTGGTGATCTTTCGCGACATCCATGGGGGCTAGCTCTGGATGTAAATCTGCATCACGCAAAATCTGGAGCCTCCTGGTTAGAAGCCAATGGAGCCACTTTTGGGCTCTGTCGTGTCTATGAAAACGAATGGTGGCACTTCGAACCGTTAATTGCTCCAGGTGGAATATGTCCGCCA
>JBPCTE010000062.1:0-2731 GCA_051006495.1 Candidatus Planktophila sp.
AATGAGTTTCTTAATCTCATCTTCGCTGAGTTGTTCAGGTAAATACTTTGCGATTACTTCGCCCTCTGATTTTTCGAGTGCAGCTTTATCCGCACGTCCTGCATCAGCAAATGCTTCAGCTGCTTCACGGCGCTTCTTAGCCTCGCGAGAGAGCACAGTAATAATTTCAGCATCAGACAAAGTACGCGCTTCTTTACCTGCAACTTCTTCATTTGTAATTGCAGTTAAAATCATCCGAATCGTGCCGGAAACGATTTCATTGCGGCTACGAATAGCTTCGGTCAGATCTGCTTGCAGAGTTTCTTTAATGCTCATGTGAGTATCTTAAGGGTTTTTCTGGCACCGCTGACTTATCATTATGTACGGCCTAGGTGAGAGATTCATACGAAAGAGGGCGACGTGCCAGCTTTGCAGAGAAGAGCAAGATTCATAGTGCTGACCGCCATAGCACTGATGGTTTTACTAATTGTTCCTAGCTTCAATGACTCGACCAATATCCCTAAGTATTCAGTGCTCTTCTTTGCTGCTGCTTTGGGCGCTTCGGTTTTGAGTATTCCTAAGTTTGGTTTATTGGAGAAGCAGAACTGGAAAACATGGGCACCTCCACTTTTCTTTCTCAGCATTATGTTGATCTTGGCGTTGATCACAGATCAAAAATACACAGCCTTCTTTGGAAACTATGGTCGAAATAATGGGTGGTTTCAATACTTCGGATTAACTGCTCTATTTTTAATGACGGCGTTTTCATTTAACTTTACAACTCTCACCAAACTTTACAATCTACTTGCACTTCTCGGAGTAATTGTCGCATTTTATGGTTTTTTGCAATATCAAGAAATTGATTTTCTAGATTATGCAGACACAGGATTACCCGTAATAGCTACTCTTGGTAACTCAAACTTTGCTTCATCATTTATGGGTTTTGCCGCAATCGCACTTTTATGGAAAATAACGGATATAAAATCCATTGCGACCAAAGTTGTCTTAGCATTTGTTTTAGCTGGACAAACTTATGTCATTTATGTTTCGCAATCATCTCAAGGTTTATTTATTCTCTTAATCGGCGCTTTGACCTTTGTGGGGATTAAATTCTTCACTTCAACTAAGAAAATCGGTATTACCTATTTTTCACTCTTCGGGATTTCATCTTTCGTTGGGCTTCTTGGACTCTTCCAGATAGGTCCCTTAACCAAAGTTGTTTATCAAGCGTCAACTACTTATCGTGGTGATTATTTCCGTGCTGCATGGAGAATGTTTAAATCCCATCCATTCACTGGTGTAGGTATAGATAGATATGGCGAGTACTACCGCACGTATCGTGACGTTGATGCAGCTCTTCGATTGGGTCCAAGCTCGGTTGCAAATTACGCTCACAACGCTTTTCTACAATTGCTAGCAACTGGCGGATTACTTCTATTTCTTGCTTACTTTGTAATGATAGTTTTTGTCGGAATGGCAGCGATCAAAGGTTTTAGGAAGTTTGAAGGCAATAACAAAACTTTATTCGGAGCCCTCGTTTCACTCTGGTTCGCATTTCAAATTCAGGCACAGGTATCTATTGATCAAATTACTATTGCAGCAATTGGATGGGTCCTTGCAGGTGCTGTAATTGCACTTGGATTTAATAACCAATTAATCGCTGATAAAGCATTTCAACCGAATACATATGCAAAGAAACGACGAGGTTCTTTGGCTAATTCAACCTTGGTAGCTGGCGGTTTAACCTTTGTATTGGTTATTACATCTTTGTCTTGGTTGGTACCTATTTGGCGAGCTGATTACAACATCAAAGTTGCTCGAATTCTCCAAGGTGACCCAGGCGATTTTAATTATTTGGCGGAAAAAAGACGTGTGGCACTCAGCGCTGTTTCAAGTGCTCCCGGTGAAATTCGATACAAAATAATTGCAGCCGATGCTTTGGTTACCGCCAAAGAGTTAGAACTCGCGCGCCAGCAACTCAAAGCCGCACTTGATATGGATCCAAAATCTTACGAAGCAATTGCCTACGCTGCACAGGTATATGAAAGAGCCAATCTCATTGATGAGGCCATTAAAATTCGAATAGTTGCCACAAAAATGGATCCAAATGACACTGATAACTGGCTGCAACTAGGTAATTTGTTAGCAAAAGTTGGCGATTACCAAGCGATTAAAAAAGTAATCGAACTTGTCGCGCCACTGGCTGGGAAGTCAACCATTGCCGATCAGTTAACAGCTCTATTGCCCGCAGCGCCTACTTCGTAAATTCCTGAGCTAGTAATTCAGCAATTTGCGCTGTATTTAGCGCAGCACCTTTTCGTAAATTATCTCCGCAGACAAATAGGTCAAGCGCCATCGGATCATCAATACTCTTTCGAACACGACCAACCCACGTTGGATCTGTGCCCACAACATCTGCTGGTGTTGGGAATTTGTAGTTTTCGGGATCATCAACCAACTTCACACCTGCTGAATTTGCAAGAATATCTTGCGCTGCTTTGCGTGATGGTTCTTTATCAAAGACGGCGTGCACAGTCAGCGAGTGAGTTGTAATAACTGGAACTCGTACGCACGTTGCAGAGACTTTGAGATTTGAAAGGCCAAGAATCTTTCTTGATTCATTTCGAACCTTTAGCTCTTCCGATGAGTAACCATCTGCCTTTAATGAACCTGCCCATGGGACAACGTTGAGTGCAAGGGGTGCGGGAAATGGTCCTAGGTCGCTAACAAGTTTGTGAACATCTCCTGCTGA
>JBPCTE010000063.1:0-5421 GCA_051006495.1 Candidatus Planktophila sp.
GTGGGTAAGAAGTTCAAATAATTTATTAGATGGGTGCCACGTCGAAGGAGTTGCAAGGACAAGGAGTGGACCAGTGATCATCATTAATGTGATGTGCTGAATCATGTGAAGTGTGAATGAGCTCTGTACGTGATTGCCTAGTGGGGGAGAAATTACGGCGATTGCGCTCAGAGCCCCGCCTAAGAAGTAGTAAGAGCTAAAAAAGGAGCCTGCAGAAGCATTGCTTTTGCGAATCATAGGCGTACCCTAACTGTGAACTGGTTCACAAGACTAGTCACGTGATTGCATGAATAGGGGCGTAGATGAATAAGCGATTACTCGCGGCGTTTGGAACTGTGATTTTAGGTGCTGGATTAATTGCCGGGATCGGAACATATGTTGCATCTGCGAAAAATGATTCTCGAATATTGCAGGCAACACCGGCAGGTACTTTAGATACGCCACAGGGTTCGCTTAAGCATTACACCCTAGATCTCTCCTCTTATCCGGACAGCATGTTTGCCGAAGGCAACAAAGCTCACCCTGATTGGGTTGCTTACGGACCTATAACTAATTTTGAAGTACCTGCGCACTCTGCGATCACTATCACGGTTAAAAATTATGATGGTGGAGAGAGTTTGAATAATGACTTCTTCGGGCGCGTGCGCGGAACAATCGATGGAACTGCAACCTTAAATGGTCAGAAGATTACGAATGTTGCGCCAGATCACGTTGGCCACACATTCACAATTCACGGCATGGCAGATGGGCAAGATCAAATCTTTGTCAGTGTTCCGATGATGGCCGTTCCGGAAGATCAGATGCCGGACGAGGGGTATACAACTACTCCTAACGTCACAACATTTACTTTCATCACTGGCGATGCTGGTGAGTACATCTGGAACTGTGAGTATCCATGTGGTGATGGAACTATCGCCAAATTCGGAAATGCAATGTCCACGATGGGATTTATGTCCGGTCACTTCCATGTAGTGAATGCGTAAGGGGATAAAAATGAGCGATCAACTTATGCAAAAGAGCAAGTGGTGGAGCAAGAAGGATGTGAAGCTGACTGCATTCTTATCAATAATTTTTACAGCCATCGTTGGTTTTGTTGGAACAGGTTTTCATACATTCTTTATGCCAGATCCTGCATCAGAGTCGATGTCTGAAGTAATTAGACTCATTCGCGTCTTCACATGGGCGGCAGCGCCAGTCGTCGGAATTGTTGGCGCGATGGCTGTTGTTTCGTTGATGACTAAGAGTCATTACGGTGATAACCCACCACCTGATGCCGACAATGCGGTGCGAAACTCACCACGCGCAGGTGCGCTCTGGGTGGTTATCTCCTCAATTCTCTGCTTATTTGCAGTGATTACAGGCCTTGTTGTTTTACAGGAAGATTCAAAAGCGATCTTGAAAGAGAAAGCTATTCAAGTAAATGTAACTGGCCAGCAATGGGTCTGGAATTTTGACTACGCAAATGGCGCACGGAGCAACGTTTTATATCTGCCCGTAGATAAGCCAGTTGTTTTTAACATCACCAGCGTTGATGTGAAGCACTCATTCTGGATTGTGCAGATGGGCATCAAGATGGATGCAAATCCTGGTTACATCACTCAAACAGCAGTGACGCCAAATAAAATAGGTGTTTTTGATATTAGGTGCGCAGAACTCTGTGGTTTATTGCATGCGTATATGCAGAACAAGGTTCATGTCGTTTCACAAGCCGAGTATGACCAATGGCTTAAAGATCAAGCCGCGTTCGAAGGAGCAAGCGCATGACCGCAACCATGGATCATCAGAGCACTTCTCAAAAGAAGGCGCTTATTGAGCGATTAAATTTCTTTACAGCACTTGCGCTCGGCGTCATCAGTGCAGTCATTGTCTGGCGACTAGCACTTCAATTTCTACCTGAAGACTCTGAATCTTCAAAATTTTTTAATCGCGAAGACAAAATAACTCTTCTCTCAATGGTGGCTTGGTTTGTTGGATTTATGACGGGCATCGGAGCTCTCATTGCTCCATTTAGATGGGTGCTCGGCAAAGATCTCAACCATAGAGAAAACATGTATTACGCCGGAAAAGATATGGGCGTAATGCGTTACTTTAAATTTACGACGGATCACAAAGTAGTTGGAATTCAATACCTCGTTGGCACAATGGCAATTTTTGGTATTGGCGGAATTCTTGCAATGCTAATTCGTACAAATTTAGGAACACCTGAAGGCGGTTGGTTACATCCGCAGGCCTACAACGCAATCGTTGGTACACACGGAATTTTGATGATTGTTGGAACAATCATCATGGTTACTGGTCCTTTTGGAAACTTCATTATGCCAATCATGATTGGTGCGCGCGATATGGCTTTTCCAAGCCTTAATGCGATATCTTTCTGGCTCATAGTTGCAGCTGCTGTTCCACTCTTATGGGGATTATGTATCGGTGGCATCTCAACTGGTTGGTCTGCTTATAACCCTCTTGCATCTCAAGCACCGCTTGGCATGAATGGTTACATCATGTTTATCTGCATTTTTGCTCTCTCAACGATGGTTGCGGGTTCAAATATCACAACGACAGTAATCAGAATGCGCGCAAAGGGAATGACATGGAATCGCACTCCAATCTTTATTTACGGAGTTGTTGCATCTGTTGCATTAGCACTTCCTGCATTCCCAGTCTTCTTCCTTGCTCAAGTGATGTCAGCGATGGATCGCGCACTGGGAACTTCCTTTTACAACGCAGCCAATGGCGGAAGCGGTTGGCTATATGAAAACTTATTCTGGTTAATGGGTCACCCAGAGGTTTACGTAATTCTGATTCCTGCAGTTGCCGCGTTAATGGAAATTGCACCTGTCTTTACTCGACGTCCGCTCTTTAGTTTTAATTTAGCGGTGATGGGAATTGCGGGAATCTGTGGTCTCTCTGTTCTTGTATGGGCGCACCATATGTACATCAGCGGTTGGGCACCACTACTAAATGCGCCATTTATGTTAACGACAGAGTTAATTTCAATTCCGACCGGTCTGCTCTTCTTAGTTCTCATCGGAACTCTGTGGCGTGGTCGATTGTGGATGACAATGCCTCTGATGTCTGTGTTCGCACTTTTGTGGAATTTCATGATTGGTGGAATCACAGGAATCTATCTTTCAGATGTTCCAGCTGATGCGTTCTTACATGGATCTATGTATGTAACTGCACACTTCCATTACACATTAATGGGAGCAGGATTAACCGGCGCACTTGCAGCACTTGTTTATTGGTTCCCAAAGATGACAGGGCGCATGTTTGATAAAACTCTCTCATGGGTTTCATTTTGGATGGTTCAAATAGGCTTCAATATTGCATTTTTGGGCATGTTCGCAGTTGGCCTACAAGGACAACCTCGACGTGTGGAAGCGTATGCAGCGATCTTTAATAACGGAAACTTGATTACAACAATCGGTGCATTCATCATCATGGCTGGAATGTTGGTCTTGTTGCACGGTGTTATCTCTTCATGGCGAAGTGGAAAACTTGCGCCGATGAATCCATGGCAAGCAAAGACTCTGGAGTGGACAGTTGCAAACCCTGTTCCGCTAGAAAACTTTGATGTGCTACCAACTGTTACATCAGATGCTTACGGTTATGGAAAGGCACAATCATGAGTACTGAAACACACGCACACCACGAACATCCAGATGTAGTCGGAAGTCGCAACCGACTAGGTGTAATTTTAATTCTGGTAGCAGATATTGCTTTTGCACTCAGCATTCTCTTTGTTTACTTCTATCTACGTCAACAAAACGTAAATGGAATGTGGTTGCCAAGTGCAAGTGAAGAGTCACCTGCTGTATTACCGATCTCATCTCGTGGCTCTTGGGAACTAACCGCCATAGCCGCCTTCGGTCTGCTCTGCCATTACTACGCACTCAAAGGTGTTCGCGCGAAAAACCAGACTCAACTCAAATTAGGCAGCCTTGTAGCTTTCATAGCTTCAGCAATCGCTTTAGTTCTGCAATTTAATCAAATTGCGAATGCGCCATTTACATTTAATTCAGGAGCGTACGCATCTTGTTATTACTTGATTGCGATTCTAAATTTTGTGCACTTAGCGCTGACAGTTTTCATCTCATTTGGAAATTGGAACCGATCACGTTTAGGTCTGTACGTAAAGGATCACTGGCACGTTGATATCGTCAACGTTTGGTGGGTATGGATGACTGTGTCATCATTACTCGGTGCCTTTGCCCTCTCCTTTAGCTAATTCCTGGTTACCCCAGTACGTAGCACTGGGAGTTACGTGGGGATGCTCATTTATCTTCATCAAATTAGGCCTTGAGTTCTTAACTCCTGTCGGTGTTGCCTTTGGTGGCGTTGCACTCGGTGCGCTGACTCTTGTGACATTTGCACGAATGAGAAAGATTGCACTTCCACGTGAGTTAAAGACGTGGGCGCACTTAACTTTTCCGGCAATGACCTTAAACGTCATTCCTGGCTACTTATTTCCTTTAGCAGAGCAATCTGTCACATCAATCTTGGCTGGAATCATTAATGCTGTAACACCATTGATGACTCTGATTGCAATTAAGTTGGTGTTTAGATCTGAAAAGGTCACAAAGGCGCAAGGAATTGGTCTGTTCTTAGGTTTTATTGGCGTGCTTACAGTTTTGGGTGCATGGCGTGGTTTGGGTGAGAATCCTGTTTTAGCAGTGCTGGCGCTCTTGTTATCTGTTGCTTGTTATGGAATTTCTTTTCCTTACTCACGCAAATTTATCTTGCCACTTGGGCTTCGCCCAGAGGCTGCGGCTGCAACACAATTAGTTATTGCAACTGCAATCTTGTTGCCCTTTTATTTAATGGATGGGATTGCAAAAGATTATTATCGACCTGGTCCAGTCTTTGCAATGTTATGTCTTGGCATTTTCGGTCGGGGCTTTGCTTATATTTGGAACTTTCAGATTATGGCTGCAGCAGGAAGTGCGATTGCAAGTTCTGTTACCTATGTGACGCCAGTTGTTGCAGTCATTGTGGGCGTTATCTTTTTAGGCGAAGGTGTTACCTGGTATGAACCAGTTGGTGGCGCGATTGTTTTATTGGGAGCTGCGATTGCGCAGGGAAGAATAAAACTTAATCGATCTTAAATGCGTCGCGGATTGGGCCTAATTCAAGACCCGCTGCCGCGTGATCTGTGTTCTCTCCACGAGCGAGCTGAGCTGCGTGCGCTTTGTTGTGCCAGCGCTCTTCGATTTTTCCAAAGCGCCAGAGCAGTAGAGCAATGGACCAGACCACTGCAAATGCGCCCACAATGAAGTACCCAGCACTATTTAAATCAAAGGCCAAGGAGTAATCCCAGAAACCACCACTTAAATTAAGTTGTCCTGCAATTACTTGGCAGATTTCTAATCCACCGACAAAGAGTGCAACTGCTACAGATAGACCTGTGATGATGATGTTGTAATA
>JBPCTE010000064.1:0-51551 GCA_051006495.1 Candidatus Planktophila sp.
GCTTCGCCATGGAATCTGGCTGAGGAATGAAATGTCCAGTATCGATTCCCGGGGCAATTTTGACCATAGCTTGTGCATCTTTTTTCGCTAGTGCCTTCGAAATTGCATTGCGCGTAAATTCACCCAAATACGTTAAGTGATCACTCGTTCGTCCAATCCGGTTAATTGCCAGGTTAAACGGAAATATTTTTGCCCACCAGACTTCATGTCCATGCGTTAGAGCGACAATTTTTTTGACTCCTGATTTACGTAATGCACCGCCCATTAACCCAAGTGGCGCCGCTGCCCCAAAAATAACGACTTCAATCTTCTGGTCAGAAACTATTTTCTTCGCCACACGCGTAACTCGCCAAGAAGGAAGCAGAATTCTACTTCGATCACGAATTACGGTTACACCAAATTCCTCTTGCCAATTTTTATCGTGTGAGGTGGTGTCACCTTGGTTGGATGTAAACACAAATACTTTGTGACCAGCAATTCTCTCTAGCAAGCCAATTACAAAGGTTTCGATACCGCCAGTTCGTGGACCAAAATCATTGGTAACCAGAAGAATTTTTTTATAAACGTTTGCCACCTCTGAATTTCTTTCGGCCCATATCCATAGTTGCGACCTTCACCCTGGAACCAGATCGAGGTGCATGTACCATTTTGTTTCCACCAAGGTAAATACCAACGTGAGAAATTGGTGAACCAAAGAAGACTAAATCGCCAGGTTTGAGATTAGATCTACTGATTAATTTTCCGTAGCGAAATTGTGCTGCAGAAGAGTGCGGGAGTGAGACGCCTGCAGCCTGAAAGGCTCGCATCGTTAACCCCGAGCAATCCCAAGTCGTTAAACCATCTGCGCCAAAGACATAGCGATCACCGATCTGCTTGAGTGCGTATTTGAGTGCAACGCCTGCGCGACCAGATACTCCTTCGGCACTTTTTGCGGCTTCGAGTGAAGATGCTAAATCAGCGTTTTCTTGTTCTTCTGCCAAGCGAGCAAGCCGCTCACGGTCTTCCTTTTTTAGCTGAGCCAATAATTTTTCCGCTTCGGCCAACTTTGATTCAGCTAATCGCGCTTGTGCTTGATATTTTTTCTGTGCGGCAGCAATGAGTGCTACTTTGTCAGCAACGGTAAGGGTCGTTGCATTTAAACGTTGTTCTGCGGCTTGAAATTTGTTTAGTTGAATTGATTTACGTCGAGTTAAGGCATCAAGTGATCCAGCGGCGGATAAATAAAGCGTTGGATCGGAGGAGAAAAGTAATTCAAGGCTTTGACTAAGGCCACCATTTTTATATTGGTCTATGGCGATTGCACCCAAAGATTTTGAGAGTTCGGAAACATTTTGACCTTGAACTGCAGCTTTTTGCTTTATTCCAGTTAGAGTTTTTGTTAAGGAAGCTAATTTAACTTTAGCTTCTTGAGCACCTTCCGCAGCAGCAGTGGCATCTTCTTCAAGTTGTCTCACCTTCGCCTGAACTTCTGCGAGCGTCTGAGCGGCGTTTGCATCTGGAGCGATCAGCAAAGTGGCGATAAGAGCATTTATAAGTACGCACGCCAGTGCAGCGCGCTTGCTCTTGAATCGCATGGTTATGAGGTTAACCTGTCACATCAGCGAGCCTCAACTTCAGACGCGCCTGTGAGCCTGAGAAATATCGCAGAATGAGCAAAAAAGTCGGGTCACTAACCCGTCTGAACCTGCTGGCTGATAGGTTGAAATTTCAGCTCTTTGGAAATTTCTCGGGAGGCAAGCAACGTAATTGCGCCGTGCAATTGCGGTGTAATTTCTGATTTTTTAGGTACGCCAATAAAAAACGAGACGACGCACTCAGAACAATCGATATCTTTCTTACTACATGTATCGCAGTCAATGATCATGGGCCTTACGATAAAGATAGGGACTGACATCTACGGGAAGCGGTATTAGAACATGAGCATCATCGCCACGCTGGTCGCCGGTTCTGACGGCTCGACAACTATCGAGGGAACATCTGCAAAGGTCACATCGGCCCCGGATCGTGAAAATTTTCTCAATCGCCGGCGCATGGTGGACTGCATAATCACCGGTGGAAACTCTGCTCGAAATGAGCCATACGCAAAAACTCCAGTCCCGCTCATCGTTGTATCTCGCCAAAAGCATCCCCAGCTACCAAATGCCCATGTTTGGGATTGTGATCCATGCGAAGCAATAGTGCGAGCACAAAAAGAATTTGGTTCAAATATTTTAGTTGAGGGTGGAGCCTCTTTAATTTCTTATCTTCTAGATCGCAAAGCCATAGATGTTCTCGAATTAAGTATCACTCAGTCAGTTGGTGGGGCAGATATTTTTCAAAGCGCAAAGTATCTTCATCTAGCTGACTCAATTGATAAGAAAAATATTAACGGAACTATTTTTTATACAGCCACATTTAGGAAGCAGAAATAAGGGCAACTCCTGCAACGGCTAGAACTATTCCGATATATTGAATACGGTGAAGTCGTTCATGCAAGAATTTGAATGCCATTAACGCAGTCACAATTGGATAAATAGATCCTAAAACCATAACCAAGGAAACCAATCCAAAATTAGTGGCGACTCCTAGTAAAAGATTGGCAGCAAAATCTGAAACTCCAATGAAAATCAATACTGGAATCTCAGATTTAGTAAAATTTCCAACAGTTCTGAAACGCAAAGCTAACGAAATTGTGACTAAGAAAGTTGTTGCTCTCATCATGACCATGGTCATCAATGCACTTGAATTAGAACCAATTGACATGAAGGTCATTGCTGTGCCAAATCCGGCTGCTGCTCCAAGTGCTAAGAGAAGAGGTTTAGGAGATAAACCCTGGGATAGCTCTGGCCCGCTTGCACAAAATGCTCCAGCCAGGGCAATTACAACGCCAAAACCTTGAGCCCAAGTTAAAACTTCTCCTGTAACTAAAGCAAAAGTTAATGGGATTACAGCGCTGAGTGAACTTATCGGAGAAACAACCCCCATACGTCCAGTTGATAATCCTGCATACAAACAAATTAATCCGATATAGCCCGTTACACCAGCAATCGCTCCTGGAATGAAATATCCATTGTCACCGAATACTTGCGGTGGATTTGCTTGAAAAAGCTCGCCGCTTAATAACACTAATGTAATTCCAAATAACAAACCGATTGCTTGCGTCATGCCAAGCACAACAATCGGTGCATATTTTTTGCTGAGTTTGCCGCCGAAAAAATCAGCACTTCCCCACAATGCACTAGATAACAGCGCAAGCAATGAACCCATTACCGCAGGGTACAGCCCTGCCTCCCAAAGAAATGGGATTGCAAGAATTAGAGTTAGACAGTGGATTCATTAGGTTTTGAAAGATTGATTGATCATTTGAGATCAATAACTCCACGGTCAGAAATTATTCTTGAAGAAGTTCCTGCGCCCCAAAAACTAGCTGCATACTCTTTCGCCTTTTCTGCCGATGTGAGCAATGGACTACTGGGCGATGCCGAAGATGAAATAGCTTCTGGTCGCTTTGTATTGCTACACGAACCTGGTGGACAGGAGACCTGGGAAGGCGAATTTCGCTGCGTGACCTTTGTGCGTGCAGATGTAGACCCAGTCATGCAAGAAGATCCGCTTTTGCCAGAAGTTGGTTGGAGCTGGTTTTTGGAGTCAATCACAAATGCGGGCTGTGAATTCAATGCGCCGAGCGGAACTGTAACGCGAGTATCAAGTGCATCTTTTGGAAAATTATCTCCGCGTCACGATGAATCGGAAATGGAAATTCGCGCATCTTGGAGTCCAATTGTTAGCGATCCTCGAGAATTGATTAAGCACATCGAAGGTTGGTGCAATTTAATATCTGAAGTGTCTGGATTACCGCCGATCCCAGATGGTGTCTCTGCAATTACATCTGCAAAACGTAAATAATTATGAGCGAAACAGCGCCAGAAGTTTCGATCGCCGTGCCTTTGCTGGCACCAGCTGATGGAGTCCCAGATGTAATTGATACAAGTGAAAAATTCGAAGCCGCTTTAGAAGAGTTGGCCAAAGGATCGGGTCCATTCGCCGTGGATGCCGAACGGGCGTCAGGTTATAAATACAGTGCACGTGCGTACTTAATTCAGATCAAGCGCAATAAAGGCGGGTTGCATTTAATAGATCCAATTGTTTTCGGTCCTGGTCATGAATTATTCATTAAACTTAATAATTTGCTCAATACTGACGAAGTTATATTGCATGCAAGTACGCAAGATTTACCCTGTTTGCGCGAGGTCGGTTTAGATCCATCACATTTATTTGATACAGAACTAGGCGGACGAATAGCGGGATTGCCGCGAGTTGGATTAGGTCCACTACTTGAATCCCTAATGGGGGTTTCACTGGCCAAGGAGCACTCGGCGGTCGATTGGTCGACCCGACCTCTACCAAAGGATTGGTTGAATTACGCGGCGTTAGATGTTGAGTTGCTCATCGAATTACGAGAAAAAATCCATGGACTTCTTAGCTCTTCGAATAAGTTGAAGTGGGCGGAAGCGGAATTCGCTTCAATATTGCTTGCACCCCTTGCTCCACCTCGAATTGATCCTTGGCGTCGCACATCGGGTATGCACAAAATAAAAAAACGCGATCAATTAGTAGTTATTAAAAACCTTTGGTATGCACGAGATGAAATTGCACGTACCCTAGATATTTCCAGTGGTAAATTATTAAATGATGCCGCGATTATTGAATTTGCAATACACAAACCTACGAGTAAAAAAGATGCCGAAAAAGTTCTACGACCAATAGGTATGCGAGCGAGATGGTTAGAAAATATGCCAACCTGGTTATCCGCGATTGAATCTGCAGTAAATACCCCCGAAGACCAATGGCCGCCGATGAAATCAGGTGCAGATACATTGCCTCCGATCAAATTATGGCGCGAACGCTTTGCCGAAAAGTACGCACCCCTTACTCATGCGCGATTCGCAGTTGAAAACACTGCACAAGAGTTATCAATTCCTGCAGAAAATTTAATCTCCCCAGAAATCATCCGCCGTATTTGTTGGGCTCCACCGGATGATTCGTTGTCGACACTCAACGTGGGCGCGGTTTCCCAAGCAATGTTGCTCCTTGGGGCGCGCCCATGGCAGGTAGATCTTGTGGCCCCCTTGGTCGCAGCAGCCCTTCTCGAACGTGAAGCCAGAGAGATTCCTGCCACAGCCAGCGCTGAGGCGGAGCCAGAAACCGCCTGATTTACGCAACACTTGAGTTGCGTAAATACAAACCCCGTTCTAGATTATTCCTATGTTGAGCACATTCTTAATCGCGCTACGAGAGGGTCTAGAAGCCGCACTCATCGTAGGAATCTTGGTCGCCTATCTCGTTAAAACTGGTCGCACTCGACTTTTAGCTCCTTTATGGATCGGCGTCACATTAGCGATTCTTGCAAGTCTTGCTCTCGGAGGTTTTCTCTCATTTACTTCCGCTGAATTAACATCTCGCGGCGAAGAGTTCTTTGCAGGTACGACTTCATTCTTAGCTGTTGGTTTTGTTACCGCAATGGTTTTTTGGATGCAACGCGCGGCGCGAGGTTTACGAGATGAACTCCATGGAAAAGTTGATTCAGCTGTAGCAACAGGGGCAATAGGAATTGCTATTACTTCATTTTTCGCCGTTGCTCGCGAAGGACTGGAAACCGCGCTATTTATTTACACAAACTTTAAAACTGTTGGCGCCGTATCAGCTGCGACAGTGGGGTTAGTTCTAGGGCTTGCATTGGCCGTCGCTCTTGGATACTTAATCTATAACCGTTCCGTAAAAATCAACTTGGGTAAATTCTTTCAAGTTACAGGCACGGCATTGATCATTGTTGCTGCTGGAGTTTTGTCTTACGGAATTCATGAATACCAAGAGCTTGGCTGGCTACCGGGTGCAGATTCTTTCATTTGGGATGTAACAACGTGGATGGCTCCAGACTCAATTGTTGCCAGTGTTCTTGCCGGTTCGATCGGTTTTGATACAACAACTTCATGGCTTCAATTCCTCATCGCGGGGGCTTACATCGCAATTGTGCTCGGCCTATATACAAAGCCTGCACGAACCCGTAAAAGAGAGCTAATTTCCGCCTAGTCCTTTTACTTTTGGCTACTGACGAGTAACCTGTGAACACCTTATACAGGAGCTCACAGAGAGAAGTAATAGATGTCTCGATCAGTTGTATTAGTTGATGCCGTTCGTACTCCATTTGGAAAAGCTGGAAGTTTATATTCCGGCACCCGAGCCGATGATTTAATCGTTCGTGCAATGCGTGGTTTATTAGAACGTAATCCAAAGATTGCTCCAACTGATATCGATGACGTCGCAATTGCCGCTGCGACGCAAAGTGGTGACCAAGGAATGAACATCGGTCGAAGCGCAACACTACTTGCAGGACTTCCAAATTCTGTTCCTGGTTATTCAATTGACCGTTGGTGCGCGGGTGCACTTACTGCAATGACAACTATTGCAGGATCTATTGCAATGGGTGCATACGATGTTGGAATTGCTGGCGGTGTCGAACACATGGGTAATCACCCAATGGGTGAAGGCATGGACCCAAATCCACGATACCTTGCAGAAAAAATTGTTGAGCAAGATGCACTAGCCATGGGAAATACTGCTGAGCGCTTACACGATCGCTTCCCTGCCATTACAAAAGAGCGCGCTGACAGATATGCACTTGGCTCTCAAGAGAAAACCGCAAAAGCATACGCAGCAGGAAAGATTCAAAAAGATTTAATTCCCACGGCAACACGTAGCGCCGAACTTGGTTGGGGCATCGCAACGGTGGATGAACCTCCTCGTCCAGGAACAACAATGGAGGCGCTCGCTGCACTAAAAACACCATTTCGTCCCGCTGGTCGAGTTACTGCAGGAAATGCTGCCGGCTTAAATGACGGAGCAACGGTCTCGCTGCTTGCAAGTGAAGATTTTGCTAAAGAAAAAGGACTCTCCATTAAAGCGCGTCTTGTAACTTTTGCATTTGCGGGAGTCGAACCAGAAGTTATGGGTTACGGACCCGTACCTGCAACCGAGAAAGCATTAAAGAAAGCAGGGTTATCAATTTCGGATATTGGTTTATTTGAAATTAATGAAGCATTTGCTGTTCAAGTACTTGCATTCTTGGATCACTTTGGAATTGCCGATGATGATCCTCGTGTAAATCCAGTTGGTGGAGCAATCGCTGTCGGTCACCCACTCGCATCCTCGGGCGTTCGTCTTGCTCTTAATTTAGCTCGCGGATTCGAAGAGCACCCAGAAGTTCGTTACGGAATCACAACAATGTGCATTGGACTTGGAATGGGCGGCACAATCATTTGGGAAAATCCACACTTCACGAAGGGCGCAAAATAATGAGTACACCTGCAGATCTGGTACTCCCAGAAGGCGCTCCAGAAGAGGTTGTTACACAAGCCATCGTTCGACCTGTTGATCTCACGCCATTTGGCTTTAAAGGAACTCTTGCCCTCATCACATTAGATAACGGATTAGACCACACGCGACCTAATACTTTTGGAGCACAATCTCTTACATCCTTAAATGAAGCTATTTCTGCAGCGGTTGCGAGTGCACCTGCTGCTATTGCAATCACAGGTAAGCCTTTTATTTTTGCCGCAGGAGCTGACTTATCAGCATTGGCATTTCTCAATAAACGCGAACAATCATTGGCAATCGGAAAATTCGGTCATGACGTCTTTCGTCGTCTTGGTGAAATAGAGATTCCTACCTTCGCTTTTATCAATGGCTTAGCGCTCGGTGGTGGTCTCGAAGTAGGTCTTCACTGTAATTTCAGAACACTCTCATCGACAGCCTTCACTGGTTTGCCAGAAGTTTTCTTAGGTTTGGTTCCTGGATGGGGCGGAGCAACTTTATTACCTAAATTAATCGGACCTGAAAAAGCAGTTCAAGTCATTATGTTAAACGCACTCAATAACAACACAATGATGAAAGCCAAAGATGCACTGACGCTAGGTGTCGTTGACGCTGTATATGAACCTGCAGATTTCCTAGAAAAGTCAGTTTCATTTGCGGCTTCCGTGCTCAGTGGTTCGATAAAAATTGAAAGAAAAGATTTCACAAATGATCCAGCTTGGGAAAGCGCCCTTGCAATAGGACGATCTGCCGCCCTGAAGAAATACGGCGGAGCTGAAATAGCAGCGCCAACTCGAGCACTAGAACTGATTGCTGCGTCAAAAACCGCTACACGTTCAAGTGGTTTCGATGCAGAAGATCAAGCGTTGGCGGATTTGACGATGTCAGATCCATTGCGAGCATCTTTATATGCATTTAACTTGATTCAAAAGAAACGCAAGAAAGTTGAAGGTGCGCCAAAACCGGCGCTTGGGAGAAAAGTTGCAAAGGTGGGAGTTGTAGGAGCTGGATTAATGGCATCACAACTCGCGCTTTTATTTGTTCGTAATATGAAGTGTCCAGTAGTTATGACAGATATCGATCAAGCGCGTGCCGATAAAGGTGTCGCATGGGTTCGTGCAGAGTTGGCAAAGCTCGTTGAAAAGCGACGCATGTCCCAGGAGAGTGCAGATCGTCTTTCAGCACTAGTCTCTGGATCTGCAGATCAGAACGTCTACGCTGGCTGCGATTTTGTTATCGAAGCTATTTTCGAAGAGCTTTCGCTTAAGCAGGAGTTGTTTAAAAAATTAGAAAACATCGTTTCACCAGAATGCGTTCTGGCAACAAATACCTCATCACTATCTGTCGAAGCGATGAGTGAAGGATTGAAAAATCCTGAGCGAGTTGTCGGATTCCACTTTTTTAATCCAGTTGCGATCATGCCGCTACTTGAAGTGGCTCGAACATCTAAGACTGATGATGCAACAACTGCTACTGCAGTAAACATTGGTAAAGAACTTAAGAAAACTATGGTCATCACCAAAGACGCCCCCGGATTCGTCGTCAACAGATTGCTTACTCGATTTATGGGTGAAATTACAGATGCAATGGATGAGGGCACTCCCCCAGAAGTCGCTGATAACGCTATGCGTTCAATCGGTTTTCCAATGTCTCCATTTGAATTACTTGGACTTGTGGGTCCGGGAGTAGCACTTCATGTATCTGAAACACTCAATAAGAATCTCGGTCCTCGATACAAGATTTCTCCAACGATGCAGGCAATGGTTAAGGCTGGAATTCGCACCTTCTACATCAAAGATGACAAGGGCGTGTTGGTTGCCAATCCTGAGGCGGTTGCACTAATTGTTTCAGGAAACAGTGCATCAACTGCTGAGCAAGTTCGCTCTCGCGCACTTACAGCACTTGCAGAAGAAGCTCGAATGATGCTTGATGAAGGTGTTGTTACAACAGCTGCAGAAATTGACTTATGTATGTTGCTTGGAGCGGGTTGGCCCATGCACCTTGGTGGAATTTTGCCTTACTTAGATCGCGAAGGAATTAGCGAATCTGTGTGCGGGAAGCGTTTTCATCAGCCGGGAATTGCATCCCTTCCTTAAGAGAACTGCTCCACTCCACAATTTGGCGCGTAATGATTTGCGTCGTTATGCCAAGATCCTGAAGGACTTCATCTCGCTTTGAATGTTCTAAAAATTCGAGCGGAACTCCGATTGAGTGAATCGGAACTTGTAGGCCTGCATCTCTGAACATTTCAGAAATGGTGCTTGCAATTCCACCATGGCGAATTCCATCTTCTAGAACGACAACGCTCTTGTATCGCTGGGCCATTCTAATTAATGATTCTGGCAGTGGCTTAACCCAACGTGGATCAATAACAGTTACGCCAACACCTTCGCGATATGCCTGAGACGCAGCCTCAACAGCCATATGTGCCATTGCGCCAATGCTTACAAGTAATACATCGGCGCTTTCACCGCGGTATAAAACATCGACTCCATCTCGTCGCTCAAATGCAGGAATATCTGAAATAACAGCACCTTTTGGAAAACGAATTAGAGTTGGTGCATCACTCACAGCAAGTGCTTCATGCAACGTTTCCTTGACGCGTGCACCATCTCTCGGTGCAGCCACTTGAAGTGATGGAACAATTCCTGTCAACGCTAGGTCCCATATTCCATTGTGAGAAGGACCGTCATCGCCAGTTATGCCGGCGCGATCTAATACAAAAGTTACGCCTGCTTTGTGAAGTGCAACATCTAAAAGCATCTGATCAAATGCTCGATTAAGAAATGTTGCATATACAGCGACGACAGGATGCATTCCAGCAAAAGCCAACCCCGCCGCACTTGTAACAGCATGCTGTTCTGCAATTCCCACATCTATTGTTCGCTCAGGAAACTCCTTTTGGAACTTATCAAGTCCTGTTGGCCCCAGCATGGCTGCAGTTATTGCTACAACATCTTTTCGTTCGCGCCCTATTTCTACTAATTCATTTGCGAAAATACTTGTCCACGATGCCGCACTCTTTTTAACTGGCAATCCAGTTTCAGCATCGACAATTCCAACAGCGTGAAACTTCTCAGCTTCATCTTCAATCGCCGGTGCGTAACCACGTCCCTTTTCGGTTATTGCATGAACCAAAATTGGGCCACCAAACTCTTTTGCTTTTACGAGCGCCTTCTCCATTGCTTCGATGTCATGTCCATCAAATGGTCCAAGGTACTTCAAACCCAAATCTTCGAACATGCCTTGCGGCGCAACTATGTCCTTGATTCCCTTTTTCATTCCATGCAACGTGTCATAAATCGGTCCACCCACAACAGGTGTGCGAGAGAGAACTTCTTTTCCCCAGTCCAGGAATTTTTCATATCCACGGGTGGCACGCAGTGTTGATAGGTATGTAGCTAAGCCGCCAATTGTTGGCGAATATGAACGTTCATTATCATTGACAATAATTACTAAATTCTGATTTTTTGATGTCGCAATGTTATTCAGCGCTTCCCATGACATGCCACCAGTTAAAGCGCCATCTCCAACTACTACGACAACCATGCGATCTACTTGACCACTTAACGCAAAACCGCGAGAGATTCCATCTCCCCAAGAAAGAGCCGTTGATGCGTGAGAGTTTTCAATGACATCGTGAACGCTTTCAGATCTGTTTGGATATCCGGCAAGACCACCACGTTGGCGGAGTAAATCAAAACCTTCGCTTCTGCCAGTGAGAATTTTGTGAACATAACTCTGATGGCCTGTGTCAAAAAGAATGACGTCTTTGGGAGAATCAAAAATTCTATGAATCGCAATAGTTAGCTCAACGACTCCTAAATTTGGCCCCAGGTGACCACCAGTCTTCGTTACCTTTTCAATCAGAAATCCACGAATTTCAGCCGCGAGCGAATTGAGTTCTTCGCGAGAGAGGCGACGGAGATCATCGGGCGAGTTGATATCTGAAATCACTTACTTATTCTAGAACGAGAGAGTGAATTAAGCACACTATGCGAGAAGTGATCGCAATACGTACTGCATGATGCCACCGTGGCGGTAATAATCCGCCTCTCCGGGAGTGTCAATTCTGACTAATGCGCTAAATGAATTATTGCCAGCCTTAACCGTAACTTCCTTTGGAGTTTTTCCAGAATTTAATTCGGTAATTCCAGCAATCTCAAATTCTTCATCTCCACGCAATCCTAAGGATGCTGCATTAACACCTTCTTTAAACTGCAGAGGAAGTACTCCCATCCCAATTAAATTTGAACGGTGAATTCTTTCAAAACTTTCAGCGATTACTGCACGGACACCTAACAAAGCGGTGCCTTTCGCTGCCCAATCTCTAGAAGATCCAGAACCGTATTCTTTTCCAGCCAAAATTACGAGTGGGATTCCAGCGTTCTGATATTCAATCGATGCATCATAGATGCTCACTTGCTCTCCGTTATTAAGGAAATTACGTGTGAATCCTCCTTCTACTCCATCAAGAAGTAGGTTCTTTAAGCGAATATTTGCAAAAGTTCCACGGATCATTACTTCATGATTTCCACGACGCGAACCGTAGGAATTGAAATCTTTGCGATCTACGCCATTTTCTTGAAGATATTTTCCTGCCGGCGAATCAGCTTTAATGTTGCCAGCTGGTGAGATGTGATCTGTGGTTACGGAATCTCCCAAGATTGCAAGCACACGTGCGCCGGAAATGTTTGTGACTGGTCTTGGTTGTGCAGGCATCGAATCAAAATATGGGGGCTTGCGAACATACGTTGATTTTGAATCCCATTCAAAAGTTTTACCTGTTGGTGTATCTAGAGATTTCCAGCGATGGTCTCCTTCAAATACGCTTGCATAATCTTTACTAAACATTTCAGAAGAAATAGATGAGTCAATCACGCTTTGAATTTCCTGTGGCGATGGCCAAATATCAGCTAGGAAAACCGGCTTACCATCGGAGCCTTCCCCCAAAGCATCTTTAGCGAAATCGTGATCCATTGTTCCTGCAAGTGCATAAGCAACAACTAGTGGAGGCGATGCTAGATAATTCATCTTCACATCTGGACTAATGCGTCCTTCAAAGTTTCGATTACCAGAGAGAACAGCGCTAACTGCTAAATCATTCTCATTTACTGCCTTACTGATTTCAATTGGCAATGGGCCAGAGTTACCGATACATGTAACACAACCATAACCAACAAGATTAAATCCAAGTTTTTCCATGTAAGGAGTTAATCCAGCGCGATCGTAATAGTCAGTCACAACTTTCGAGCCGGGTGCCAAAGTTGTTTTTACCCAAGGTTTCGACTGGAGACCTTTTTCGACAGCTTTCTTAGCTAAAAGCGCAGCACCAATCATGACTGATGGATTAGAGGTATTCGTGCAGGATGTAATTGATGCGATTACAACGTCTCCATTTTTAATTGTTGTGCTTTTCTCTTTGACCTTAATATCTATTGCATTCTTAGCAGTTTTATCACCAAAGTATGTTGGCAAAATTTTCTCAAATGCATTTTTGGATTCGGAGAGGGAGATTCGATCTTGTGGGCGTTTCGGACCGGCAATTGAAGGCACAATTGTTGAAAGGTCAAGTTCAATATTTTCAGAAAAGCGTGGTGTGCTTTCTGGGTTGTGCCATAGCCCCTGAAGTTTTGCATACTGTTCAACAAGTGCAACTTGTTCAGCGTTTCGACCGGTCAGCTTTAAGTATCTAAGAGTTTCATCATCGATTGGGAATATTGCACATGTTGAACCGTATTCAGGACTCATATTTCCAATAGTTGTGCGATTAGCCATAGGTACAGAAACAACACCAGGTCCATAAAATTCTACGAATTTTCCAACAACACCGTGCTTACGTAGAATCTCTGTAATAGTTAGGGCCAAGTCTGTAGCAGTTGTTCCAAGTGGTAACTCACCGCTGAGTTTGAATCCCACAACTCTTGGAATCAACATGGAAACGGGCTGGCCCAGAAGCGCTGCTTCTGCTTCGATACCGCCTACTCCCCAACCGAGAACGCCTAAACCATTAACCATGGTCGTATGCGAATCAGTACCAACAACTGTGTCAGGGTATGCGCGCAGAACGCCATTTACATTACGAGTCATTACAACTCGGGCGAGGTACTCGATATTTACTTGATGAACAATTCCTGTACCGGGTGGAACAACTTTGAATTCATCAAATGCGCCTTGTCCCCAACGTAGAAATCTGTAACGTTCCCGGTTTCTCTCATATTCGATGTCTGTGTTTTGCTCAAAAGAATCCTTAGTGCCAAATACATCCGCAATTACGGAGTGATCAATTACTAACTCTGCCGGTGCAAGTGGGTTAACTTTTGATGCGTCTCCACCGAGGGCAACAATTGCTTCACGCATCGTTGCCAGGTCAACGATGCAAGGAACGCCCGTGAAATCCTGCATGACAACTCGGGCGGGAGTGAACTGAATTTCTGTATCTGGTTGCGAAGTTGGATCCCATTGAGCTAGTGCTTTTATGTGTGCTGACGTGATGTTTGCGCCATCTTCAGTTCGCAATAAGTTTTCCAAAAGGATTTTTAAACTAAATGGGAGTGTTGTTGCGCCATCGATTTTCGAAATATCGAATATTTCATAATTCTTTCCAGAAATATTCAATGTGCTCTTGGCGTTAAACGAATTCGTACTCATCGTGGCTCCCAATTAAAAGTATCTTGACGTCAAGATACCTTATGTCGGGTAAACAAAGCAACAGATTCGATGTGGTGAGTCATCGGAAATAAGTCGAATGCCCGAATTTTTTCTAGTAGATATCCATTTTCAGCCAGATACGAAGTGTCTCTGGCTAACGCCGCTGGATCGCAGGCAACATAAACAATGGTTCGAGGAGCAATTCGAGTGAGTTCCTGCACAACTTCTCGACCCGCACCTTCTCGTGGAGGATCCAGAATAACCACATCTGCATTTTCAATTTGGTTAATTACTTTTGCAACATCGCCAGTGGAAACTTGAATATTTGGTTGACCAGCAAATTTTTTCTTTGCATCTGCCGTTGCATCTTTACTTCCTTCAACTAAATGAATTGTGCCTGTAGAACCAACATCGGCTATACATTTTGAGGTAAAAAGTCCTACGCCGCCGTACAAATCCAGAACATGGTCGCCTATTTTAATACTTGCAAAATCACGCACCACATCAGTTAAAACTTGAGGAGCTCGTTTATGGCCTTGCCAAAATGATCGCTGACTCACTTGGAGTATTTGATCTCCGACTCTTTCATGAAGAACAGAAGGCCCGGAATTTTGTCGAAATTTTCCATCTCCGCTCTTAGGTGCCTCAGCTACCATTCGTTCGCCTTCAGAAGAATACGCAATTTCGATGCGAACATCTCCGGAGAGTTTCTGTTTAGACATTGCTGCAATTCCAATTTCTGGAACCGCAATCAAGCAATCATCTACAGGAATGACTCGATGACTTCTAGATGAATAGAAACCAAGAGCGCCCGTGCTATCAGTAGTGGCGATTATGCGCGTTCGCCAATGCAGAGGTTCGTCGACCTCTTCAACTTCTATGGCTATATCTAATTTCGCGATACGTGCAAATTGTTCAGTTATTACATTTGATTTTAAGTTTCTTTGACGTTTAATTGAAATGTGCTGAAAATCGCATCCACCACACCCATCTCGGTGGGAAAATTTACAGGGTGCGATAACACGATCAGGGCTAGCTTTTAAAACCTCAACAACGTCTGCTCTAATAAAATTCGAACTGGTGCTTGTAATTTCAATTTCAACTCTTTCATCAGGAATTGCGTGTCTAACAAAGATGACTGCTTTCTTTCCATTTTCGCTTTCATGGCGTGCAATAAAGTGACCACCATGGGCAACTTTTTCAATATCGACCGTGAGACGTTGGCCCACTTGAAGGCTTTTTCCCGCGCTTTGTTCCATGTATCTAAGAGTAAGGGTGTAAGTTGTACTACGTGCACGTAGTCATTATGGGTTGCGGTCGAGTTGGATCATCCCTCGCCATTGAATTGGAATCTGCCGGTCATTCAGTTTCGGTCATAGATCAGGCACGCGAATCATTTCGTCGACTCGGTCCAAATTTCAAAGGTCATACAGTGACTGGAATGGGCTTTGATCGTGACACATTATTAGAAGCTGGAATTGAAAAAGCGGACGCGTTTGCCGCAGTCAGTAATGGAGATAATTCAAATATTCTCGCAGCTCGCGTGGCTCGCGAAACTTATAAAGTAGAAAACGTAGTTGCACGAATTTATGATCCCGGTCGCGCAGAGATTTATCAGCGACTCGGAATTCCTACAGTTGCAACCGTTCTCTGGACTACGGATCAAATTTTACGTCGCATCATTCCTGAAGGTTCGAAATCTGAATGGCGCGATGCAAGTGGCGCTGTTCAACTCTGCGAATTTCATCCTGCATCGAGTTGGTTCGGAATGCCGGTATCAAAAATTGAAAACATCACAGGTGCGCGTGTTGCATTTATTACGCGCCTAGGTGCTGGGTTGATTCCCGACGATCACACGGTTTTGCAAGAAGGCGATCTTCTGCACATGATGGTACGCGATGAAGATTTAGCAAAAACAGAAAAATCCTTGTCGCACTCTCCGGAGAATGCCTCATGAGAATAGCTATAGCTGGAGCAGGAAATGTAGGTCGCGCTATAGCGCGTGAGCTTCTTGATAATGGTCATCAAGTTCTGCTGATCGATAAAGATCCTAAAGCGATGAAAATGCAGAGTGTTCCAGATGCTGAATGGCTGATGGCTGATGCGTGCGAAATTACTTCTCTAGATAATGCCAAATTGAATAACTGCCAAGTTTTGGTTGCTGCAACTGGAGATGACAAAGTTAATCTAGTTGCATCTTTACTCGGAAAAACAGAGTACGGAATTCCACGCGTTGTGGCGCGAATTAATCACCCAAAGAATGAATGGCTATTTGATACCTCTTGGGGTGTAGATGTAGCTGTTTCGACACCAAGAATTATTTCTGCTCTCGTTGAAGAAGCTGTAAGCGTTGGAGATGTCGTACGTTTATTCTCCTTTAGAAAAGGCCAAGCAAACTTGGTCGAACTTACTCTTCCAGATAATTCATCGTGTATTGGCAAAACTGTAGAGGAGATAGATTTGCCAGATAACGCATCCCTTGCCGCAATCGTTCGAGATGGGCAAGTTATTGCATGCTCGGCTCATGATGTTTTTGCCGCAGGCGATGAGCTTCTTTTTGTCGCCTCAGCTGCTGCAGAAGCTCAAATAAAAGCCTGCTTTATTCAGAGTTAATCTTCGGCTTTAACGCTCGGAACTTTCTTAATAATTAGCCAGGATCCCCATGCAGCTGCTGCAAAAAGTGGATAACCCATTGCAAGATTGACGCTTCCAAGTAAGTTTAAATTTTCAGGTCCGCTCAAATAAATGGGAACTTGAACAAGTAAACGAAGATAAAACATTGCAACCCACAACCACCCTGCGCGTATATACACTTTTTTACGCTCTGGGTGATTTCTCCACAAAAGATTTTCACCCAAAATAGGACCCAGAATGAGCCCGAGAATTGGCCATCCGACTAAGTTTGCAATTAAATAAACTGTTCCGTAGACAAGATTTGTCAGAAATTTAGGTAAAAAGAAATCTGTTGCATTACCGGTGCGATTCGCCAAATATGCGCAAAATGCAACGCCAATAAATCCTGAAATAACGTGTTGAATTGTGTCTTTTTTAATCAGACGAATAATTGTTAAAAGTGCAGATGACGCAACGGCCGCGTACAGAGCCTGCCTTAAATTATCTGACAAATTGAAAACTAAAATAAAAAGAATGGATGGAAGCCCAGAGTCGATTAAACCTTTTTTACCACCGAGGGCATTGACAACCTTTGCGCGATCATCGTGTTCGTGGCTCATGTTCTACCTGTCGATCCAAATCCGTCGGTACCTCGGCCAGAACCCGGAAGTTCTTGAACCTCAATAAACTCTGCGCGTTCAACTTGTTGAATAACGAGTTGTGCAACTCGATCTCCACGTTTGAATGAAACAGATTCTTTCGGGTCGTGGTTAATCAAAATCAGTTTTAACTCGCCTCGATACCCAGCATCAACAGTCCCCGGCGCATTGACCATGGTTACTCCATTTTTAATTGCCAATCCCGAACGTGGATGCACAAGTGCAACATAACCATCAGGAAGTGCTATAGAAATTCCCGTGGGCACTAATGCTCGTTCACCTGGTTCAAGTGTGATATCCACAGCAGAAACGATGTCAGCGCCAGCATCTCCACCCTTTGCATAGTTCGGCAATGGCACACCTGGATCAAGGCGTTTGATTAACACTTTTACGCTCATGGATTTATATCAAAATTCGGATCAACGAAAGCTAATACTTCAGGAGTTTTTGCTATCGCCTCAAGGTATTCAGCTGGTGCGTTTTGCAAGAAGTGACTCATTGGAACAATGACATACAAGGCTGCTGCTCGAACTGCAATCTCTCCATCAGGGGAATTTAAACGTCCAACTGCCGAACAATAAACTTTTCTACTTACTTGTCCAGTAATTTCAGCTGTTATAAATAACTTTGATCCCATCGGAACCGGTTTCAAGAAATCAGTTTCTAGTCGAGCCGTTACGGCTGGCGCACGCAATAGCCACATTAATTTTCCAAGTGCTTCATCAAAAGCTAATGAGAGTAAACCGCCGTGTGCAAGACCTGGGGCACCTTGGTGATTTTCTGAAACAACAAATTCGGCAGTTATATCCATAGCGTTTCCAACATGAGCAACCAAATGTAAACCTGTTGGATGTTTTTCACCGCAGCCAAAACAGTGTGCAAAGTGCGAAGGTATTTTTGAACCAGTAGCAGGAGCTTCGGGATGACGCGCCGGGATAATTGATCCTTCAGGCGGCGTCGTACTCGCAACTCTGCTCATGCATTGAGTTTACTGTGTTAGCGAGCAAATACTTAATGATGTAGCGTGGATCCCATGCGATTTCGCGAAGTAATTGCTCCCCCTACATGGCTTCTGGCCTTTATTTACTTCTTATTCTCATCAATAAGTATCTCTTTGTGGGCGGCTCTTGGAAATACACCTGCGCTATGGTGTCAGATTATTTCGACAGTACTTTTAATCTATATTGCTTTTCGTTCTCGCCTGATAATCGAAATCGACGATAGCCAGCTACGAATAAATAAGGCACACATAGAATTGAAGTACTTAGGCACAGCGACAACTTTAGATACTGATCAGATGCGAAATGCCCGCGGCCGAGATGCAGATCCATCTGCCTTTCTTGCAATTAGATTTTGGAGTCCTCGCGGAGTATTGGTAAAGGTAAAAGATTCAAGAGATGCAACTCCGTATTGGCTAATTTCATCTAAGCGTGGAGTTGAATTAGTTCAAGTGATTAATTAGGCGCACTCTTTACAGATTGCTTTTGCGCCTTCGCCCTTTGATAGTTGAGTAATATGGTGCACCAAGAAACAACGCGAGCAAGTGAACTCATCGACTTGTTTTGGAACTACGCGAACAGCGAGTTCTTCACCTGATAAATCCGCGCCAGGAAGTTCAAGATTTTCAGCAGCTTCTGCTTCATCCACATCGATCTGACCGGATTGAGCATCAACTCTCTTGGCTTTTAACTCTTCTAACGACTCTTCGTGGAGTTCCTCATCGGTCTTTCTGGGGGTGTCGTAATCTGTTGCCACTGCTCTCACCTGCCTTCGCTGGATTCGTAGGTTATTTATCGAACGGGCGCATAATCGCCTATTTCTGTGGTTACTGCCTGTTACAACACGCCGAGAAGGGTGTTTATTCCTGCATAGATTGAATTTGGCGGGCTAATCCCCCGTCAACACGTGCATGTATGGAAGTACCGTCTGCAACATACTCTTCACGAAGAATTTCACCTTGTTCGTGAATAGCACTAATGAGGTCTCCTCGGTTATAAGGAATAACTACATTCACTTCAATTTTTGGTCTGGGTAAAGTTTTTTCGATGGCATGTATGAGCGCATCTATGCCAAATCCTGTCTTAACCGAGATTGCATAACTATTTGGTTCTTTACGCAAAACATCCATGAGTACATCTTGATTGGCAGCATCTGCTTTATTTATCGCAATAATTTCCGGAACTTCGTGAGCGCCAATTTCATTAATTACAGTGCGAACTGCTCGAATTTGTTCGAATGGATCTGCATGAGAGCCATCGACAACGTGGACTATGACATCAGCGTCAGCTACCTCTTCTAGTGTTGATTTAAAAGCATCCACTAACTGGTGTGGGAGGTGTCTAACAAATCCAACAGTGTCAGTTAACGTATACACACGTCCATCTGCTGTATGAGTTTTGCGAACAGTTGGATCTAAGGTTGCAAATAGAGCGTTCTGAACCAAGACGCCTGCGCCGGTCAATCGATTTAACAAGGAAGATTTACCAGCATTTGTATATCCAGCAATTGCTACAGAGGCGACGTTGTTTCGTCTTCGCTCCTGTCGCTTTGTATCTCGAGAAATTTTCATTTCTGCTATTTCTCGACGTAGTTTCGCCATCTTGTCTCGAATACGGCGGCGATCAGTTTCGATTTTAGTTTCGCCAGGTCCGCGACCACCAATACCCGCACCACCTGCGGCGCGTCCACCTACTTGTCGTGAAAGTGATTCACCCCAACCACGTAACCGTGGAAGTAAATATGAAATCTGCGCTAGTTCAACTTGGGCTTTGCCTTCTTTGCTCTTTGCGTGTTGGGCAAAAATATCGAGAATTAGCGCAGTTCGATCAACTACTTTTACTTTAAGTTTTCCCTCGAGTTGTTGCAATTGCGAAGGCGAAAGCTCTCCATCACAAATAACCGTATCCGCACCACTTGAAGCAACAACATTTCGCAGCTCCTCCACTTTTCCCGAACCAATGTAAGTCGCTGGATCTGGTTTAACTCGGCGCTGAATAAAGCCATCAAGAACTTCAGATCCAGCAGTTTGCGCTAAGGCTTTCAATTCATCAAGTGAATTTTCTGCCATCTCAGCCGTACCTTCAGTCCACACTCCAACCAAAATAACTCGCTCTAATTGAAGTTCGCGATACTCCGCATCGGAGATATCCTGCAATTGAGTTGAAAATCCCTTGACTCTACGGAGCGCGGCGCGCTCAGATACTTCAGATTGAGATGACGCTTCTAAATCTTCTTGATCTGCGTCGTAATCAGCAGTTATTTGCGCACTTTCTCGTAATAACGCCTCAAAAGAATCGTCGCTTCTATCAATCGGAATTTCTTTACTCATTAAAATATGTTGCCAAATCTACTTCCCTAATTAACTCGGCAGGTCCAATCAAAGTCGCATTTGAGTGTGAATCGATATCCACTTCAAGACGACCACCTGGTGGATAAATTACCCATTTGGCAGGCAAGTTTTTATTTTTCTTAAGCGTCGCTGCGAGTGCTACAGCACAAGTGCCAGTTCCACACGACTGTGTTTCTCCGCTACCGCGTTCGAAAACTCGCATCTTTACCTCTGAATCACTAATGAACTCTACAAACTCAACATTAACGCCTTCGGGATAGCTCTCTTTAGGGCGCACAATGGGTGCATCTTTAAGGTCACCGACTAGTTCTAAGTCATCGACGAAAACAACTGCATGCGGATTTCCTACATTGATGTTATATCCATTCCAAATGTGACCATTTTGTGATGCTGTGACTTCTTCGGATTCATCGAAGACTTTTCCCATATTTACTGAAATGTCCCCTTCGGCAGGAACTCGTAAATGTTTAATTCCGTCTCGGGTATCTATTGCAAATATTCCTTCACCTTGGTGACCATGTGCTACTAAATACTTAGCCATGACGCGAATTCCGTTGCCGCACATTTCTGCGATAGATCCATCTGAATTTCTGTAATCCATAAACCATCTGCCTTGGCGTTTGAGAATCCGAATTAACCCATCAGCCCCGATGCCGCTCACTCTGTTACAGATCGCCTGAGTTTGAACTGTTGTAACCGAAAGTTGATCTTCGGGATCAAAAATTATTACAAAGTCATTATGAGTTCCGTGTCCGTAAGTTGCCGGAATTGACTTTTTAATATTCATATACGTTCTAGTTTAGTAGTTCTTCATCGTTAAAGTGATTCCAAAATACTTTCTAGGCGTGGTTGTTGAGTTGAAATCCACTTAATTCGCGTATCTCTAGAAAACCACGTTTCCTGACGCCGAGCATATTGGCGTGTTGCTCGCTTTGTTTCTTCAATTGCCTCCTCGAGAGATGTATCGCCCTTTAGGTGCGAAATTACTTGAGAATAACCAAGAGCCCTCTGAGCTGTTCTACCTTCGAGTAAGCCTTTGTCGATGAGCATTTGAACTTCTGAAACTAAACCGTTCTCGAACATCGAATTAACGCGAACGTCAATTCTTTCTGACAATAAGTCGCGATTCATTACCAACCCAAATTGGCGAGCGTTCGGATATCTGATGCTATCTTCTCTTGGTAAGTTTGCTGTGAATGGTTTTCCAGTAATTTCAATCACTTCAAGTGCTCTAATGATCCTGCGCAGGTTGGCCCGATCAATAGCGAGTGCTGCTGCTGGATCGAGTCTTTCTAATCGTTCAAACATCGCATCAATTCCGAGTTCTTCCGCTTCCCTATTTAGAGTATGCCTAACCATTGGATCGGTATCTGGAAAATTAAGCTCGTCAATCACGCTTTTGATATACAAGCCCGTGCCGCCAACGATCACAACATTTTTTCCGCGAGAGTGAATTTCATCAATTACTTCCCGTGCTTCACTCTGGTACCAGGCAACAGTTGCATCCTGATTTACATCTAATACATCCAACATATGATGAGCAATGCCTTGGCGTTGTTCATGGGAGATTTTCGCTGTACCGATATCCATACCGCGATAAACCTGCATGGAGTCGGCATTAATTACTTCCGCATCAATGGCTTGAGCTAGATCAATACTTAGAGCGCTCTTACCACTTGCGGTTGCACCTGCAATTACTACGAGTTTCATGCCCGCACAGTGGGGATTCCGAGTGAAACTCCCTTTGAAGTATTTTCTCGCGTACGTATTTCGTAAGCATCTCCACCACGAGTTGCGATGGTCTTCAATTCATCTCCAATTAAGTAATGCGCTGAAGCATCGGTTATTTGCACATCAACAAAATCCCCTGCCCGGGCAATACTTCTATTAGCAAAATGAACTAATCGGAAATCTTCGCTCTTGCCAGTAAGTCGAGACTCTCGAGCATCGCGACGACCTTCATATTCGCCAACCAACAACCGCATCTTCTTTCCTATCGCGAGTTGATTCACACCAAGTGAAATTAGTTGTTGATGTTCGTGTAATCGCGTGTAGCGCTCTCCAACTATTTCGGTTGAAATTTGATCGGGCATTGAAGCAGCCGGAGTGCCCGGGCGAATCGAATATTGATAGGTGTAAGCCGCCGCAAATTGAGCAGTAGTACACAAATCCAACGTCGCCTGAAAATCTTCTTCAGTTTCACCCGGAAATCCCACAATTATGTCCGTAGTAATTGATGCATTTGGTATGGCTCGTCGTACATTTTCTAATATATGTAAATAGCGATCGGTGCGGTACGAACGACGCATGTTCTGCAAAACGCGATCTGAACCTGACTGTAATGGCATGTGTAGATGCGGCATAACATTATGAGTTTCCGCCATTGCCTCAATTACGTCATCCGTGAAATCTCGTGGGTGTGGTGACATAAAACGAACTCGCTCAAGTCCTTCAATATCTCCGCATTTGCGAAGTAGTTTTGCAAATGCTTGACGATCGCCGAAATCTACACCGTAAGCATTTACATTTTGACCGAGCAATGTAATTTCAATAACGCCTTGCTCCACCAAAGCGCGAACTTCTCGCAAAATATCATCTTCCGTACGATCTTTTTCTATGCCGCGTAGAGTTGGAACAATACAAAATGTGCATGTGTTGTTGCATCCAACTGAAACGGAAACCCAGGCGGAAAAAGCTGATAGACGGCGAGCCGGCAGTGTTGAAGGAAAATGTTCGAGGGCTTCTTTGATTTCAATTTGAGATTCTTCTTCGATTCTTGCGCGTTCAAGTAGCGTTGGGAGCGAGCCAACGTTATGAGTCCCGAAAACCACATCAACATATGGAGCTTTCTTTAATATTACTGATTGATCTTTCTGCGCTAAACATCCGCCAACGGCAATTTGCATTCCTGGATTGAGTTTCTTAATTGGAGCTAAGAAACTGAGATTTCCATATAGTTTGTTATCTGCATTTTCGCGGACTGCGCACGTATTAAAGACAACTACATCGGCTTGTTCACCATCTTTGACGGGAATGTAACCTGCTTCATCTAGGAGCCCAGCTATTCGCTCGGAGTCGTGAACATTCATCTGACATCCGTAGGTTTCAACGGAATATGTGCGCTCCATGAGCTAATCCTATTGCCACTCTTTAGAGAGCAACCACCTCAACGGCAAAGCTGGCGCGATCAATGACCAGCATGTGGTGGTTTGGAAGAACTTTCCATCCTGGCTGATTCCATCCAGTAGATGCAACTAAAACTCCCTGCGAATCGGCCTTATATTTCAATTCGTAGTAATCATCCGGCGCCCAATCCGGTGCACGTTCGGGATGATGTTCGCAAATAATCACCCACTGCTTTTCATTCATAATCATCGCATTGATGCTTGAGTAATCTATATTTTTACGGATGTAATTAGCCGCTTGTTTGCATCCTTGAACAAAACCGAGTTCTTTTATCTTGGTAAGAACAAAATAGAAATATCGCTCGCTATCAGTATCTCCCTGAATTAGCGGGATCAAATTTGGTTCAATAACTGATTCAAGCGCAGCTGGTGGATATGTCGCACCGTTATGAATAAAGGAAATATCTTCATATGCAAATGGATGGGTGTTATTTTCACTTACAGGCAATCCAGCTGTCGCCCATCGAAGATGAAGCAGAGCTCCATCGGAGATCGAATCTGCGATCGCCTTAGAAAATTTATCGCTAGTACCTGCTGCCTCTGGTGCACGACGCACATGTGCAACGCTTTGTTCATGTTCAATCGTTGCAACACCCCAACCATCGCAATGAACTGAGGACAGAGTTACGAACTCCGAGAAATCTGGTCCTACTGCCGAGTAGAAATCTTGTTTTTCATGCGACACGTAACCCAATAATCGGCACATTTATCGTCAAACCCCTGTCGCTCAGGTCACACTATGAGGTAGAAAGAGTACCTCGGTGCCCCGCACCGAACCAGCACCACCTTATTTAAGCCGCCCGGTTTAAATATGAAGAGGCTTTAGGAGGCGTAAGACTTGTCAAATTTACAAGATGACGAAAAACGTTTAGCTGCACTTGGTTACAAGCAGGAGCTCAATCGTTCATGGAGTGGATTTTCTAACTTCGCGATTTCTTTCTCAATCATTTCTATCCTTGCGGGTTGCTTTACAACATTTGCGCAAGCATGGAATAACGGTGGACCAGTTGCGATCTCAATCGGGTGGCCATTAATTTCGACTTTCATTCTAATTATCGGTTTTTGTATGTCCGAGCTCGCCTCTGCATATCCAACTTCTGGTGGAATTTACTGGTGGGCTTCCAAGCTCGGCGGGGCAAAAGCAGGTTTCTACACTGGCTGGTTAAACCTTATAGGTCTTGTAGCTGTTGTTGCATCAGTGGGATACGGCGCTGCATCTTTCCTCAACATCATTTTGGGTGCGCAGTGGCCTAGTTACGCCACCTCTTTTATGGGTGGGGATTACATCAAACAGCAATTCGCGCTCTTCTTATTAATCATTATTTTGGTAACGCTAATAAATATCTTTAGCGGCCACCTTTTAGCAATGATTAATAACATCTCCGTATGGTGGCACGTATTTGGTGCAGCTCTTGTAATTGGCATCTTGCTCGTAGTCCCAGAAAAACACCAGAGTGTCTCTTGGATGTTTACCGAACGTATTAATAACTCCGGATTTAGCGATAACTCATTCTGGATTTATGTTCTACCACTTGGCTTCTTACTAACCCAGTACACAATTACTGGTTTTGATGCATCGGCTCACTTGTCCGAAGAGACTCACACCGCGCATATGTCTGCTGCCAAAGGAATTTGGAAATCTATTTTCTACTCTGCAATTGGTGGCTATATATTGTTGATGGCATTCCTCTTTGCGGCTACAAATACAGATGTTATTAACTCATTTGACCCTGCCGTAAACCCATTCGGTGGAGGTTCCATCATTGCAGTTCTTTATACAGCCCTTGGAGGCGGTCTAGCTTTCAAAACAGTTATGGTAATTACAACAGTTGGACAAATTTTCTGTGTGGCAGCTTGTCTAACATCATGCTCACGCATGATGTTTGCATTCTCACGAGATGGCGCCATTCCAGGTGGTGAGCGTTGGAAGAAAGTTAACAAGCATCGTGTTCCTGTTAACGGTGTTCTAATGTCAGCATTCGTAGGCGTTCTTATTACCTTGCCAGCTCTATGGAAGAGTCCAACTGGTGCACCAACGGCTTTTTATGCTGTTGTATCCGTGTGCGTAATTGGTCTTTATCTCGCCTTCATGATTCCAATTTATCTTCGATTAAAAGCAGGAGATAAATTTGTTGCTGGTGAATGGACTAATGGCAAAAAATATAAGTGGATGAATACAATTGCGGTTGCTGAAATCGTAATAATTTCTATCTACTTCATATTGCCTTTCTCACCTGCAGGAACTCCAGGAAATAAAGACTTCACTTGGACTGCGGTTAACTACGCACCAATATTGACTGGAGGAGCTCTGATATTCCTTTGGATCTGGTGGCACTTGTCAGTTAAGAAATGGTTCACGGGACCAAAAACAACTATCTGATCTAAAAAAAGAACTCCCCCTCATCCGCGAGATGAGGGGGAGTTCTTTTTTTAGCCTATAAGTGGAATACTCACGGTTATGAGCTCACTATCAATTGAAGAATTAACCGCTGCAATTCAATCAGGTGCTATCGACACAGTTGTCGTGGCAATGACGGATATGCAAGGCCGACTAACTGGTAAAAGAATTCATGGAGAACACTTTCTTAATGAAGTCCTAGCCCACGGAACAGAAGGATGTAACTACCTTCTTGCTGTCGATGTTGATATGAATACAGTTCAGGGTTATGAAATGTCATCCTGGGAACGAGGTTATAGTGACTTTGAACTCTCACCAGATTTCAACACACTTCGCCTAATTCCTTGGCAAGAAGGTGCTGCTCTCGTTCTGGCAGATGTGCAGTGGCTAGATCACTCGCCAGTTGTTGCATCACCTCGCCAAATTCTGCGAAAGCAGATTGCTGAACTAGAAAAAGCAGGAATGAAAGCAATGTGTGGCACCGAACTGGAATTTGTAGTCTATAAAGATTCTTACGAAGAGGCTTGGAACAAGGCTTACCGGGATTTAACTCCCGTGAATCAATACAACGTGGATTACTCAATCCTCGGTGGATCGCGAATCGAGCCACTGCTTCGTGAGATTCGACTTGGAATGTCCGCAGCTGGAATGACAGTTGAATCCGTAAAGGGTGAGTGCAATCTTGGTCAACATGAAATTGCATTTAAGTACTCAGACGCACTTTCAAATTGCGATCAGCATGTTATTTACAAAAATGGTGCCAAAGAGATTGCAGCAGAAGCTGGTTATGCGCTGACGTTCATGGCAAAACCAAATGAGCGTGAAGGTAACTCTTCACATATTCATCTATCTTTCCGTGGGCTAAATGATGAATTGGTCATGACTGATGAATCCGATAAAGAACATGGCATGTCAGAACTTGGTCGCCAATTCATCGCCGGTCAATTAACTCACATGCGCGAACTTTCACTTCTCTTTGCGCCAAATATCAATTCTTACAAACGCTACGTACCTGGATCATTTGCTCCAACTGCTATTCGTTGGGGGCGAGATAACCGAACTTGCGCATTCCGCTTAGTTGGACGTGGAGCTGGATTACGTCTTGAAAACCGTATTCCGGGAGGCGATGTAAATCCGTACCTTGCAGTTGCAGGAATTATTGCTGCAGGTCTTGATGGAATTAATCAAAAGATGAAACTAGAGCCAGCTTTTGCAGGCAATGCGTATGTTTCTGATTCTCCACGTGTACCTTCAACCATGAATGAAGCTCTCGAACTTTGGGAGAAGAGCGCGTGGGTTAAGCAAACTTTCGGCGAAGAAGTTCAAGCCCACTATGCAAATATGGCTCGCGTTGAAATTGCTGCGTACGGCAAGGCAGTAACTGATTGGGAATTATTCCGAAACTTCGAAAGGTTTTAATAAGTGCCATTTACGTATGACGTAATAAACCCATCAAATGAAAGCATCGTAGAAACAGTAAACCTTCTAGGTTTAGAAGAAACTGATGCCGTAATCGCAAAAGCTGCAAAGGCATTTGAGAGTTGGAAGAACGTTTCGCCCGGAGAGCGTGCGCGTTTACTCCGTGCATTCTCACAAGTTGTAACTGATCATCGTGAAGAACTGGCTCAATTAGAGATTACAAACTCTGGTCACACTCGTGGCAATGCACTGTGGGAAGCTGACAATGTTGCAAATACTTTGATGTACTACGCAGCTGCACCGGAGCGCTTATTCGGTCGTCAAATTCCAGTACCTGGTGGGATAGATGTAACTTTCAAGGAAGCTCTAGGAGTTGTTGGCGTTATTGTTCCGTGGAACTTTCCAATGCCAATTGCTGGTTGGGGATTTGCACCTGCTCTCGCAGCTGGAAATACAGTTGTCTTAAAACCAGCTGAGTACACACCACTGACTGCAATCCGCCTGGGCGAACTTGCACTCAAAGCTGGCATTCCTGAAGGGGTGTTTAATATTCTTCCCGGCAAAGGAAGCATCGTTGGTAATCGTTTTGTTACACACCCACTTGTTCGAAAAGTTGTTTTCACTGGATCGACCACAGTTGGAAAACAAATCATGGTCGGGTGCGCGGATCAAGTAAAACGAGTAACCCTTGAACTCGGTGGAAAATCTTCGAATATCATCTTTGCAGATGCAGATGTAGCCAAAGCCGCAGCCGGTGCACCCGGTGCAGTATTTGATAACGCGGGGCAAGATTGTTGTGCGCGTTCTCGTATCCTTGTTCAGAAGTCAGCGTTCGATTCATTCATGGAGCACTTCGAAGTAGCAGTGAAGAAATTCCGAGTTGAAGATCCAAACCTTGCAACTGCAGACATGGGTCCCCTGATCTCAAAGAAGCAATTTGACGTTGTTGAATCATTTTTAGATGAACCAATTGCATTTAAAGGATCGGCACCAAATGGTCCTGGATATTGGATGCCACCAACTGTTCTTTTACCTAAAAATACTCAATCTCGTTCATGGAGAGAAGAAATTTTCGGACCAGTTGTATCTGTCATGACATTTGAAGATGAAGCAGAAGCCATTACTATGGCAAATGACAGCGAATATGGACTATCTGGATCTATTTGGACACGAGATGTTGGTCGTGCACTACGTGTGTCTCGTGGAATTGAAACTGGTGCACTATCAGTTAACTCAAACTCATCGGTTCGCTTCTGGACTCCTTTTGGCGGATTCAAGCAATCAGGGCTGGGTCGAGAACTTGGGCCTGATGCTCTCGATTCATTTACCGAAGTAAAGAACGTCTTTATTTCTAACGACTAACAAACTCATAAAGAAAAGGAAATAACATGTCGCAACGTCTTGAAGGGCGCGTAGCAGTAATTACAGGAGCAGGCAGCGGAATTGGTCTTGCAACAGCCAAACGGTTAGCAAGTGAAGGCGCAAAGATCGTTGCAGTAGACATGAACCCTGAATCTGGCGAGGCTGCTGCAAAAGCAACTGGCGGAATCTTCGTAAAGGCAGATGTGACAAGTGCTGCTGACGTTGAAAATATGTACAAGGTAGCCTTTGACACTTATGGACGAATAGATATTGCATTTAATAACGCTGGTATCTCGCCTCCAGATGATGATTCAATTTTGACAACAGGACTTGATGCGTGGGAGAGAGTTCTGCGCGTTAATACAACCAGTGTTTTCCATTGCTGCAAATACGTAATTCCTTACATGCAAAAAGCGGGAAAAGGATCAATTATTAACACAGCATCATTTGTTGCAACAATGGGCGCTGCAACTTCACAAATCGCTTACACAGCATCAAAAGGTGGAGTTTTAGCAATGTCACGTGAACTAGGAGTCCAATTTGCACGCGAAGGTATCCGAGTTAACGCCCTATCCCCTGGACCAGTTAATACTCCGTTATTGCAAGAGCTATTCGCAAAAGATAAAGAGCGCGCAGCTCGTCGCTTGGTCCACATTCCAATGGGTCGCTTTGCTGATGACACTGAAATTGCTGCAGCTGTCGCATTTCTTGCTAGTGATGACTCATCATTTATCACAGCAGCAAACTTCTTAGTAGATGGTGGAATCTCCGGAGCATATGTAACTCCGCTTGATAACTAATAAAACCTAGATCCGCTTAATTGGCGCGGTTGCGATGCGGTCAAGAAATTGATCGACCAAATCGTAACCGCGCTGATTAGTTTGTTCTTCAATTTCTCTTGTTTCTGCACGTAAGGTTTCGACGTTAACACCTTCAGACTCAACTTCGGCGCAACCGCCCTCCATTTCCAGCCACAAATCAAGCACGTGTGGGTCAATTTCAGGGTGAAATTGCAATCCCAAAGTTCGACCAAAGGAAAATGCTTGAGGGCATAAATCATTATCTGCAATCAATGTTGCATCTGGCGGCAATGTAAATCGATCCCAGTGATACTGAAACCACGGACCGCGTGGGATTAAGGATTCATCTTTACTTTCGATTTCATACCATCCAAGTTCGGCACGTGGTGATCGCGAAACGGTTCCACCCAACACCCTCGACATCAACTGCCCGCCAAAGCAAATACCCAAGACAGGAATGCCTGCATTGTGTACTTCTTTCATTTTTTCTAATTCAGGCAACAACCAATTACCCACAACATCATCGCCATACGCCGCATATGGTGCACCCATAACAACTACAACATCAAAGGTAAGCAGATCAGGCCATGAAACCGAGACATTTGGATTTTTTTGGTCTTCTTTGCCAACGATTACGAATCGAGTAATTTCATAACCTCGATTTTTGAATTGATGCCAGATTGGGCCACCCTCACTGACATGATCATGTTCTATAAAGATTACGCGTTTAGTCATTTTTGAATGCGAATTGGCTCTTGTCCGCGCGCAATGAGGCGTTCGAAATGGTGCTCACGCTTTTCATTAAAGCGATCCGATTCTTGAGTTGTTTTATCCAAGAAGGCAACGAGTTCATCACGGGCAACCAAACCATCTCCAGATAAATCATTACGCTCAAAAACATTCCATGCTCGAAGTACTGGAGCAATCACTTCTTCAAGGTGCTGTTGCATGTCATAAATACCGGCTAACGCAATCTGCACAGCTTTGCGTCCGAAGCCAGGCATATTCGCTCCAGGCATATCAAAATTTGTTACGACATCGGTGATAGCCCTCATCGCAGCATTTGGTTCAAGATCCAATGCGGCATTTAGGGTATTGCGATAAAAAATCATGTGAAGGTTTTCATCTAAAGAAATTCTCTGCATCATGCCTTCTGCGATTGGATCATCAGATATCTTGCCAGTATTTCGGTGCGAAATTCGAGTGGCTAATTCTTGAAATGAAACGTATGCAATGGTGTGCAGCATGTCATTGTCATAAGGAGTTTGATAACCGAGTGACATATGAGCCATACGTAAATCTTCTAGTTCGTATGGATCTACTCCACGGGTTGCCATTAAATAATCCCGAATCACAATTGAATGGCGGCCTTCTTCGGCGGTCCAACGTTCGATCCAATTGCCCCATGCACCATCACGCCCCATAGATAATGTAATTTCGGTGTGATAGCTCGGCAAATTATCTTCAGTGAGTAAATTTAATACAAGTGAATCTTGAGCCACCGCACTAAGGCGCGAATCTTTTGCTTCCCAAGCATCACCATTGAGTGGCCCAGCAAAATTTCGTCCTTCACTCCATGGGACGTATTCGTGTGGATACCAATTTTTCTGAATTGCTAAGTGTCGCTCTAGTTCTACAGCAACAACGGGTTCGAGATCGCGAATTAAACGTGATTGGATCTTCGCGGACTCTTCAGACATGGAAGAACCCTACGGTAATTTCTGCATTACTGACGAGTTAGAAATTCTTTTCGGCTCGATCTTTTGCAGATTGTGCGCGCCATGCTGCGATTTGTGCGTGGTTGCCACTGAGTAAAATCTCAGGCACGCTGATACCGCGCCACGATTGCGGTTTTGTAAATGTCGGATATTCAGCGAATCCATCCTGCATATGTGACTCTTCAACTATTGACGCCGGATTACCAAGGACGCCAGGAAGTAATCTAGTGATTGCTTCAATCATCACCATTGCAGCAACTTCACCCCCGCCTAAGACATAATCTCCAATAGAGACTTCATGAACTCTGATGTTTTTCTGCGCAAATTCCTCTTGTAAATAATATTGACGAACCCGATCATCAATACCTTCATATCGTCCACACGCGAAAACAAGGTGCGAACGATGTGAAAAATCTTCAGCCATTCGTTGATTAAATCTCTTGCCGCCAGGCGTTAAAACAATGAGATCTACATTCTGAACTAACAAAGGATCAAGAGCTGCGCCCCACACCTCTGCTTTCATAACCATGCCGGCTCCACCTCCATACGGAGTGTCATCAACGCTGTGATGATTATCTTTTGCATACGCCCGCAAATCATGAATGTTAATTTCTAATAAACCTTCATCTTGAGCTTTGCCTAGAAGAGATAACTTAAGCGGTGCTAGGTAATCTGGGAAAATAGTGACCACGTCTAATCTCATCGCATCTCCCCGGTGATTGTTGGAGGAATAACAATAATGCGCTTGTTTTTTACGTCTACATCTGGCACTAATTGATGTACAAAGGGAATAAGAGATTCGCCTTGTTCGGTATTAATAGCCAATAAATCTTGTCCTGGAAGATTAATGACATCTGTGACTTCACCGTATTTTTCGCCAGACTCTAGATATGTTATGCAACCAATTAATTGAAGAACGTGATATTCATCGTCATCACCAGTTGATTCATTGATATCAACATCGGAATAAAGCATTTCATTTCGTAATTCTTCGATTTGATTTCGAGTGGTTATGCCTTCAAATCCCAAGAGCAAAATCCCGTTGTGCACACGTCCAGAAACAATAGTGAGATCACCATGCTTGTCTGTATTTACGGTTGCACCAATTCCAAAGCGAATGTCTGGATTATCAGTGCGAACTTCAATCGTCGCTTCACCGAGAATTCCGTGAGCACGACCAATGCGGCCCACGAGTAATCGCATGAGCGAAAGGTTGGTTAGCGAGCCTCGTCGGTCTCGATGAGATCGACGCGCACTGTACGACCCGCAATTGCACTTACAACAGTGCGAAGAGCTTTAGCTGTTCGGCCATTTCGACCAATAACTTTGCCAATGTCTTCGGGATTAACTCGAACCTCTAGCGTTGTTCCGCGACGGTGCGTTTTTTCTTTAACGATGACATCTTCAGGATTATCGACGATCCCCTTTACGAGATGCTCGAGTGCTTCATCCATCATTGTTATTCGGCAGCCGCTTCTGCATCAACTTCTGCTGCTGGCGCTTCCACAACCGCTTCAGCCGCTGGTGCTGCTTCAATAATTGTTTCAGCCGCTGGTGCAGGAGTTTCTTCTACAACTGGATTTGCTTTGGCAGCTAACTTCTCTTGCGCTTTCTTCTTAAGAGTTGTCGCGCCTTCTTTAGGTTCATCCATTGCTTGCTTAACAGCTGCTTCATACGCAACGCTCTTTGAAGTTTTCGGGGCTGCAACACGGAGTGTTCCTTCAGTACCAGGAAGTCCCTTGTGCTTTTGCCAGTCACCTGTAACTTTTAAAATCGCCTCTACAGCAGGTGTTGGAAGCGCGCCGGTGCCAAGCCAGTACAGTGCGCGATCAGAATTAACTTCGATGAGTGAAGGTTCTTGACCTGGTGCATAGCGACCAATCTCTTCAATAGATAATCCATTGCGAGCTTTGCGTGAATCTGTTACAACAATACGGAAATATGGTGTGCGAATTTTTCCCATGCGCATTAAACGAATTTTTGTAGCCAAGTAACTTGTACTCCTGTAAATGTGTGCCGAACCAATTCGATCGCAGCGGGGTGCGCAATCATTTTGGCCAAGCGATGGACTTGGATGTTTCGGGGGTAGAGGGCCCCGCCACAGGTGCCCAATCTTGCCATCACTTAGGCAAGATGCGAAATTAAGGCTTATCCGCGCTCTTCAGCGGCCCGTTTGGCAGGGTTACCTGACTTGGACTTCTTCTTATGTACAACCGCAGCTTTAGCCGACGGTATACCGGACATAGCCGTATTCATTCCAGCAGGCATTCCTGACGGCAATGAACCAGTTCGCATTTGTTTCATAGCTTTTTGCGCGGCTGAAAATCTTTCTACAAGAGAATTAACCTCAGAGACTTCGCGACCACTTCCACGAGCAATACGTGCACGCCTTGTTCCATTTAATACTTTCACATCGCGACGCTCTTGCGGTGTCATAGATTGAACTATGGCTTTAGTGCGAACTATTTCGCTTTCATCAAAATTTTCAATTTGTTTCTTCATCGAAGCAGCACCTGGCAACATAGCAAGTAACTTGCCCATCGACCCCATGTTAGCCATTGCCTCGAGTTGCAAAAGAAAATCTTCTAAAGTGAAATCATCGCCTCGTGCAAATTTCTCTTCAAGTTTTGCGCTTGTTTCGGGGTTTAGCGCTTTCTTGGCTTGCTCTGCCAATGTAGCCACGTCGCCTAATCCGAGAATTCGAGATGCCATGCGATCTGGATAAAAAAGATCAAAGTCATCAATCTTTTCACCGGTAGAAACAAACATGATCGGGCGTTTGATGATTTCTGTAATTGATAAGGCGGCTCCGCCGCGTGCATCACCATCTAATTTGGTTAGAACTAAACCATCGAAACCAACACCTTGTTCAAATGCACGTGCCGTTGAAATAGCGCTCTGACCGATCATTGCATCGATGACAAATAAAATCTCATGTGGCGCAATTTGATCGCGAATCGCGATTGCTTCATCCATTAACTCATCATCAACGCCGAGACGACCCGCTGTATCAACAATTACCATGTTGTGAAGTTTGGAATTCGCGAACAAAACTCCATCTCGAGCGACTTGAACTGCATTGCCTTTTCCGTTTCCTATTTCGGGAGCAAATACCGGAACGCCAATTTGTTCTCCCAAAACTTGTAATTGGGTAACAGCATTAGGTCTTTGTAAATCTGCAGCAACTAGCAGTGGAGTGTTGCCCTGCTCTTTATAAAATTTCGCAAGTTTTGCAGCCAAAGTAGTTTTACCGGCGCCCTGTAAACCAGCCAACATAATTACGGTCGGAGGGTTCTTGGCAAATCTAATTCTTCTGCCTTCGGTGCCAAGAATTTTAATGAGTTCTGCATTAACGACATCAAATATTGCTTGGGCCTGATTGGTGCCAGCTTGTAGAGTTGGGAGAAGCACCGAAGCTTGCGCACCAATACGCTCGGTAAAGAGATCAACAACTTCTTTGGACACATCGGCTTCCAAAAGTGCGCTTGTGATCTCAACCAGCACTGCATCGATATCTGAAGAAGTGATTCTTCCTTTTGAGCGCAAATTGCCAAAAGTTTTGGCAAAGCGTGCTGAGAGTGCGTCAAACATAGGTAGAGCCTACTTTAGCTCCACGCAATTATTAGATTGCGTCCGATCCCTGCTCCCCCGTACGTACCCGAACCACTTGCTCGATTGGAATTGCCCAAACTTTTCCATCGCCAATACTTCCAGTAGAGGCGCTCTTCACAATCACATCAATGATTGCCTGCACATCTTCAGAGTCAGCTAATACTTCGAGTCTGATTTTTGGAACCAGATCAACTGTGTATTCGGCACCGCGATACACCTCGGTGTGGCCTTTCTGACGACCAAAACCACTGGCCTCTGAGACTGTCATGCCTTTAACGCCATGTGCTTGAAGAGCACTCTTTACATCTTCTAATTTATGTGGCTTAAGAATTGCAGTTATAAGTTTCATAGAATTAAACCTCCACGTGATGAACTTGTCATTTCATACGCTGTCTCAGCGTGTTCATTGAGATCGATACCTGCAATTTCAGCGTCGCGCTTAACTCTAAAACCAATGGTCTTTTCAAGCGCATAACCAATAATAAGTGTTGTAATGAAGGAATACACTGCTACAACAGCAACGCCGAATGCTTGTTTTCCAAGCAGTGCTGCGCCGCCGCCGTAGAACAATCCATCAATACCAACGCTATTGACAGAGCTGGCTCCAAAGAATCCAATTGCTAGTGAACCCCAAATTCCAGCAACTAAGTGAACTCCAACTACATCTAAAGAGTCATCTAAGTTGAAGCGATATTTCAATCCAGTTGCGAGAGAGCACAAGATTCCCGCTAGTAATCCGATAACGACTGCAGCCCATGGTGCAACGAAGGCGCACGCGGGAGTAATTGCGACTAACCCTGCAACAGCGCCAGATGCCGCACCGAGTGAAGTTGGATGACCTTGACGAACTTTCTCAACAAGAACCCAACCAGCTAGTGCTGCAGCAGTTGCAACTTGGGTGTTCATCAGAGCAAGTGCAGCAACTCCATTTGCAGCTAAAGCTGAACCTGCATTAAATCCAAACCACCCAAACCAGAGTAAACCTGAACCCAGCATTACTAACGGAAGTGAGTGCGGACGCATAGATTCCTTACGCCAACCAACACGCTTGCCGAGAACTATTGCAAGTGCCAAGCCAGCGGCACCCGCATTAATGTGCACTGCTGTTCCACCGGCAAAATCTTCAAGTCCTTTGCTTGCTAAGAAACCTGCTCCAGTAATTGTGTCACCAACTTTATTTCCAAAAGCAAAAACCCAGTGGGCAACAGGAAAGTAAACAAGTGTCGACCAGATTGCAACAAAGATTGCCCACGTAGTGAATTTGGCACGATCTGCAATAGCTCCTGAAATAAGTGCGGGAGTAATAATTGCAAACATCAATTGAAAGGCGGCAAAAACCAATACCGGAATCGGGTATAGACCACCATTATTTGTGAAGTCGTTAGCGGCTCCTCCTAAACCGGAAAAAGAAATTGCCCCGTACCAAGGTGAGTTTGCTCTGTATCCAAAAGCTAATTCAAATCCATAAATTACCCAGAGCACACTGACTACTGCGATAGAAATCATCGACATCATCATCATGTTGAGAACGCTCTTGGTTCTGACCATTCCTCCATAAAAGAAGGCGAGACCGGGAGTCATGAGAAGCACTAGCGCAGTACTTGCCAACATCCATGCCGTATCTCCCGAGTTAATAACCATTTGATCCATAGGTATCTACTTTCAATTGCGTGGTTGCTAAAAATTCTTGCGAATCTCGCCTTTGAGATGGGGAAAATATCTAGTATTTGAGTTACGAGAAGAGGTATTCAAGGTTTCAGATAAATCACATTTTCAGGCTTAAATACGGATTGTGTTACAGCCAGGTTAAGAGATCAGGCCTTTGACGTACGTATCAGGATCAAAGGCGAGCAAATCGTCAATTGATTCTCCTGTGCCAACGTACTTGATAGGAATATCCAATGAGTCTTCAATCGCAAGCGCGATTCCGCCTCGCGCGGCGCCATCTAACTTGGTTAAAACTATTCCAGTGACATTTACAGCCTCAGTAAAAATTTTCGCTTGCTGTAAACCATTTTGGCCAGTTGTTGCATCAATTACTAAAAGTACTTCTTTTACCGGCGTTACTTTTTCGATAACACGTTTTATCTTGCTGAGTTCGCTCATCAGATCATTTTTGTTATGTAAACGTCCTGCGGTATCAATGAGAAGATATGAGGCACCCAATTTTTGAGATTTTTCAATGGCATCAAATGCAACAGATGCAGGATCTGAATTCTCTTTTCCGCTAATTACCTCGACACCAATTCTTTGACCCCAGGTTTGCAGCTGATCAACCGCTGCTGCGCGAAAAGTGTCAGCAGCAGCAAGAACAACAGTGCCTTCGCGCTGCAAAATCTTAGCCAGCTTTGCAACCGAAGTTGTTTTTCCTGTGCCATTAACTCCTACAACCATCACAGCTGTCAGGCCAGATTCAATGTGTATACCTCTAGATTTTTTCGAAAGATGGGAGTTCAAAACTATACGCAGTGACTCTTCAGGCGTTTCAGATTTCAATTTTCGAGTTTGCTCAATAATCTTATTAGCGAGATCGGCACCCAAATCCGCGGCTATCAATTCATTCGTTAATTCATCCAGATCTGGTTTATGAAGTAAATCAGTGACCTTGATTTTAGATAAAAACTTCGAAAAAATTCCCATGCCTAACGAATTTCTAATTTAGGCAGTCTCGGATTCGCGAAGACGCTGAGAAATAACTTCAGTGACGCCATCTCCGCGCATAGTGACACCATACAAAGCATCAGCAATTTCCATGGTGCGTTTTTGGTGAGTGATGATGATTAATTGAGAGCTAGATCGTAACTCTTCCAGTACGCCGAGTAGGCGACCGAGATTTACATCATCTAACGCTGCTTCAACTTCATCTAGAACATAGAACGGACTTGGTCGTGCTTTGAAAATCGCCACCAACATCGCAACAGCTGTGAGTGATTTTTCTCCACCCGATAAGAGCGAAAGTCTCTTTACGCGCTTTCCGGGTGGACGAGCTTCAACATCAACGCCAGTTGAAAGCAAGTCATCTGGGTTAGTCAGAATTAGACGACCATCTCCTCCTGGGAACAATCGAGCAAAAATCTCTTCAAAGTGCTTGGCTGTTTCTTCATAGGCTTCCATAAATATTTGTTGAACACGATCATCAACTTCTTTGACTATGTCCAGTAAGTCTTTCTTTGTGTTCTTTAAATCTTCAAGTTGCTCGGCAAGGAATTTAAGGCGCTCTTCGAGAGCGTCATACTCTTCAAGAGCAAGAGGGTTAATTTTTCCAAGAAGTGTCAGCGAACGTTCGGTTGCTGCCAAGCGCTTTTCTTGTTGATCACGACGATATGGAATTAACTCTGTTGTGACGATCTCGCCAGCTTCATTTTCAAGGAATGTAGGGACATCATTCTGCGGACCATATTCATTCACCAAAGTATTTGTATCAATACCTAATTCTTCAACGGCTTTGAGTTCGAGAGCTTCGATGCGCATACGATGTTCCGCACGTGCAATCTCATCTCGGTGAACACTGTTTGTTAGCTGTTCCAATTCAGTAGCGAGTTCCCGACCACGTGCACGAATCGTCAAAGTTTCACCTTCGCGCTGCGCACGTGCATCTTCAAGACGAGCACGCTCTGTTGCCGCCTTAGCAATCGAGCGTTCAATATGAATCAAAACTTCGTATGCAGCTTCTGCAACTGATTGGGAAATAACGGCGCCTCGAGCACGTGCGCCACGTCGAGAAACTGCGCGTTCGGAGGCATCTCGTTCTGCTTGCGCCGCATCTTCTAGCGCCTTAGCTCGCGCTGCAAGTGAATCAACTCTCTCTTCACTCGTGCGAACCGCAAGGCGAGCCTCCACTTCCGTGCTTCGTGCTACAGATACTTGTGCACGGAAAACCTCAACTTGTGCGTGATCAGGCTCCGGTGTTTCTCCCTGCATTGAAAGTTGGTTTGAAGCGATATTTAACTCATTTTCATCACGTGATTTCGCTGCAGTTGCCTCAGCAATAGATACATCCAAACGTTCAACTTCTGCTGTGGCAGATTTCGCGTTTTGTCCGGCAACGGCAAGCTGTTCAGTTAGAGCAGCAATGCGTGCATCGGATTCGTTAAGTTTTCCAAGAGCTTGGTCGTATTCACTCTGCCGAGTAGAAAGTTCGCTTGTTGCTGTTGAAATTTCAAATCGAATGCGATCTGCTTTATGAGTTATTTCTTCTAACTTATTTGTGAGCTCATTCATGAGCGCATTAATTTCAATGAGTGATGAGGTTGATTTTGAGCCACCACGCGCACGTGTTGATGTAAGGATATCGCCATCTCGTGTAACGACTCGAATATGTGGGTGACTACGTAGGACTTCTGCGGCATCTCGCGCTGAATCAACTACTGCGGTTGCACTAAGTAGTGAAGTTACAAGTGAAGCGATTTCATTTGATCTAACATAATTTGTAAGAGATGTTAATCCAGATGGAATTGAATCCGATGAACGAGAATTTTCCTCAAATACAAGAACATCTGCTTGGCCTAGATTTTCTGAACGCATCGTTGTAAGCGCGCTTATGGCAGAGTTTAAATCTTGAACAACAATTGCATCAGCAAGTGAGCCAAGTGCAGCTGCGACCGCGCTTTCGTAACCATTTTCAATAGAGATAAGTGAACTAACACTTCCCAATATCTTCACTCCGCGTGAATTTGAAAGCAGTGCCGATGCACCTTCGTTACTCTTTGAAGTTATTCGCAGCGCCTCTAACTTTGCTTCTACTGCGTTCTTATCTCGATCCGTGCTGCGCTCTGTTTCTACAAGATCGGCAAGGTTCTTTTTCGCCGTCTCTAAATTTGATTTAGCTGATTCAAATTGAGAATCTAAACCTAATTCACTGGAATCAGCGCTTGCAATTTCTAATTCAAATGATGAATATGCGCGCGATGCTTCATCCGCACGTTGCTGTGCATCATTTCGCGATTTTTCCAATCGAGCTATCTCTTCAGCAATGGCTTCTAGCCGTGCTCGTAAAGACTTAATATGTCCTTCTTGTCGCGCAGTTCCTTCGCGGGAATCCGCAATTGCTCGCATTGCAGCAGCGACTTTGTCTTCTTCGCTCTTAAGTGAAATTTCCGCCAGTGCTAAAGCATCTGTGGCGCTTGTGAGAGAAAGTTGTGCATTCGCCACTGCAGCGCGAAGTTGTAACTCTTCTTCACGCAAGGTTTGTGCTTCACGATCCAGTGCTTCTGGATCGCGACCTAAGGTGCGCGCTTCTTCTGCTTCTTCAGCCAAGAATCGTGATCGCTCTTGCGCAAGGGATGCCGTTCCTCTAAATCTTTCACGTAATGAATTTAATTGATAATAAGTTTCTTGAGCCTTAACGAGCAATGGGCCGTCAACTGCTGCCTGAAAATCGAGTGATTCTTCACGAGAGCGAACTTTGTCTAACTCTGCATCAACAATCGCTCGTCTTTCACGAAGAGCATTTTCATCTGCTACTTCAGCATCGAGAGTTTTTGATATCGAAATATAATCATCTGCGAGCAAACGTAACTTTGCATCACGCAGATCAGCCTGAATCGTTGCGGCCTTTTTAGCGACTTCTGCTTGCTTGCCAAGTGGTCGAAGTTGTCTGCGTAATTCAACCGTCAAATCTTGGACTCGCGCTAGATTTGCTTGCATCGAATCCAATTTTCTTAGCGCTTTTTCTTTTCTCTTTCGGTGCTTCAGCACACCTGCTGCTTCTTCAATAAATCCACGTCGTTCTTCAGGGTTAGCCATCAGAATTGCATCGAGTTGACCTTGTCCAACGATCACGTGCATTTCTCGTCCGATACCTGAATCGCTTAATAACTCTTGTATATCCAGCAAACGAGATGCTTCACCATTAATTTGGTACTCGCTCTGTCCATTTCTAAAGAGAATGCGCGAAATGGTTACTTCTGAATAATCGATGTTGAGGGCGCCATCAGAGTTATCAATTGTTAATGAAACTTCCGCACGTCCAAGTGGCGCACGTCCACTGGTGCCAGCGAAGATAACATCTTCCATTTTTCCGCCGCGTAAAGATTTTGCGCCTTGCTCACCCATTACCCATGTGAGCGCATCAACGACATTTGATTTACCTGAACCATTTGGTCCGACGACGCACGTGATACCAGGCTCCAGGCGCAAAGTGGTCGCCGAAGCAAAGGACTTAAAGCCCTTGAGCGTGATGCTCTTTAGATACACGCGGTAAACCTACCTTGCGAGCCTATTAATTAGCGAAGTAACACGGCGGCCCGAGAAGTATCTAGATCTAGTTACCTTCATCCACAACTTGAGGTTTCAATATCTCATAGGCGCTTCTAGCAGCAACTTGCTCGGCTTCTCTCTTGCTCTTACCGCTTCCACTTGCAATACAGGTACCGGCCACCATTGCATCGGCGCTAAAACTCTTGTCGTGATCAGGTCCTGTTTCGGTAACTATGTATTCAGGTGCGCCTTTGCCGAGTTGCGCGGTTAACTCTTGGAGCGCTGTTTTGCCATCCAAACCTGCTCCGCGAGCCATCGCCTGAGTCAGGGTTGCATCAATTAATTTTCGAACAACGAGAGCGCTGGTGGCGAAACCTGCATGAAGATATATGGCGCCAATTAATGCTTCTAGAGCATCTGCGAGTAATGAATTCTTATCGCGTCCACCTGTAACTTCTTCGCCTTTTCCAAGTCGAATGTACTTTCCAAGATTTAACTCGCGAGCGATGTCTGCGAGCGCTCTCATATTTACAACACCTGAACGAAGAGGCGAGAGTCTGCTCTCATCTAATTCAGGAAAGCGAAGGTAGAGCTCCTCCGTGACTACTAAACCAAGAACGGAGTCACCTAAAAATTCTAGACGTTCATTGGTTTCTTTAGCGCCAGATTCATATGCAAAAGAACGATGAGTAAATGCTAAGGCTAAAAGATTTGGATCAACCTCAACACCTAAGTGTTGTGTTAATTCAGAGTACAGATCAGACCTCGATAACCTGACGGCGGTTGTATGTTCCGCACGTTGGACATGCAGTGTGTTGCAATTTTGGTTGCTGACATTGTGGGCACGCCGCTAGCGCTGCCGCAGTTGTTTTCCATTGACTACGACGAGAACGAGTCTTTGAGCGAGACATCTTTCGCTTTGGTACTGGCACGGTGGCGTCCTTAATCTCTTATTAAATCTCATCTGAGATACCGCTCTCACTTGGAGTGCGGATACGGCTCAAAGTATCCCCTAAAAGGTCGAATTCTTAAAATCGACTGAGTGTGTACCAGCTACTCACCCTTGTCAGCCTCGAGAGAGCCAAGGGCTGCCCAGCGAGGGTCAATCTTCTCGTGGGCATGCCCTTCTGGCAGATCTGACCATTTTTCGCCGCACTGCTGACAGAGTCCTAAACAATCTTCCGAACAGAGTGGATTCACGGGAAGCGCTAAAACAATCGCGTCACGCAATGGAGTTTCCAGGTCAATGTAATCACCTTGCATGAGCAATTCATCATCTACATCTAAATCATCAATTGCTTCTTCGCTCGGACGGCGCTTCTTTGAGCCTTTCGAGCCCTTTTCGTGATGCACTTCGTAGCGATACAACTCTTGAAAACTTCTATCGATATCAATAGCTATTGGATCAAGACAGCGAATGCACTCTCCCATTGCAGTTGCAAATACATCAGCAGTTGCGAGAACGCCCTCAGTGACGGACTCGAGACGCAAATCAACCTCTATGACTTCACCAGCGGGAACACTAATTAATTCGACTCCAAATGCTTCGGTAAGATCGAAATCAATTGAATACTCCTTCATCTCCCCAGCGCGTCGCGGAAGTTCGTGAGTATTTACGCGAAAAGGTGAGAGTTCACGAGTCATGCGAATAGAGCTTTACTTATCGTTAGCGAGCTGAGACAACACATCTTTATCGCCTGCGCCAGCAAGTCGTTCACGACCACGCGCAACAGCATCAGATGTCTTATTCAGAATTACTTCTAAAGTAGCAAGACGTGAATCTATATATTTCTCAACTTCTTCACGCTCTGAATCAGCCTCTAGATGCGCATCATCTAAAATATGCTGTGCTTCTTCGCGTGCAGCAGAAACAATCGCAGTCTGCTCGATCATTCGCGAAACCTCTTCGCGTGCACTAGCGATAAGGGTTTCAGCACTCAGGCGACCTTCTTCAATCAAGGCGTCTCTAGATGCAAGAATTTTTCTCGCGGCTTCCAAATCATTAGGTAACGCAGCACGTGCGCCATCTAAAACTTCCAAAATTTCGCCGCGATGGAGAACGCATGATGCTGACAACGGAACTCCACGCGCTTCTTCAACCATTGAAATGGCAGTGGTTAATTTCTCAATCGAATCCATGGATCACTTCCCTGCTACTCGACGTTTTAGTGCTTCGTTAATACTTGGTGGAACCATAGAGGAAACATCTCCACCGTAATGAGCCAATTCTTTCACAAGCGAGGATGATAAGAAGGAGTGAGTTGGAGAAGTCGCCATAAACATGGTTTCTACACCTGAGCCTTGCAGATTGACTTGCGCCATCTGTAATTCATAATCAAAATCAGATACTGCTCGAAGACCTTTAACAATTGATTGCACTGAGTTTGACTTACAGTAATCAACGAGCAAACCGCTCCATGAATCCACGCGCACATTTGAAAACTTCTTAGTTACTTCAGAAATCATGGAAATTCGCTCTTCAACTGTAAACAAACTCGACTTAGTTCGATTCTCAAGCACGGCAACAATAACCTCATCGAAATGGCGACTCGCACGTTCAATGATGTCTAAATGTCCATATGTGATGGGATCAAAAGATCCGGGACAAACTGCGCGTTTCATAGGTCAAACGCTAGCAACGATTTCTGTGCTTATCCATTCTTCGCATGGTTGGCGTAATAAATGCTCGCTTGCCCATATACCTTTGTGCGAGAAGGCTCATATCCCTCTGGCCATTCTGGTTGTGTGGATTTTGTTGCCCGCTCAATTGCAATAATTGCGCCATCTTTGAAGAAATTATTGCTGTGCAAGTTTTCTAAAATTTTTGTTAAATCTGAATCAGCAAAATCATAAGGTGGGTCAACATAAACGAAGTGGTATTGATTTTGTGCTTCTCCTTCTACAAATTTTTGAACTGCCATATGAAACAGATGAAAAACACCAACTGGTTGAGCTTTCTGAACTAGTGAAGCATTAGTCGAAATTGTTTTTGCAGCTCCATCATCTTTTTCAACGCAATGCACAAGAGAGGCGCCACGCGACAGAGCCTCCAGAGCCATCGCTCCTGAACCCGCAAATAAATCTAAAATTTGTAATCCAAGAAAGTCACCGAATTCAGAAGTAAGCGTCGAATAAATTGCTTCACGGGCACGATCGGAGGTTGGCCTAGTTGCACCGGCAACGCTAGATAAAGAACGCCCTTTAGCTACGCCCGCAATAATTCTCATTGCATCAACCCTTATCTATAAAGTCAGTAGCGGAATCTGTTTCGAGGAACTTTATTTCATTATTTAGTGATTCAAATCCATTGAGATTCGGATCCTTCTCGATCAGGTGTTCTGCACTTGCACGTGCACTTTCAATAAGTTCTTCATCGCGCAATACTCGTAGCAATCTTAGATGTGAGCGAGAACCAGATTGGCTTGCACCCAAAACATCACCTTCTCTGCGTTGTTCAAGATCGATTTTTGATAATTCGAAGCCATCGAGAGTCGAAGCCACGGCATCAAGACGTGTGCGTGCTGGCGTTTGGGGCATTGCATTGGTAACCAACAAACAGAGTCCAGGTGAAGTGCCGCGACCGATACGTCCTCGAAGTTGATGCAACTGTGAAACACCGAATCGGTCCGCATCCATAATTACCATTACGGTTGCATTTGCAACATCCACGCCCACTTCAATCACAGTAGTTGAAATGAGTACATCTATTTCTCCAGAAGAAAATGCCGACATAGTTGATTCTTTGACTTCGGTTGAAAGGCGACCGTGCAATGGAGCAACACGCAAACCAGAAAATGGACCACTGTGCAGCATTGGCCCAAGCTCTTCGACACTAGCTATCGACTGCGACTCTGTTCCAAAGAGAAAATCCATATCTGCATCTTCATTGTTGGTGGCACTAATTCGCGGGGCTACGACATACGCTTGATGCCCCGTCGCAACTTCTTCGGCAATTCTTTGCCATGCTCGCTCTAAGTGCGCAGGTTTTTCTACAGCAGCAATAACGTGAGTAGTTATCGGCTGTCTTCCTAATGGAAGTTCTCGAAGGGTTGAAACATCTAAGTCACCAAAAACAGTCATAGCAACCGTTCGCGGAATTGGTGTTGCAGTCATAACTAATAAGTGCGCAGGCGTATGTGCTTTACTCTTCAATGCATCTCGTTGCTCAACTCCAAATCTATGTTGTTCATCAACAACGATTAAACCTAAGTCGTTAAAAACAATGGATTCGCCCAATAATGCATGTGTTCCTATGACAATTCCTGCCGCGCCACTTGCTGCAAGTGCAAGTGCCTCTTTTCGAGCAGCAGCACTCTGGGATCCGGTGATTAGCGTTACCTGAGTAGCTTTTTCGTCGCCACCTAACATTCCACCTTGAGCTAAAGGACCTAATAATTTTGTAAATGTTCGCAGATGTTGAGCAGCTAAGACTTCGGTGGGTGCGAGGAGCGCGGCTTGTCCGCCGTTATCAATAACTCTCAGCATCGCCCGCAACGCAACAATTGTTTTGCCAGAACCGACCTCACCTTGAATCAGCCGATGCATTGGATGCGATTGGCTCAAATCAGATTCAATTTCGGAGCAAACTTCCTTCTGTCCTGTAGTTAATTCAAATGGGAGTAAATCATCGAATGCATCAAGTATTCCCCCGGTAATTCGCGGCCGTGCAATTGCATCGAGAGATCTAAGGGCGGCTTTTCTCTTGGCCAGAAGTAGCTGCAATAAAAAAGCTTCATCAAAAGTTAGACGCTCTCGAGCAAGTTCAGCTTGTTCTAAATCAGCAGGTTTATGTAACTGCACTAGAGCTTGGTGAAGCGTGGGATAGCCGTGCGATTCGCGTATTTCATCCGGCAGGAAATCCGGCACGTCATCCAAACCTTGAATTGCCAAATCAATGCACTGTGCAATCTTCCACGACGGCATCTTTGATGCAGCCGGATATACAGCTAAGAACTTTCCTGCAAAATCATCTACGGCGCTATCAACGTCACTTCCTTCAGGAATTAATTCATAATCTGGATGTGCCAATTGGCGCTTACCTTTAAAAACTCCAACTTTTCCCGCAAATAATCCTTGTCGACCAACTTTTAACTCTTTTTCGCGCCATGCTTGATTAAAGAAAGTGAGTGAGAGTTTTGCATTGCCATCGGTCACTATCACCTCGAAAATACTTCCTTTGCGGCCATGCAGAGGACGATTGGAAGCACTAAAAACTTCAGCAAGAATTGTGACTTCATCACCTTCCTGCAAAGTAGAGATATCTGTGAGCTCTCCACGGACCGCATAGCGCCGTGGATAGTGACGCAATAAATCACCGACGGTTTTAATTCCAAAAGTAGTCTCTAAGACTTTTGATGTGCGATCCCCAAGAACGCTGCTAACTTTGCTATCAAGGGACGCCATAGCGACATTCTCCACTGTTCGAGCTAATTGAGCGTGGATTGGCGTCTAGCCATGGGCTCGCGCTAATCTTGCGCCCTGTAAATACGTATGAAGGAGTTCAGCAATGGCTGCAACATGTGACGTCTGTAAAAAGGGTCCAAGCTTTGGTAATAACGTTTCTCACTCACAGGTGAAAACTCGTCGTCGCTGGAATCCAAACATTCAACGTGTTCGTACCCTTGTTGGTGGCACACCTAAGCGTCAAAACGTCTGTACTTCATGCCTCAAGGCTGGAAAAGTTACTCGCTAAATTAAATTTTATTACTTGAAATGGCGCCAGGATTCTGGCGCTTTTTTCATTTCTGAGAATTCAACTCCGCTTCCTTCGCCAACAACTCCTATACAAATTCCTGGCAAATTAACTCCTGTTGCTAAGAGCACATGATCTTCACCGCCTCCAGCGATGAGATCCCAAACATCGCAATCAATAGAATGCGCCACTGCTGCTAAATCTGCAAAACCTTCACTTTGCTCAATTTTTCTGGAGTCAATGCAGAGCTTTACGCCAGATGCTTTGCTGATCTGTTCGGCTTGAATAATCAAGGAATCACTAATGTCGCATAACGCATGCGAACTTTTAAAACTTCGCATGAGAATTGGGTTTAACACCGGTGATTTAAACTGAGTTATTGCAGGGGAATGCAAAGGCAAATGGGGAAAATTTTTGGCGAGAATTTCATATCCAGCTCGTGACCATCCAGGTAGGGCAGAGAGATAAATAGAATCTCCCACACGAGCTCCGGATCGAGTGATGTGAAGTCTAGAAGAACCGACTGCTGTCATCGAAATCATGATTTTCACGCCTCGAGATAAATCTCCGCCAACTACAACTGAATCTGAAGCAGCTGCGGTATCGGCAATACCTTGCGCTAATTCTTTTATCCAATCAATATCTTCATTGCCTGTAAGAGTTAAAGCTACGACGAGATAAGAAGGATCGGCGCCCATTGCATATATATCGGCAAGATTTGCAACGGTAATTTTCGAACCAATTTCATACGCGCTTGACCATTCGCGTTTGAAATGCACATCTTCCACGGCCATATCGGTCGTAATCACAGAATGCTTTTCAGTTGCAATAACAGCTGCATCATCGCCAATTCCAACAATTACACGTGGATTTTTTTGATTGCGAGGCGAAAATACCGAGGAGATCAGAGAAAGAACCTGTTCCTCATTAAAATTCATGCCTTAAGAATACTCATTGCCGCATAGAGTCCTGATGCGATAAGTTGACCCCTCAATAGCAAAAGGAGTCGACCATGTCAGTACAGGCTTATATTTTGATTCAAACTGAAGTTGGAAAAGCTTCTAGCGTTGCTTCCGCTGTATCTGCAATTTCGGGAGTCACACTCGCAGAAGGAGTTACTGGTCCATACGATGTAATCATGAGAGCTGAAGCACCAAGCATGGAAGATTTTGGTCGAATGATTTTGTCTAAAGTACAGGGTGTTCCTGGCATCACAAGAACATTAACTTGCCCAGTTACTTACTAGTTTTCTAGAACTCCATTAGTTCGTAGCAACGCTGTTTTAATCAACTCTTCAATAACGCTTTCGTAGTTCTTTCCTGTTGCTGCCCACATCTTTGGAAAAACAGATGTCGCTGTAAATCCAGGCATCGTATTGAGCTCATTTATAAATATTTCCCCACTTGTGGAATAGAAAAAGTCCACTCGAGCGAGTCCCGAACAACCAAGGGCTTTAAACGCGTTGATCGCTTGCTTGCGAATTTCTTCAGCAACATCACTTGGAATTAGCGCTGGTAATTCAATTTTTGTTGCACCATCTAAATACTTCGCCTGAAAATCATAGAATTCGAACTTTGGATCAATTGAAATTGAACCAACAATGGAGGCTTCAGGAATTCCGTTTATCTCAAGAACAGCGCATTCAACTTCTAGGCCGTGAATTGCTTTCTCGACTAACGCTTTAGTATCAAAAAGGTGGGCTTCTTCTATGGCGGCCGCAAAATCATTAGCAGATTTAACCTTTGTTGTTCCACGGCTTGAGCCGCCGCGGGCGGGTTTTACGAAGATTGGAAATTGTAATTCTGCTGCTCTTTTTTCATAATCAGCACGTTTGGAACTCCACTCACTTTTCTTTACAACAAATCCAGGCACAACTGCCATCTCCTGAGAGGCAAAAATTGGTTTAGCAAATGATTTGTCCATCGCTACTGCGCTTGCAAGAACCCCACTTCCAACGTAGGCAATGTTGGCCATTTCGCAGAATCCTTGAATGGTTCCATCTTCACCAAAAGGTCCATGCAACAATGGAAAAATTACATCTACTTTAAGTGCCTTGTTGTTAACACTTAAACCATGAATATCGGCAACTACTGATGGAGCATCTAATGGAACTTCTGGTAGCACTCCCCCGCGAATTTGCAGTGGGAAATCATTGGAAACATGTACCCACCTGCCATCACGAGTTATTCCTATAAGTACAGCTTCGTAACGAGATTTATCCAGAGCTTCTAAAACGCCGCCAGCTGATACACAAGAAATCTCATGTTCACTTGATCGTCCACCGAAAATAATGGCAATTACTTTTTTGCTCATCGAATAAAGTTTTCTGCCTTAGTCGTAATTGACATAAGTCTTTCAAGAGCTTGTGTTGGAGTCATAGTTCCGGCAACAACATCTGCAACGGCTTCGATCACTGGCACTTCAACCCCAACTCTGTGCGCTATTTCAACAACTGCACTGGAAGAGGCTACGCCCTCCACGGTTTTTGCCACATGCGTACGCGCTTCATTCATAGAGCCTGTGCGCCCAAGAACTTCACCAAATGTTCTATTTCGAGATAGAGCTGATCCGCAGCTTGCAACGAGATCGCCCATACCAGCTAAACCTGCGGCGCTCAGTGGATCTGCTCCGTGTGCCGCACCGATTCGAGCCACTTCATTTAGACCCCGAGTAATTAACATCGCCTGAGTATTTTCTCCAAAACCCATACCGATAGACATTCCAACAGCTAACGCGATGATGCTCTTAATCGCACCGGCTAATTCGCAGCCAACAACATCGGTTGATGTGTACACACGATAATACGGAGTTGAAAATAAACTTTGAACTCGCGTTGCAATCTCTGATGTTGGCGCAGCCGCTACAGCGCCGGCGGGTTGTCTGAGAATTAGTTCATCGGCCAAATTCGGACCAGTAATAAGTGCAAAATTTGAAGTACCTAAGATTTCAATGATGACTTCAGTCATGCGAAGTTCCGTGGAGAGTTCGATGCCTTTTAACGTACTAACTATCAAGGCATCAGGTGAAAATAGCGGTTTCCAATCTGTGAGAGCGCTTCTCAAACTCTGTGCCGGAATTGCCAGAACAATGTTGGATGAATGTGCAATTGCATCTTTAATTTGATCGGTGGCTCTAAGTTGTGCAGGCAAAATATGTTGCCCCAAATACTTTTTATTCGTGTTCGAGATATTTATCTCGTTGACCAAGTCGGCGCTGCGACCCCATAACAAAACCTCATTTCCGCAATCTGCCAAAACTTGAGCCATGGTTGTGCCCCATGCACCTGCGCCTAAAACTGTAACTTTACTCATGTTCGTTTTTTCTTAAAGTTTCCTGTGCGAGGCAAATCTGATTTGTGCGGATCAAATATATTCACGGGTCTTTTTTCTCCACGTATATCTTCAAGCATAGTTGTCATCACATCCATGATGTGAGCAGTCGCTTCCGCAAGGGCTGCTGGATCATCTTGTTTTCCATACCAAGGCGACATATCAATTGCTTTTCCCGCGCGAAGTGTAATTTTTGAGCGTCGCCAGATTCGTGGAATTTTATTGTATGGCGGCAATACATCGCCTATACCCCAAGCAGCGACAGGAACTATTGGCAATTGAGTAATAATTGCAAGGCGAGCAGCACCAGTTTTCGCAACCATCGGCCACAAATTCTCATCACGGGTTAATGTGCCTTCAGGATAAATACCAATTAAATGCCCAGCCTTAAGTGCGGCAACTGCATGATCTAGTGCTTTGCTGGCTTGAGTTGTTTCTCTGTCTACCGGAATTTGTCCTGCCGCTAAGAGAATGCGCCCAACTATTGGAACATCAAAGACAGAACGTTTGCCTATAAAACGTGGCGCCCTTCCATTTTGAAATAGAAACTGCGCAAAGAAGAGAACATCTGCATATGAAAGGTGATTACTGATAACAATTGCAGGACCGCTCTGAGGAATGTTTTCTTTGCCTTGCCACGTGCGTTTCGTGATCGCATTTAACAACGGAATCAGTACTGCGGCACAGAAATTAAAGGTGGGATTAGTGCCGAGGGGTTTGCCAGTAGGCGCAGCATAAGTAATCTGCTCGCTTTGCATGGTGCCTAATCTAATAGCAAAAGCGCGGTCCCACCGAGTTGGTGAGCCCGCGCTTTTGTAAAAAAGCTAATTACTTACGCTTCTTTGCCTTTTTGGTTGACTTCTTACTTACTTTCTTGGCGCTCTTCTTAGCCTTCTTTGGAGCTGCCTTCTTTGCAGACTTCTTAGCTGCCTTCTTTGGAGCAGCTTTGGCTACTGCCTTTGGCTCGATTTTTGGAGCTGGTCCAAGTTTGCGTTCGCCAGAGATAACTTCCTTGAGTCCTTTTGCAGGTAGGAAGCGAGCTTTCTTTGAAGCCTTAATTTTGATTGTTTCGCCAGTAAATGGGTTACGTCCCATACGTGCTTTACGATCAACTTTCTTAAACTTTCCAAAATCATTGATCATGACATCTTCGCCACGTGACATTGCACGAACGATTGTGTCAAAAACAACGTCTACAGCGTGAGCTGCTTCCTTC
>JBPCTE010000065.1:0-10295 GCA_051006495.1 Candidatus Planktophila sp.
CTCTTTAAAACTGTGCAGGGCAGGAGGGACTCGAACCCCCAACCGGCCGCTTTGGAGACGGCAACTCTAGCCAATTGAGCTACTGCCCTTCGCGAGAGCATGGCGAAACCATAGGAAATACCAAATCCTCGTGAGCGTCGAAGTGTAGAGGTACACATGCTCTTAGGTCTAACTCGCGCTTAGCCAAGCGAGCTTTTAGGGCAGACTTAGCCTCATGAGCAGAATTTCGAGTCGAATCGCAGCAATCGCTGAATCAGCCACGCTTGCAGTTGATGCGAAAGCAAAAGCATTGAAGGCAGCTGGTCGTCCGGTAATTGGTTTTGGTGCAGGCGAACCAGATTTTCCGACTCCTGATTACATAGTTAGTGCTGCAGCACAAGCAGCAGCCGTTGTTGCAAACCATCGCTATACACCAACTCCTGGATTACCAGATTTACGTGAAGCAATTGTGACAAAGACAAAGCGCGATTCGAATTATGAAATTACTGCAGATCAAGTTCTCGTAACTAATGGCGGCAAGCAAGCTGTATACCAAGCGTTTGCAACCATCGTGGATGCCGGCGATGAAGTTATTCTTCCTTCACCTTTTTGGACAACATATCCAGAGTGCATCAAATTAGCAGGCGGAAAAACCGTCGAAGTTTTTGCTGATGAATCTCAAAACTATTTGGTTAGCGTTGAACAACTAGAAGCAGTTCGCACTCCAAAGACAAAGGCTCTTTTGTTCTGTTCTCCATCGAATCCAACAGGATCTGTCTACTCACCTGAGCAAGTAAAAGCAATCGGTGAATGGGCACTTAAGAATAATATTTGGATTATTGCCGATGAAATTTACGAACACCTCTTATACGACGGCGCAAAAGCGCCAAGTATGCCGGTTGTTGTTCCAGGTCTTGCAGATACAACAATTATTCTTAATGGAGTCGCAAAAACATACGCAATGACTGGTTGGCGAGTAGGTTGGATGATTGGACCTAAAGATGTCATCAAGGCCGCAACAAACTTACAATCACATCTGACTTCAAATGTCTCAAATGTTTCACAGCGCGCAGCAATTGCAGCACTCTCTGGTGATCTCTCTGCAGTTCATAAAATGGGCGAGGCTTTTGATCGCCGCCGCAAATTAATCGTCGGCTTACTCAATGAAATTCCTGGTTTCCATTGCCCAATGCCAACTGGTGCTTTTTACGTCTATCCATCAGTTAAAGGCGTTCTGGGCAAAACTATTCGCGGAAAAGTCGCACATACATCTGCAGAATTAGCCACAATTATTTTGGATGAAGTAGAGGTTGCTGCAGTGCCTGGTGAAGCATTTGGTCCATCTGGTTACTTACGATTCTCATACGCCCTCGGCGATGAAGACATTATCGAAGGAATCGGTCGCATTAAGAAATTACTTACTGAAGGTTAATGCCTACCAAATTCACTTCAGGTTCTAGAGAAATATTGAAAGTTGAAAGTACTTTTTCCTGAGCCAACTTAGCAAGTGCTGCAATTTCCGTAGCTTTTGCTCCTCCGCTATTTGTTAAAGCCAAAACATGCTTTGTCGAGATGCGCGCGCCACCGATTGATTGCCCTTTCGAAATTCCTGAATGTTCGATCAACCAAGCAGCTGAAGTTTTTACACGTCCATCTGATTGTGGCCAACGTGGTGCATCTGCGGGAAGAGTTGCTGCTAATTCTGCGCTAACAATGGGATTTGTGAAAAATGAACCAGCAGACCAAGAGTCGTGATCACTTTCCGAAAGCAACATTCCTTTGCGTGAGCGGAGTTCGAGAACTTTTTCGCGGCACTCTTTAATTGAACTCTTATCTCCGACTGATATTTTCAGTGCGCTTGCTAATTCCGAATACATAATTGCTGATGTCATCTCGCCAATCCGTAACTGAAATGCGACATCTAGTACAACGTATCGACCTGGATGCGCTTTAAAATGTGAGTTGCGATATGAAAACTCACACTCTGAATTTGTAAAAGTCTTTAGTGCTTTTGCCTTGCGATCATACGTTCGCACTCGGGTAATGAATTCACTTACCTCATGACCGTAGGCGCCTATGTTTTGAATTGGTGCGGCTCCTACCGTGCCGGGAATTCCACTGAGTGTTTCGAGTCCAGCAAATCCACGGGAAATGGTCGTCCTAACAAAATCGTCCCAATTTTCGCCAGCGCCAATTGTCAGAGTTGCTCCACTGCACGCGTCTACTTCTGCTTCGATTTTGTTATTGGAAATTCTGATTACTGTTCCCGCAAAACCCTCATCGCTTACCAAAATGTTTGTTCCGCCACCCATAATTAAAATTGGCGAATCTCCAGCACTTTCAATCGCTGCGATTATTTCTTTTTCGCTAGAAACTTCTACAAAGTTCTTGGCAGGACCACCAACACGTAGTGATGTGTAATCCGATAAATCTGCCATGGGTAAAGGTTACCGACGGGGGCTAAGAATTGCTTCTTTGCCTCGAAAACGTTCGAGTATGCGATCGTAATTCTTCTTTGATTGCGCATCTCTGAAACTTTCTTCTGTGTCGTAGTAACCATGATGTCGGCCTTGTTCGAGTGGAAGATCCATCTGCAAGAGGTGACCAGATGCGTGTTTCAAACGGAGTGAAAATTCAATATCTGCATTTCGGTAATAAATTGCACGTGCATTAAATCCACCAGCTTGAAGAGCTGCATCTTTATCTAGTGCAAGGAAATAAGAGAACAAAACATCAACTTCACCAGCACCTTTGTCATCGACGCTGCGCCATTGATCTTCAATGTTAATTAATCCGCCGCGCCAACCAACTGCAACAAAATCTTTCTTCTTCAATTCTTGCAGTACAGGAGAAATTGCATCACCAATAAAAGTTGTCGATGGATCCATGATCACCGCATATGGTGTTGAAATTATTCGCAACATTGCATTTGCGCACTCGCCCCAACCGGGATCTTTTTCTAATTGAATAACATGTGTGTGGGAATCAACTATCGAAGATAAATCTTCGGCTGGCTCTGTTGCCAATATAAGAATCTCGGCATTGCTGTGGGCTTTTATGGAATTAATGCTTGTAATTGCATCTGCATGAAAGCCATTTACAACGATGGCTACCGTTATTGCGCGATCGCTCTTGGGCAAATTTCTTAACTTCTGAACGTCAGCACATACCTGAATTAGGGATTTTGCATGTAATTCAAAGCCACCCACAACATCAACAATTTCATATCCGGCCTGTGCGATTTGATCTCGTAACTGATCAGCTAAATCAAATTTCTTATCGGCACGAGCTGCTTGTCGCGCTCGACCGAGTTCTTGCAAATTTTCTGGTGCACTCACTTTAATTACCTTGTTCGACTAATGCTTTTGCCATCCCTAAAACCTTTACTCCTTGCGATGTTGCTGAAATTTCTAAGCGAATGCTTTTTCCCGTTACTTCAACAACAGTTGCGGAAACAGTTAGATCTACACTCTTGTCCGCTGGAACTACTAATGGCTTTGTAAATCTGGCGGAAAATTCTTTTACATTTTGCGATCCTCCAGCCCAATCACTTATGTATTTACCTGCGAGCGCCATTGTGAGCATTCCATGAGCAATGACATCTGGAAGTCCAACAGATTTTGCGAATGCTTCATCTTGATGAATCGGATTCTGATCGCCACTTGCTTCGGCGTATTGCTTCAGAAGTGCTCGATTAATTTCGAATTCGTGTGGGGCAATTGCGCTTCCGATTTCAATCACGCTCGCACCACCAGAGTCGACCATGAAGAAACCACTTTTTCTGCCCCGTTAAAGAGATCAGATCGGACAGTCACAATTTCATTTCCTGCAGCTACTTTGTAGTTTTCAATCGTTGCCGAAGTCGTTAAAGAATCTCCAGCAACTATGGGACGGTAAATTTCGAATCTCTGATCACCGTGGACGAGTCGAGTCCAATCCAACCCAATTTCAGGCTTAGTCAAAATACTTTCGAATTCGCGAAGTGAGATTCGTATCGAAAATGTCGGAGGTGCAGTATCAGTTTTTTTCTCACCAATTACGGCTGCAAAAGAGTTAATCTCTTCTTGCGTAACTGTGATGACATCTACACCTGCGAAGGTGCGCCCGACGCTATCGGGATTGAGCATTAACGAGTTTCGCGGTGAAGTGTTGAAGATTTGCAACGAGGACAGAACTTCTTGAGTTCCATACGATCTGGATCGTTGCGGCGGTTCTTCTTTGTAATGTAATTACGTTCTTTGCAATCAACGCATGCCATGGTGATTTTTGGACGTACGTCCGCGCTCTTACTTGCCATGGTCTTACTCCTTCATCGATTGAGGACCTCAGATTACCTGAGGCCCTTCGCGTTACGAAATTAACGCTTAACTACTAGTAGCGGAGGCGGGATTTGAACCCACGACACAGCGATTATGAGCCGCTTGCTCTACCAAGCTGAGCTACCCCGCCTTAGATGTATTTCTACATCTTTATTACTTCACTTTCGAGCCCCCCACCGGAATCGGACCGGTGACCTTTTCCTTACCATGGAAATGCTCTACCGACTGAGCTAGGGGGGCAGTGGTAGAAGTGTGAGCGTACAACCTCACATGCAAAAATGAAAAAGTGAGCGGTTACAGCGCAGGGTCGAGGGTAATTTTTCCCGTTGTTTGACGCGCAAGCATTGCTTCATGTGCTTGGCGAGCTTGGCTTAAACCAAATGTTGAGCCGACTACTGGTACTAATTTGCCAGCAATTACAAGTGCAAATAACTCTTCAATGACATCGTTGAGTAAAGCTTTGTTGCCAAAGCAGTGCGCAAGCCAAAAGCCAGTAATAGTTTTTGTTCCACCCATTAATGATCCTGGATTAATTTCTTTTGCTGCGGTCCGTGATGCATTGCCGTAAGTGATTAATCGGCCAAATGGCGCCAATATTTCAAGGGATGCATCAAGTGTTTTTCCCCCAACCATCTCAAGAACCAAATCAACTGGCTTTCCACCATTTGCCGCAAGCATTTCTGCAGCTAAATTCTCAGATTTTGCATCAACAACCACGTCTGCACCTAGTTTTTTTGCAAGGGCTGATTTTTCTTGTGAGGAAGTAACCGCAATAACTTTTGCTCCCCACATCTTTGCTAATTGAATTGCTATTGTTCCGACCCCGCCGGCCGCCGCATGAATAACAACACTTTCCCCAGGCTTTACGTGCCCAACCGTTTTTAAAATATGCCACGCTGTTGTTCCTTGAACTAACATGCATAGAGCTTGGCCATCTGTGACGCCATCAGGAATATCAATCATTACTGCTCGATTTGCTACAGCTTTCTGTGCGTATCCTCCGCCGCTAACGGATGCAAGAACACGACGGCCACTTTCAGTAATTCCGACAACTTCTAACCCTGGAATGAGTGGAAGTTTTTGTGGCGCGAGATAACCGTTTTCGATTTGATGAGTATCTGCATAATTAATTCCAATTGAGGTGACATTAATTAATTCTTCGTTCGCACCTGCAACTGGATCTGCAACTTCCGATATGGACATTACTTCTGGGCCACCGAAGGAAGTTAATTGAATTGCCTTCATTTGCCCGCCGCCTTTAGATCTTTACGCAATTCGGGTGGCAATGAGAAAAGTAGTGATTCTTCTTTTGCTGTTACCGTTTCTACATCTGAAAAACCACGTTCTGATAAGAATGCAAGAACATCTTTAACCAAAATTTCGGGAACAGATGCACCACTGGTAATACCGATGGTTTCCACTCCGTCGAGCCAATGTTCTTGAATTTCCTGAGCAAAATCCACAAGGTGCGAAACCTTTGCTCCGTATTCAAGGGCGACTTCAGCCAAACGCACAGAGTTTGATGAATTCTGAGAACCTACAACAATTACTAAATCAGATTGGGGGGCAATTACTTTGATTGCTTCTTGACGGTTTTGTGTTGCGTAACAAATGTCATCACTTGGTGGATCTGAAATCTCTGGAAAGCGTTCTTTGAGAATCTTCACCGTTTCTAGAGTCTCATCAACGCTTAGTGTTGTCTGCGACAACCAGACAAGTTTCTTTCCTGGTGTGGGCACAATATTTCGAGCACCTTCTAATCCATCCACGATTTTTACCTTGCCAACTGCTTCACCAGCGGTGCCTTCCACTTCTTCGTGACCGTGGTGGCCGATAAGTAAAATTTCTGCGTCTTCTGCTGCGAATCTTTTTGCTTCATGATGAACCTTTGTCACAAGCGGGCATGTAGCGTCAATTGTTTTAAGGCTACGTGAAGCAGCCTGCTCGTGCACAGCTGGAGAGACACCGTGTGCTGAAAATATAACTGTTTTTCCTTCAGGTACTTCATCAGTTTCATTTACGAAAATAGCGCCGCGAGCTTCGAGAGTTGATACAACATGCTTGTTATGGACAATCTCTTTGCGTACATAAACAGGTGCGCCATATAACTCGAGTGCTTTTTCAACTGTAATAACGGCGCGATCAACGCCGGCGCAATATCCGCGCGGCGCAGCAAGGAGAATTCTCTTGGCCATGGGCGCAGTCTATTAGGCTCGCTCCATGTTCGAAACTTCAAGTGAATCCCCCGCTCCTGTACGCGTGGTCACTGAAGCAATAAAAGATTATTTAGATCGACTTGGTCCAATTTGGATTGAAGGAGAAATTTCTGAATTAAATGAACGAAGTGGTGGCATGGCATTCATGCGACTACGCGATACAAGTGTCGATATGAGTATTTCCGTGATGTGCCACAAATCTGTTTTATCAAGTGTTGCGCCACTTCCGCAGAATGCGCGGGTTGTTATGTATGCAAAAGCATCTTGGTATACAAAAAATGGATCCCTCACGCTTTCTGCTCGAGAAATCCGCCAAGTCGGTATTGGTGAATTGATGGCACGTTTAGAGGAGTTAAAAACGCTTCTCGCAAATGAAGGGCTCTTTGCTACCGATAGAAAGGTTGCACTTCCACTTTTACCTAGAAAAATTGGATTGATTTGTGGCCGAAACACAGATGCAGAAAAAGATGTCATTGAAAATGCTAAACGTCGTTGGCCATCGGTTGAATTCGAAATCCGCGAAGTAACGGTTCAAGGCGCAGCAGCAGTAGTTGAAGTTTCTGCCGCACTTTCAGAACTCGAAGCAATGTCAGAAGTGGATGTCATCATCATTACTCGTGGCGGTGGTTCCTTTGAGGATTTACTGCCCTTCAGCGATGAATCTCTGGTTCGTCTTGCTGCTTCATGCGAAACTCCAATTGTTAGCGCTATCGGACACGAAAAAGATTCGCCACTTTTGGATCTCGTTGCAGATGTTCGTGCTTCAACGCCAACGGATGCGGCTAAGAAAGTTGTGCCTGATATTGCAGAGGAAATTGAATTAATCAAAGCTCTTCGTGATCGTGCAAAGAGATACTTGCTTTCATCGCTAGACCTTGAAACTTCTCGCATTGAAAATTTAGTTAATCGTCCAGTCTTGCGAGAACCGATGGTTCTAGTCACAAACCGTGAAGAAATCATTACAGGGTTGAGAGACAGAAGCGTCAGAAGTTTTTCTTCGCGTTTAACACTTGCTGCCGAAGACTTAACACATGTGCGCGCTCGGGTCAGGGCGCTTTCACCACAAGCAACATTGGATCGTGGTTATTCGGTTGTGCAATTAGAAGATGGCTCTATTGCCCGAGATGCCAAGAGATTAAAACTCGGTCAAAAACTTCGTTTAAGGCTTGCCGCTGGCGAGACCAACGCCACAGTTACAGATAAATAAGCAAGGAGTACATTTATCTCATGGCTACAGAGAAAAAGCTTTCCTATGAAGCAGCGCGTGAAGAGTTAGCTCAAGTTGTTTCCTCTCTTGAAGCCGGAAGCGCAACTCTCGAAGAATCTTTGAAATTATGGGAGCGCGGCGAAGAATTGGCTCTTATTTGCCAAGAGTGGCTAGATGGCGCACGCAAGAAGTTAAGTGCAGCGAAACCAAAAGCTGAATAACTATGTCGCCAGAATTTTCGTACAGTGATTTGTTGCCAATTGGTAAAGACACAACTAAGTATCGCAATCTCGGAAACGCTGGAGTTTCAGTAGAAAAAGTAGGTAATCGAGAAATACTCACAGTTGCACCAGAGGCAATTGAAATGCTGACATCGACTGCCATTCACGATATTTCACATTTTTTGCGCACTGAACACCTTGAGCAATTAGCTAGCATTCTAAAAGATCCAGAGAGTTCTCCGAACGATCGCTTCGTGGCTTTAGATCTTTTGAAGAATGCAAATATCTCTGCAGGTGGAATTTTGCCTATGTGCCAGGACACTGGAACAGCTCTAGTCATGGGTAAAAAAGGACAGAACGTTTTTACCGAAAGTAAAGATGAAGAAGTAATCTCAAAGGGAATCTATAACGCATTTACAACCTTGAATTTACGATATTCCCAACTGGCTCCTATAACGACATGGGAAGAAAAAAATACTGGTAACAACCTGCCCGCCCAAATTGAGATTTTTGCAGATAGTGATCACCCAGATGAGTACAACTTTCTATTCATCGCCAAAGGTGGAGGCAGTGCAAATAAATCTTTCTTGTACCAAGAAACAAAGGCCGTACTCAATCCTGCAAGTTTTATGAGTTGGCTAGATGAAAAGCTTCGCTCAATCGGAACCGCTGCATGCCCTCCGTATCACCTTGCAATAGTTATCGGTGGGACAAGTGCCGAGCACACAGTTAAAACTGCGAAGTTGGCTAGTACCCATTATTTAGATTCTCTTCCAACGTCGGGAGATGCAAAAACAGGACATGGATTTAGAGATATTGCTCTTGAAAAAGAAGTTCTTGAGCTCACTCGCACTCTCGGAATCGGCGCGCAATTTGGCGGAAAGTATTTCTGTCATGACGTGCGCGTTGTGCGACTTCCACGCCACGGCGCATCACTTCCGATTGCCATTGCGGTGTCCTGCTCTGCCGATCGCCAAGCAAAAGCAAAGATTACAAAAGAGGGTATTTTCATTGAAGAAATGGAGCGCGATCCAGCTCGTTTCTTACCAGATACGCATGATGAACATTTAAATGATGGTGTGGTTAATATCGATCTCAATCAACCAATGGAAAAAATCCGTGCAGAGTTATCTAAGCACCCAGTAAAAACTCGACTATCGCTTTCGGGGACTCTGGTTGTTGCGCGCGATTTAGCACATGCAAAGATCAAGGAAGCTATGGATGCAGGTGCGCCGATGCCGTCGTACTTAAAAGATTTCGCTGTTTATTACGCCGGTCCTGCAAAAACTCCAGTCGGTTATGCATCCGGTTCCTTCGGTCCAACCACTGCTGGTCGCATGGATTCATATGTTGAGTATTTCCAATCACGTGGCGGATCATTTGTTATGTTGGCAAAAGGCAATCGTTCACTTGCTGTAACTAATGCATGTAAAGCACATGGCGGTTTTTATCTTGGATCAATTGGTGGACCAGCGGCCAGACTTGCTCAGGATTGCATCAAGCGAGTTGAAGTTTTAGATTTTGAAGAGTTAGGGATGGAAGCAGTATGGAAAATTGATGTTGTTGATTTTCCGGCCTTTATTGTGGTTGACGATAAGGGAAATGATTTTTTTGCCGAGACGTCTAAGCCACTAACTATTGGAAAGAAACCGGTTTAGTAATAACGGCTGTGACGCCATTTGGTCCACGCTGCACAAGGAGTGTCATAGCGTTCTGAAATATAAAGAAGCCCCCATTGAATCTGCGTCACCGGATTGGTGCGCCAATCAGTTCCGACTTGTTCCATCTTTGTCGCAGGTAGAGCTTGCGCAATTCCGTGTGCACCTGAACGTGGGTTTCGTGCCTGGTAATTCCAGTGACTCTCTTTAGTCCAGAGACGGTTAAGGCATGTGTACTGCTCATCGCCCCAGCCATACTCGTTTGCCATCAACTCTTTAGTAAATCGCTTCGCACCCATCGGTTCGCGGGCGGCTTCAACGGCAAGACTCATGGCTGAGACCATCGCGATTTCACTTGAAAAAACTGTTCGGCGAGAGTCAAGGGCTGAAGTGAGAGAGGCTGAAATAGAGGTCGCTGATGATGGCGCCACAACTAAGAGGGCGCTTCCCGCAGGGGCATCGGGTAAAACCAGACGGGTTGTCATCGGAAATTCCAGACCGTACGCCGTTGGCTGAGCGCTAGTGACAAAAAGAAGGGTCGCAACACTTGCCCAGATCGCGAGCAAAATCTTTCGCATCGCCATGGAGAGCACCTTCCTTTCACTTTTACCGCCTTTAGGGTGTCGGCTAGAGGTGAGTCGAGCAACTTAATCCATGCGTGAGTCGCAAATTCTTAGAAAAAATCAAATCTGTGG
>JBPCTE010000066.1:0-3848 GCA_051006495.1 Candidatus Planktophila sp.
AATTAATGGCAAAATCAAAGAGCGCATCGAAGTTTCACCAACTATTACAGATGCAGAAATTGAGGCTTTAGCCCTTGCGCATCCAACAATTGTTGCCGAACTTGCTGGAAGCACGCCCAAGAAGGTTATTGCGCGCGCGCCGAAATTAGTTAATATCGTCGCTTAACCAAAGTACGTGCGTTCCATATTGTGAGAGGTCTTTAAATGAAAACCATTTTGGATGCAATCGGTAATACGCCTCTTATTAATATCGAGGGCATCTGGGTCAAGATGGAGTATCTCAATCCATCTGGTTCTATTAAAGCGCGCATTGCTAAATACATTATTGAAAAAGCTGAACAAGATGGTTTATTAAAACCTGGCGACACAATTGTTGAAGCAAGTTCTGGTAACACTGGAAATGCAATGAGTATGGTTGCAGCAGTTAAGGGTTACAAGATGCTTGTCATCATGCCAGATGGCATGAGTCCAGAGCGCACCGCCATTTCAGAAGCCTTTGGCGCAGAAGTACACACCATGGGAGATTTCCACGTAAATGATGCACTTGCAGAAGCAAAGCGTCTCGGAGAACTGCCTGGTTATTTTTCACCACAACAATTTGATAATGAACAAAATGTTGATGAAAATCGCGATTGGCTTGGTCAAGAAATCCTCGAACAAATGCCAGCGTTCCCAGATCTCGTAATTGGCGGCGTCGGTACAGGTGGAACAATTATTGGTGTTGGCAAAGCATTTAAAGCGGTTAATCCTGAATGCAAAGTAATTGCACTCGAACCATCTGAATCTTGCACTATTTTGTGCGGCGAAGTTTCCAAGCACCTCATCGAAGGAATTGCCGATGGATTTATTCCTGGAATTATTACTCGTCACCACCACGAACTAGATGGAGTAATCGACGTTCATTCAGATGTGGCGATCGAAGAGATGCGGCGCATCGCACGAGTACACGGAATCTTTGTTGGTCCATCTTCTGGAGCACATCTACTTGCAGCCAAGCGCTTAAAAGAGCAGTACAAGGTTGAAAACGTTGTTACTTTCTTCTGCGATGAAGGCGAAAAGTACATCAATGATTACTGGATCAAAAAGTAAGTTATCAACAGCTCTTTACTTTTTGTAAGAAGGCTAGCCGCGAAGTGAAAATACTTCGCTCATGGATCAATTAAAGCAACAGCTACTTCAAAATTGGGACCGATTTACACAGTGGTGGATTGACTTACACTTCACCACCAAGCAACGACGCTCACTCGGAGCAGTTGCCGGCGTGCTAATTGCGCTCTCTTTATTCGTGGTCTTCAGTGGTAAATCCGAAGTCGTAGTTGCAGAAAATCTTCCGCCAACACAGATGGTTGCGCCAGCGATGATTATTGATGTCACAGGCGAGGTGGTTTCACCTGGAGTTTATGAATTGCCTGCGGGCTCTCGAGTAATCGATGCAATAAAAGCGGCAGGGGGAGCACGAGCAAAAGCTGCGCTCTCAGATTTAAACCTTGCTCGCATCATTAAAGATGGCGAACAGATTTATGTTGATCAGATTTACGCTGCTAGTTCACGCTCACGTGTTGCTTCAAAAGCTGTTGCACCGCGCGGTCCGATAAATATTAATCGAGCAACTGCCTCAGATTTAGATTCTCTCGATGGAATTGGACCTGTTATTGCTAAACGAATAATTGCTTATCGCACCACAAATGGACCCTTTACTGCGATCGAAGATTTATTAAAAGTTTCAGGTATTGGGGAAGCGAAATTCGCCCAGTTCAAAGAGAAAATCCGCGTTTAGTTGATTTCAGAGCACTTGCTCTGGGATCAGCTATCTGGATCGGTGCACTTACACAGAGCGCCTTAGCGCCGTGGAGAGTTTCACTCGTAGCACTCGCCATCTTCTTCATCTCACTTGCTGGCAAGAAAGTTCGGGTGCTGATTTTTATTTCAGCACTACTGCTTGGTTCCACAGTAATGTCGCTTCGACAAGCATCCCTTGCTAATAATGCGATTCGCACCTATTTAAATCAACCAATTGAAATCACTGCTCAAGTAGCAACTGATCCTGTGCTCAGTGCCCCAAAGATCAGCGGCTCATACTTTGCTATTCGCAATTATTCTTTTATTGCGCGCGCACAATTTGTGAGTGCTGGGGGCAAGAATTTCCAATTAAGAGCGCCTATTCGAATTGTTACGCCATCTCGCACCGTTGCACACTTATTGCCAGGTCAAAAAATTCACTTCCGTGCAACGGCTGTCCTCAGCAAAGAAGCACGAGTTTGCGCCCTTGTCTTTATGCAAGGAGATATCGAAGTACGAACAGAAGCATCACGATGGGCAAAGACTCTGGCATCGATTCGAAATGGGCTGCGAATCAATAGTGGAACAGGCGATGCCGGGGCGTTGATTCCGGGAATGGTGCTAGGTGATACTTCAAAGCAGAGCCCAATATTTAAAGCAGATATGAAACGTTCTGGATTGACTCACTTAGTCGCAGTAAGTGGTGCCAACTTTGCCATAGTTTCCGCTTTTGTTTTGTGGGGGATGCAATTCTTTGTTCGATCAATTAGATGGCGCTTATTCGCCACATCACTATTTTTAGCATCCTTTATCGCACTAGTTCGACCTTCACCATCTGTATTGCGGGCTGCTGCAATGGCTGCGGTGTTATTAGTTGCAAAGGGTTCTCGCAGGCCTAGTGATTCATTGCCAGCTCTCGGTTTTGCAATTGCCGCAGTTGTCATCGGTGATCCATGGCAAGCGCGAGATGCGGGTTTTGCTTTATCTGTTTTAGCAACTGCAGGGTTATTGCTCTTTGCACCACGGATAATTTCATGGCTATCTAAATACTTACCGAAATTAATCAGCGAAGCTTTAGCACCCCCGATAGCTGCAACTATTTTTTGTTCACCAGTATTAATTGCTATTGCTGGGTATTTAGCGCCAATGAGCGTTATCGCAAACTTACTCGCTGCACCTGCCGTTGCGCCAATCACGATAATTGGTTTCATTGCCGCGCTGATTTCGCCCGTGGCACCATTTCTCACAAGAGCGCTCATATTTGTTATTCACTTTCCTGCCGCATTTATTACGTGGATAGCTCATTGGGCCGCTCAATTTCCCGTTCTAAAAATGAGCAGTGCAATCTTGCTTCTCTTGCTAGTTGGTCTCTGGTTTGCGCGCACCTTATTGCCAGCACATTGGAAGAAGTACGTTGCAATTGCGCTCTGTTTTCTTTTATTTATTTCATGGATTGGGCGTTGGCCCGGGGGAGATTGGAGCGTGGCAAATTGCGATATTGGTCAAGGTGATTCATCGGTAATTAACTTAGGAAATCATCGAGGAATCGTTATTGATGTTGGACCAGATGCGGGCCTTGAAGATGCATGTCTGAAGGCGCTGGGAATAAGAGAAATCCCCTTGTTAATACTCTCGCACTTTCATGCAGATCACGTCGAAGGTTTGCCAGGTTTACTGAAAAAACGAAATGTGGGACAAGTCTGGGTTAGCAATAACACTGATCCAATATTTGAAAGCGCTCGTGTGCAGAGTTGGTTAAAGGGAATAAATATTCAAGTTGTTACTCGCGGTATGCAGAGCAGGATTTCCAATATTGATATTAATGTTTTATGGCCATTGACTAGTACTCAGCAATTTGCAAGTAATCCGGGAGATGGTTCATCAATAAACAACTCAAGCATTGCAACGATGATTACATCACCAGATTTTTCACTCTTTACGGCAGGAGATTTAGAGCCGCCCGTGCAGGAACTTTTGCGCGCAGATCTGACTCATGTAGATATTTATAAAGTCTGTCACCATGGATCGAAGTATCAAGACCCTGAATTTATGGCGAATTTATCTCCTGC
>JBPCTE010000067.1:0-1794 GCA_051006495.1 Candidatus Planktophila sp.
AATCAGAGAGCGGCACAGCAATTGCGATGCTTGCACTCCATCCAAGTGCACCAAAATAGCCACACAATCGAACCAAACGTGCAGGACCGAAGTGATCAAGAGCGCGGTCTCCTAGAAAACGCGCAGTAATCATGGCAAGGGCAAATGAGGCGTAAGCGGTTGCATTAACTCCTTTGCCAACACCCATGTCATCTCGCAATAAAAGTGCGCCCCAATCGCTGGCAGAGCCTTCAGCGATAAGTGCGCCGAGTAAACCAAATCCGATAAACCAGAGTGACTTTACAGATTTACCAAAGAGCGCAATCTTGGCAGTGCTTTGATCTTCTCCCTTGTGGCCATCTAAATCGCGAGGCAGCAATCTGCTCACACTTGGCACGAATGCAACTATGCAGAGTGCAGCTACTGCGGTTAAGTTCATTTGAACGGAAACAACTCGAGCAATAGAGCCGCTTAAAACAGTTGTTGAAAACGCTCCCACACTCCAGAGTGCATGAAAGGAAGACATACTTCGCGCCTTAAGTACTTTTTCAACTGCAACGGCTTGTGTATTTAAAGCAACATCTGTACTTGAATATCCAAATCCCATTAGAAATAGTGCGCACGCCAAAACAATTGGTTGCGTTGAAAAACCTATGGCACAAAGCCCCGTTGGCAGCATGATTGTTGAAACGTAAAGAACTCCGCGCGAACCGTATGTATGGACCAATCGTCCCGCTAATTGAGCGCCAGAAATAGATCCCATCGAACTTGCCAGAAGTACCAAACCAAATTGAGCATTGTTTAATCCATTGGCATCCTTAATCTCAGGAATACGTGCAACCCAGCCCATTGATGCAATGCCCATAATTGCAAAACAAGCCCACAACGCTCTCTTGGATTGTTCTGCAATCTCATTTGGTGTGCGGATTTTCATTGGGCAACCCTACTATTCTTGTTCTCATGAGGATGCGACAAGTATTTATTCCACTATGCGCAATTGCATTGGCTTCGACTCCACTTGCAGAGGCAAGTGAACCTCTATCGCAAGATACTCAAATGATTCTGGTCAAAACTCTTTCAGGAAATCTCAGTCCTAAATCAGTTCTCTCATCAGGTGCTGGTTTAGTGAGTGCACATAACATGATGTATAACCACACCGTCACAATTTATGACTCAAAGAGCATGGAGCTCATTTCAACGGTTAAAGATGCCGTTGATCTCAAAGCATTTGGATACTCAAAGTACAGCGGCGTTTATCGCGGCGCACCTGTGGAAGGTGCTTTTTCTCCTGACGGAAAATATCTCTACTTCACCAATTATGCGATGTACGGCAGAGGGTTTAATAAAGAAGGTCATGACACTTGTTCGCCTGCATCGGGTTATGACACAAGTTATCTTTCTCGGATTAATTTGAGCACCTACACAATTGATGCCGTCTATCCGGTTGGATCAGTTCCTAAAGTAGTAAAAGTTACGCCAGATAATAAGTACATTCTGGTCTCTAACTGGTGTTCATATACCGTGACAGTAATTTCAGTTTCTGATCAAAAGATTGTAAAAAGTATAAAAATTGGTCGCTATCCGCGGGGAATTGTTATTACCAAAGACAGCGCTTTTGCCTACATTGCAGAAATGGGTGGCAACAGATTGCATCGCATTAATCTGGCTACCTTTGAACATACCTATATTCCAATCGGCTCAAATCCACGAGCGCTTGTCCTTTCTCCAGATAATAAGATTCTCTACGCAACACTTAATGTTTCAGGACAAATTGCCGCGTGGGATTTAGTGGCAGATAAATCACTTGGAAAAACA
>JBPCTE010000068.1:0-5124 GCA_051006495.1 Candidatus Planktophila sp.
CTCGCGACGTAATGCTCTGTTACCTCTCCATCTGCACGTATTGGTTCAACATTTAACTCGGTGAAGAGTGATTTCATATTCTCATTTGTAATTTTATCTATTGTGAGCGCCGTGTTATCTGGCGCCATTTGATCAATTACAGCGCGCAACTCTTGATATGCCGGGTGAGTAAATGCATTTGATTCAAGGGATGTGAAATCTTTTGCCAATACCGGCACTTGCAAACGCGCTTTTAAAACTTCGCGTTCAAGAATTAAACGCGGCTCTTGTGGATCTGGGCGCCATTCTTGCGGAGCAATTTCAGGGGTTGTTGAATCAACACTTACTTGTGGACTCTTCTTCATAGCTGTTGCAACGGCGCCAGATACCTGTTCGACTTCTATACCGAGCCAACCTGCAAGAGAACGTGAATACTCTGGTCGCAAAGACTTATCTCGAATCTGTGCAACCAATGGCGCAGCTGCATTGAGGGCGCCAACTCTTCCTTCTGGAGTACTCAAATTGTATTTTGCTAACTCTGCACGGATCGCAAATTCGAAGAGTGGCACTCTACGTGCGATTAAGTCACGAAGGGCTGAATCTCCTTTGATCTGGCGAAGATCACATGGATCTAATCCATCTGGTTCGACGGCCACAAATGTTTGCGTAACAAACTTTTGATCATCGCTAAATGCACGAAGCGCGGCTTTCTGTCCTGCGGCATCGCCATCAAATGTAAAGATTACTTCACCACGAAATGCATCGTCATCCATTAATAATCTACGCAAGATTCGAATATGGTCCGCGCCAAATGCAGTACCGCACGTTGCAACAGCAGTTGTGATTCCGGCTAAGTGAGCAGCCATCACATCTGTATAGCCTTCAACAATTACTGCTTGTCGCTTCTTTGCAATCTCTTTCTTCGCAACATCTAGACCGTAGAGGACCTGACTCTTTTTATATATTGGGGTTTCAGGGGTATTGAGATATTTAGGACCTTGATCTTCTTCATCACTAGCTAATTTTCGTGCACCGAAACCAACCACATCCCCTGTTATATCTTTAATTGGCCAGGTCAGACGATTTCGAAAACGATCTATTGGCCCCCGCTGACCCATCTTTGAAAGCCCAGCAGTTTCTAACTCATCAATTGTGAAACCTTGTGCACGTAAGTGTTTGGTAAGGCAATCCCAATCATCGGGAGCAAAACCAACACCAAATAGTTTGCATGCATCTTTATCAAATCCGCGCTTGGTCAAGAGTTCACGGCCATGAGCAGCATCTGGTGAAGTGTTGAGTTGATCTTGGTAGTACGTTGCAGCAGCAGCATTTGCTGCAATTAATCGAGAACGCATTCCAGATGGCACAGATGGACCAGAAGAATTCTCTTCGTAACGCAGCGTGTATCCAATGCGATCTGCAAGACGTTCTAGAGTTTCAGTAAAAGTTAAGTGATCCATCTTCATTAAAAACGAAATGACATCGCCACTGGCCTGGCATCCAAAGCAGTGATAAAAACCTTTGCTCGGAGTTACGTGAAATGAAGGAGATTTCTCGTCGTGGAAAGGACACAACCCTTTTTTCTGTCCACCACCTGCTGATTTAAGTTGTACATAATCTGCAACAACTTCATCGATTGGAACGCGTTCACGAAGATAGGTGACATCTTCATCTTTTATGCGTCCGCTCATATGCGCACTTTAGCGATTTTGAGTCAGGCGAGCATGCAGGGCGTATGCACCCGGGTCAGTCAGCGCGGCAATCTGGTCGATTACAACGCGAAGGCGCTGGCCATCATCGGCAGCACGATTCCAATCATCTATAAAAATTGCATCTAGCGCCTTAGGTGCGCTCTTATACAAGAGATCTACAAGTTCAACGATAACAATTTTTTGTTTGGCATAGCGCTCTTGTGATTCGCCAGCGCGAATTAAGTAGTGTCCAGCAACTGCTTTTAAGAAATCAACTTCTATTAATTGCTCGCGTGGAATCTCTAAGTTTGCGCCATATCTAGAAAGCGGTTCATCACCGTATATAGCGCGGGTTTTATTCTCTGCAGCTAAGACAAATCGTCCAATCAATTGGCTCGTTGAATCCTTTAAGCGCGCAAGAGATCTGTGACTTCCGTTGTAATTAATTGGCCAACATGAGAGTTCTTGTAATCTTTCAAGAGCCTGCGTTGCTTCTGCTTTTGTGGCGTTACTTCCATAATCTTCGGTCATGCTCAGATAAATTGCTTCAAAATCATCTTCGAAAGTACGAACGTGAACTTGATTAGCCACAATGGCATCTTCTAGGTCGTGAACAGAGTATGAAACATCATCTGACCAATCCATGATCTGAGCCTCAATACATCTCTTACCTTCAGGTGCATCTGCACGCATCCACTTATAAATTTCTACATCGTCGTCATAGACGCCAAATTTTCTAGGGTTTATTGCTCGCTGCCATGGATACTTTGTCGCCGCATCAAGAGATGCACGCGTTAAATTCAATCCAATAGAGCGGCCTTGCGCATCTACAGTCTTTGCTTCTAAGCGAGTGAGTAATCTAAAACTCTGTGCATTTCCTTCAAAACCGCCACAGCTCTTTGCAATTTCGGCCAGAGCTTCTTCTCCATTGTGACCAAATGGTGGATGTCCCAAATCGTGTGCAAGGCATGCAGTATCAAGAAGATCAGGATCTGCACCGAGTGATTCTCCGAGTTCTCGGCCGATTTGTGCGCACTCAAGTGAGTGAGATAAACGCGTACGTTGGAAATCATTTTCCCAAGGGACTGCAACCTGAGTCTTTGCTGCAAGTCGACGAAGAGAAGCGGAGTGAATTACTCGTGCGCGATCGCGCATAAACTCGGTTCGACCCGCACGCTTTGCAGGTTCATCGAGAAAGCGCTCATTGTCGCGATCACTATAAACACTCATGAAACAACCTTATCTAGAATTTTGTTGGCATCTAAGTGGTCGCTGATATTTATTCCAAAGTGACCCAAGGTGATGTACGCCAAATATGCTCCAGATTCTCGTAACAAGTATCGCTTACTTGAATTTCGCAGAGAGTTTGGACCAAATTGCACAGGCGAACACGTAGCAATTAGGCCACGATCATTTGCCATGGTCATCGAACGGCGACAGTGATATGGATCTGTTGCGATGATGACATTTTTTATCTCGCGTTTTTTCATTTCTCGCACGTAAGCTTTTGTGCTTACCAAAGTGTCACGACCAGTTGCCAGCGCAACAATTTTGCGAGATGGAACTCCGGCTGCGATCAACCAAGCTTTTCCTGAAGCAGCCTCTGTTGTGCGATCACCAGGAGCTTTAGCACCGACTGTAATAATTATTGGCGCAAGACCCATGTCGTAAACTCTTTTGGCTTCAGTCAAACGTGCTTCCAATACATCGCCAGGTCTACCATCAAATTGCGCTGCACCCATAACAACTATTGCTTCGGCTGCACGAACCTGTGGATAGTGGGCTGAGTAATACGTCTTTCCAATTGCATAAGTTGGGATCGCCAAAATAATAAGAAAAATTATTGTAAATAAACGTCTAAAGAATCTAAAGATAAACATCATCCACCTGAAAACGCATCTTCGAGTTCGATGGCAGCCATCTCATCTGGATCATCCAGCCAACGATCTGGAAGTGTGACGGGGCGTCCGTGGCTCGTGCGCCCACGTGGTTTTTCGCCTACTTCGATTGGATATGGCTGATCATCGAGTTGATCTAATAATTCGCGCATATTTGCAAGAGATTCGATTAAACCAAATTGTCTACGTAATTCCCGGTGCACTCTAAAACCTTTGAGATACCACGCCATGTGTTTACGTAAATCGCGGCAACCGCGATCTTCTGATTCAAAGTAATCAACAATTAATTCACCGTGCCTAAACATAACTTCACGTACCTGATGAAGAGTTGGCAGAGTGCGCTCTGTTCCGCCATTAAATGCGCTGACTAAATCAGCAAATAACCAGGGGCGACCAAGACAACCGCGCCCAACAACAACGCCCGCGCATCCTGTTTGGCGCACCATTTCAACGCCGTCAGCGCCTGACCAAATATCTCCATTGCCAAGTACTGGTATGCCAGTTGGTTTTAAGTGTTCAACCAACCGAGTAATTGCAGACCAATCTGATTTACCTTCATACATCTGTTCTGCCGTGCGAGCATGAAGGGCAACCCAAGCAACACCTAAGTTTGCTGCTGACTTTGCTGCCTCTAAATACGTGTGGTGATCACTGTCAATTCCGATACGCATTTTTACCGTGACGGGAATACCAAATGGTTTTGCAGCTTCAACTGCTGCACCAACGATTGCGCTAAAAAGATTTCGCTTATACGGAAGTGCTGCTCCCCCGCCTTTACGAGTAACTTTAGGAACAGGGCAACCAAAGTTCATATCTATGTGATCAGCTAAGTTTTCTTTACCGAGCATCGTTACTGCAGCCCGCATCGTGTGTGGATCGACGCTATATAACTGAACAGAGCGTGGCCATTCACCTTTACCTGGTTCAATCATTCGCAACGTTTCTGGGCGACGTTCGATTAATGCGCGCGCTGTAACCATTTCAGAGACAAATAACCCAGCGCCTTGTTCGCGGCAGAGCATGCGAAAAGGTGCATTAGTTATGCCTGCCATTGGGGCTAATACAACTGGTGGATCAATTAAATGATCGCCAGAGGCAAGTGGAAGTGTGAGTGGTTTTAGCAACCGAGTAGACGTGGCGCTAACCATGCTTCAACCTGATCGAGTGCAATGCGCTCTTGTGACATCGTGTCACGATCACGAATCGTTACTGCATGATCTTCAAGTGTTTCAAAATCAACAGTAATGCAATACGGTGTTCCGATTTCATCTTGACGACGATAGCGACGACCAATTGCTCCGGCATCATCGAAATCTATGTTCCAGTTCTTGCGTAACTTCTCTGCAAGATCGCGGGCCTTGGGTGATAAATCAGCATTTCTAGATAGTGGAAGCACTGCAACTTTAATTGGTGATAAGCGATAATCAAGTTTGAGTACCGCGCGCTTCTCCATTTCACCTTTGCTGTTAGGCGCTTCATCTTCAGTAAATGCATCCATTAAGAATGTAAGTGTCGCGCGATCTACTCCTGCTGCAGGTTCAATAACAAATGGTGTC
>JBPCTE010000069.1:0-3484 GCA_051006495.1 Candidatus Planktophila sp.
TGGCTGGAAGACATGATCAAAACCGAGAGGAAATAGAGTGAAAATAACAACCGGTAAAGGCGATATCCGAGTTGCAATCGTTGGCGTTGGAAACTGCGCTAACTCTCTAGTTCAAGGCGTGACCTATTACAAGGATGCTGCCCGTGACCAAGAGATTCCAGGACTCATGCACGCTGTTGTGGGCGGTTACCACATAAGCAATGTGAAGTTCGTTGCAGCCTTCGATGTTGATAAGAAAAAAGTTGGTTTAGATATGGCAGATGCCATTTGGGCCAGCGAAAACAATACAATTAAATTCGCAAATGTAGATAAGACTGGTGTTGAAGTTCTACGCGGTGTTACACATGACGGCTTGGGTCGTTACTACCGCGAAACTATTGAAGAGTCACCAGCTGCGCCCGTAGATGTAGTCGCGGTTCTCAAGGAAGAGCAAGTAGACGTACTTATTTGTTACCTGCCTGTAGGTTCTGAAGTTGCAGCAAAGTTCTATGCTCAATGCGCAATTGATGCAGGATGCGCTTTTGTTAATGCGCTTCCAGTCTTTATCGCATCGGATCCAACTTGGGAAAAGAAGTTTGCGGATGCAGGTTTACCAATAGTTGGCGATGATATTAAGAGCCAAGTTGGCGCAACCATCACTCACCGAATCATGGCTAAGTTGTTTCAAGATCGTGGTGTACACCTAGATCGCACCTACCAATTAAATGTTGGTGGAAATATGGACTTCAAGAACATGCTCGAGCGTGATCGCCTTGAATCAAAGAAGATTTCCAAAACAAACTCCGTAACTTCACAGTTGCATCACGATCTTGGAGATAAGAACGTTCACATCGGACCTTCTGATTACATTCCATGGCTCGATGATCGCAAGTGGGCCTACGTTCGCCTCGAAGGTCGCGCTTTCGGAGATGTTCCGTTAAATCTTGAGTACAAGCTAGAGGTTTGGGATTCACCAAACTCAGCAGGAGTGATCATCGATGCGCTTCGTTGCGCAAAAATTGGCCTTGATCGCAAGATTGGTGGAGCACTACTTTCACCTTCTAGCTATTTCATGAAGACGCCTCCAACTCAGTACACAGATGAACAAGCGCACGATAAGACTGAAGATTTCATTTCAGGAAAAATAGATCGCTAATTCATAAAAACTCTCGGTAATAGAAAAACCCCCCTGACAATAGTCAGGGGGGTTTTTACTTCCCTCACGGAGAGTTGAGGGTTAAATCGTCGCCTCTTCAGGAGTGCGACGAATATGTACTATTCCCGCGATTGATAGAAGAAGAAGCAAGATGCCTCCAACTAGTGATGCAAGGGCTGCGATGGCTGCAATGTTTCCCAGCGTTCCGAATGCATAAGCTTCTAGTAGAAGTCCACGTAATGTGTTGCCCATAAATAATGTTTGGCGGAGATCTCCAAGTTTCGCAATTTCTTCTTGAGTAGCTGTTCCACCTTTAAGAGCACCCATATACATTCCAGAAACTTCTGAGTACGTTGCTTCTTTTCCTACTCCTGCTTTGGCCGCACCTTTCATGTGCTCCCAGATATAAAGATCTGCGTAGTCCTTAGCCATCTCACCAGTAGTCACTTGCATTTCTGCCCACTTTGCGAGCTGGTCTTTTGTTGCAGGTGGCATTGCTTCTGCAACTGGGAATGAAATGTTTTGATTTTCTAATTGGCTTTTAACTGAATCTTGAGCAAAAGTTGCTCCCCAATTGAGAAGTCCTGCAAGTACTAATAGGAATACGGAAAGTCCGAATCCTACAAAAGTTACAATCTTGTCAAAGGTTTTACGTCTCATTTTTTCTCTCCAATGTTTAATTGTTGTGTAGCTTTGAACTTTTAACTACATGACAATTAAAGCCCTTTGAAGTTTTTTGTATATGAAATTCACAGGTGCTAGCACTCAGCTACTTGTGATGTAAATTACGAATTAATCATGACGATGACAGATTGCTCTGCCATCAGGTCCCATTTCAAAGTGCTGGCACTCAATTCCTAATTTTTCGAAGGCTTTGTCGCCATAATGAGCACGAAATGCTAAAGCAAGTAGTACACGTGTATTGGTTTCTGCATCAGATTTAATATTGAAAGCTTTAGCTGCGCGCGAAACTGTATTTTCAATTACTTTTTCTGTATGCGAAGTTTCCAGCGCTATTGCTGCATTTGTTTTTCCTTCGCAGAGCAGACCCAGGACCAATTGTTCAAATGGACTGAGCTCTCGACTGGAAATAGTTATATCTGTCGACATATGGCCCCTCTCTCCAACGACGCATACGAGTGTCTATATTCTCTACCTTCGCCACATAATCGGGCTACAAGTAGGATGCGCGGATGAGTGAAATATTGACCACATCGGCTGAACAGGTACTCACAATCAGCTTTAATCGTCCCGCCAAAATGAATGCGCTAACCCGAGATATGTACGCGGGATTAGCCCAAGCACTCAATGAAGCAGCAGGCGATTTCGGAATCCGTGCAGTAATTATTACAAGTGAAGGCGATCACTTCACCGCCGGCAATGACATCGGTGATTTCATGTCCAACCCACCCACCGATAGCGACTCTGATGTGGCCAAGTTTCTAGGTTCACTCTTAAATTTCCCTAAGCCACTCATTGCAGCAGTTAAGGGAAATGCTGTTGGAGTCGGAACGACAATGTTGTTGCACTGCGATGTTGTCATTGCATCTCCTAGTGCAAAATTCTCGATGCCTTTTACCTCTCTTGGTTTAGTTCCAGAAGCAGGTTCAAGTTATTTGTTTCCACGATTAGTTGGATATCAAAGAGCAGCTCAAATATTCATGACGGGTGAATCATTTAACGCAGAAGCGGCAAAAGAAATGGGACTAGTAGCTCAGATTGAAAATGATCCATTAGCGTCTGCAAAACAAATTGCACTTCACATTGCAGAACAACCACCTCAAGCAATTATTAATACAAAGGCGCTGCTTAAAAGCGGTTCGCACGACGCAGTCGCTGCCGTAATGCGCGCGGAGTTCGAACTGTTTTCCTTGGCACTTCAATCTGAAGAAGCGATGGAAGCTTTTATGAAGTTCATGGCAAAGAAAGGTAAATAATGACACTTGCAGGAAAGCGAATTTTTATAACCGGAGGCTCGCGCGGAATCGGGTTAGCCATTGCATTGCGCGCCGCGCAAGACGGTGCTTTAGTTGCGATTGCCGCTAAAACTGCCGAAGCAAATCCAAAATTACCAGGCACGATTTTTTCTGCCGCAAAAGAGATAGAAGCTGCAGGCGGTACCGCTCTTCCAATCCAATGCGACATACGAGACGAAACTCAAATCGAAGCAGCCATCACAAAGACTTCCGAAACTTTTGGTGGAATTGATATTTTGATTAATAATGCAAGCGCAATCAATCTGACTCGCACAGATCAAACGCCTGCTAAACGTTTTGACTTAATGTTTGATGTGAATGTACGTGGCACTTTCTTAACTTCCCAAGCGGCGCTTCCGCACTTACGTAAATC
>JBPCTE010000070.1:0-30952 GCA_051006495.1 Candidatus Planktophila sp.
TTGATCAAGATTTGGCTGAAGAAGCGGTGGAAAGACTTAATCGTTCACGCGCAGCAAACGAATAATTTAAATCCAGGACGGAAACCACATTCTCATATGCCATTGGGCGTAAGTGATAACTTCACCTAGGTACAAAGGCAAAAAGAAAACAAAATTAAGGAAAACAACAGCCACAAAACCAAGAATTATCACCTGGGCATTTGCAGGATTACTGCTTCTATCCATGAATAACTTTGCACAATAAATAATTGCAAGGACTAAGAATGGTTCGAAAACAATGGCATAGAAGCTAAATACAGTGCGTTTTTGAAAGAAGAACCAAGGCAGATAACCGGCAGTAATTCCCAGAAGAATGAAAGTAAGTTTGCTATCTATCGTGCGATTGTAGAACTGCCAGCTCCAGTAACCGATAAGCACTGCAACGGCAATCGTTGCACTCCACCATAAAACTGGTGTGCCAAGTGCTAAAACTTCTTGCGCACAACTCTTGCTACCACATGCATCTGGCGATGCGTAAAAGAATGAAGTAGGTCTACCCATAATTAGCCAACTCCACGGGTTAGCTTGGTATGAGTGCTTTTCAACAAGTGATGTATGAAAATCCAACATCTGCTTGTGATAATAAATCAACGAACTGATTGGATTAGATGCATAATTTCTATCCCATCCACGTGCGCTAGCAAACCAACCGGCCCAAGAAGTTATGTACATAGCAAGTGGTACCAGTGCAAATTGGAGTACACGTAGACCAATCGTTGAAAGTGAATCTTTAATCGATTTTTCACGGAGCAATTTATAAAGTGTTACAGAACCAAATAATGCGATGAAATATAGAGCACTCCATTTTGTAGCTAGAGCTAAACCAAAAAATATACTGGCATACCAATACTGTTGCCTGAACCAGAAATAAGCTGCTGATAAAACAAAGAGTGTAAGAAATAGATCAAGAAGAGCAGTTCTTGAGTGAACAAGTAACAATCCATCACAAGCCATCAGGGCTGCTGTAATTGCGGTTAAAAATGGTGAATAAAAAAGAATATGAGCTAGACGAGCAGCAATAAGTATTATGAGAGTGCCAGCTACTGCCGCAGTAATTCTCCAACCAAATTCGTTGTTACCGAATAACTTAATTCCTAAGGCTATGCACCATTTACCAATAGGTGGGTGCACCACAAACTCTGGTTTTAATCCATCAACTTCAACGCCGTACTTCAATAAATCTCGTGCACCATCGACGTAGTAAACCTCATCGAATACGAAGCCCTTTGGATTACCTAAATTAACTATCCGCAGGAAAAAAGCACTAATTGCGATAAGTATTGGTGCAACGCCTGCGATCACAGAGATAGCGTATCCGAGCACAATTACTGAGATGATTACGCCATGGGACTTATCTTGGCTGCAACTCCTCTTGGAAATCCAAAGGATGCATCTGCACGCCTAATTGAAGCAATTGCACAAGCCGATGTAATTGCAGCAGAAGACTCTCGACGTTTTCATAGATTGGCATCAGACCTGGGTGTAACTTTTGCTGGGAAAGTTATTTCATTCTTTGACGGCAACGAAGAAGAGCGAACAGAAGAAATTCTCGAACTTCTTCGAATTGGAAAAACCGTGTTAGTCGTTAGCGATGCGGGTATGCCAACAATTAGTGACCCTGGTTTTCGATTGGCCCGTGATGCATCTACTGAAAATATTGCTCTTCAAGTTTTACCTGGCCCATCGGCTGTCACAATGGCGGTGGCTTTATCTGGTTTACCCACGGATCGTTTCTCTTTCGATGGTTTCCCTCCACGAACAGCAGGTGCGCGACAAAAATTTTATGATTCACTCCGATTTGATGAGCGAACACTCGTCTTTTTCGAAGCTCCACATCGTTTAGAAGAATCACTATTAGATGCAATTAGAACTTTTGGCTCTGATCGAAAAGCGGCAATTTGTCGGGAAATGACCAAACATTACGAACAAACAATTCGCGGCGATCTATCAGAATTACTCGAGTGGAGTCAGAAAAACGAAGTTCTCGGCGAAATCACATTGGTAATCGCTGGTGCCATAACTGATTCAAAGTCTGTAACAACCGATGCGATGGTTGCCCGAGTTCAAGAGTTTGAATCTGCAGGCATGGATCGCAAGGGAGCAATTGCGGCGGTAGCGGAAGAATTTTCACTTCCTAAGCGTTCGGTTTATGCCGCAGTTGTAGATGCTAATAAGATAGGCAAATGAGCAAAGTGAGCGATAAATCCTTTTATCTCACTACGCCTATTTACTATGTAAATGATGCACCACACATCGGCCATGCATATACAACGGTTGCGGGAGATGTTTTAACTCGTTGGCATCGACAACGTGGCGAATCTGTATGGTTTTTAACAGGTACGGATGAGCACGGACAAAAAGTGATGCGTACTGCAGAACAAAATAACGTGGCTCCCCAAGCGTGGGTGGATCGCTTAGTTGCAGAGGCGTGGAAACCAAATTGGGAAGCTCTCAATATTGCAAATGATGACTTTATCCGCACAACTGAAAAACGTCACACAGAGCGCGTTCAAAATTTCTTACAAGGATTGAAGGATTCTGGACATATTTATTCCGGTAAGTATGAAGGTCCTTATTGCGTTGGCTGTGAAGAATTTAAGTTACCTGGTGATTTGATCGAATCTAATGGTGAAAAACTCTGCCCAATTCACAGCAAACCAATTGAATTAGTTAACGAGGAGAATTGGTTTTTTAAGCTATCTGATTTTGCAGCACCACTTATTGAGCATTACAAAAAGAATCCAGATGCATGCCAACCCGAGAGCGCTCGCAACGAAGTTTTATCTTTTCTTGAAGGCGGAGTCTCAGATCTTTCTATCTCTCGTTCTACATTTGACTGGGGAATTCCAGTTCCGTGGGACACCAAGCAAGTCGTTTATGTTTGGTTTGATGCGCTTCTAAATTATGCAACTGCGGTCGGACTTACGGATGCTGCTGATTCCGAAGGTGGCAAGAAGTTTGCACAAACGTGGCCAGCCGATGTTCATCTTGTTGGTAAAGATATTTTACGTTTTCACGCAGTGATTTGGCCAGCAATGTTGATGGCTGCAGGACTTTCCGTTCCAAAGAAAGTTTTTGCACACGGTTGGTTGCTTGTCGGTGGCGAAAAGATGAGCAAGAGTAAATTAACCGGTATTGCTCCAAGTGATATTACAGATCACTTTGGCGTAGATGCTTTTAGATATTACTTTTTACGCGCTATCCCATTTGGATCAGATGGTTCTTTCTCTTGGGAAGACATGAGCGCGCGATATACAAGTGAATTAGCCAATGATTTCGGAAATCTCGCATCACGCCTTGCTGCGATGATCGAAAAATACTGTGAAGGAAAACTTCCACAGGTTTCTCACGATAAAGCTCTCGAAGAGGCTTTGACGAGCGCAGTTACAAAAGCTGATAAAGCAATGTGCGCACTAGATTTCCAAGGCGGAATAAATGCAATTATGGACTTCTGCAAACGAGTAAATGGATATGTGACCGAAAAAGAACCTTGGATACTCGCTAAAGATCCTGCGAATAAAGTTGTTCTCGAGGAAGTTCTCTACAACACTGCAGAATCATTGCGCGCATTAGCTGTTTTGCTTAACTCGGTTATGCCGGCAACTTGCGAAATTCTGTGGCAGAGTCTTGGAGCGCAAGATGCACTTGGTGCATTGGGTTCACAGAAAATTTCTTCAGTTGCTGTATGGGGTCAATTACCAGCTGGTGCACGTGTTACTAAGACTCCAGTGTTATTTCCACGTCTTGAATCTGGAGAGTAACTCCCGTGGCAGATCGTCATAATCGCGACCTTGATCGCATACCTGCTCCACAACCAGATCCATTACCGGTTCCAACCGTTGATGCACACGCACACTTAGAAATTGTCACCAATGCCGCGCCAGATTCAGAAGCTGTTGGCAAAGTTTTAAACGATGCACGTGAAGCTGGAATCGATCGTGTTGTTCAAGTTGGTTATTCTGCAGAGCAATCTCAGTGGTGCGTAGACGCCGCTGATTATTGGAAGGGCAGAGTGCTTGCCGCGGTTGCATTGCATCCAAATGAAGCACCAGTTGTTGAAGATCTCGAACACGATTGGTCCATCATTGCAAAACTTGCAGAGCACCCGCGAGTAAGAGCGATAGGCGAAACTGGTTTAGATTATTTTCGAACACCACCAGAATTAAGAAAAAAACAGCAAGAATCCTTTAAATGGCATATTGAATTAGCAAAAAAACTAAATAAGGCTCTCGTAATTCACGACCGTGATTCACATGACGATGTTCTCTCGGTATTGCTTGAAGTTGGAGCGCCAGAAAAAACTATATTCCACTGCTTTTCAGGGGATTTAGAGATGGCAAAAATCTGCGTAGAACGTGGATACATTCTCTCCTTTGCAGGTACTTTAACTTTTAAGAACGCGCCGCAATTACGGGAAGCTGTAAAAATTGTTCCAGCCGATCAGTTATTGGTGGAAACAGATTCACCGTTCTTAGCACCAACTCCACATCGTGGCGCACTCAATACTCCAGCACAAATTGCAAATATCGTTCGTGCGATGGCCGATGAAAGAAGTGTCAGTGATGCCGAGCTAGCAACATCTCTGAGTAATAACGCTGAACGTATTTTTGGTTCATTTGTATGACCTTGCTAGGTGCCGCACAAATTCGAGAACTGGCCGAAGAATTAGGAATCAAGCCAGCAAAATCACTTGGACAAAACTTTGTAATTGATGCGAATGTCTGCAGAAAAATTGTCAGAACTGCGGGCGTCACTAGTTCAGATGTTGCACTTGAAATCGGACCCGGATTGGGCTCGCTCACACTTGCTCTGTTAGAAGAAGCAAAGTCAGTCATAGCAGTTGAAATTGATCAGAGACTGGCACAAAGATTGCCGCAAACGGTTGCAACTCATAATGAAAGTTCAGCAACATTTAGTGTGATCCATCAGGATGCCCTTGACTTGAAAACATTGAGCGAGCAGCCAACTGTTCTTGTCGCGAATTTGCCTTACAACGTCTCCGTTCCAGTTTTGCTTCATTTATTAGAGATATTTCCAACCTTGAAGTCTGGTGTTGTTATGGTGCAAGCAGAAGTTGCAGATCGTTTGGCTGCAAAACCTGGAACTAAGGAATATGGAATTCCATCTGTAAAAGCGGCGTGGTGGGTGGATGTGCAGAGCGCAGGATCGGTTTCACGTTCAATCTTCTGGCCTGTGCCAGGAGTTGATTCCAAGTTGGTTTCATTCACCCGCCGACATCCAATGGGTGATGAAGCGTTACGAATTAAAGCATTTAGATTAATTGATGCCGCCTTTGCCCAACGAAGAAAGATGTTGCGCTCGGCTCTCTCAAGTATCTACGGTTCGTCAGGAGCTGCTGAAAAAATTCTAATTGAAGCAGGTGTAGATCCGACACTTCGAGGGGAATCTCTTCTAGTTAATGATTTTTGTACAATCGCACGATTAGGGTTTTAACGTGCCAATCAAATCCGTAACCGTACGAGTGCCTGCAAAAGTTAATTTGCAACTCTCTGTGGGACCACGTGAAACTGATGGCTATCACAAGCTCGTAACAGTTTTTCAGGCAATTTCAATCTTTGATGACGTTACAGTCAAAATTGCTGAAGACGGTTCTGGAATTAATCTGAGTGTTTCAGGCGAACAAATTCATGGAGTCCCAACTGATTCCACCAATCTCGTTGTTAAGGCAGCAGAATTAATTGCTACAAAATTTGAAATAGATATCGATGCGAATATTGATATTAAGAAATCTATTCCAGTTGCCGGCGGAATGGCAGGCGGTAGTGCTGATGCAGCTGCTGCAATCGTCGCAATTGATGAGTTGTATAGCCTTGATATGACGCGTGAGGAAATGCATGAAATCGCTTCTGCCTTAGGAAGTGATGTTCCGTTCTTATTAAGTGGTGGTACGGCTATTGGACAAGGCAGGGGAGATCAACTCACTGCGGCACTTTCACGGGGGACTTATCACTGGGTTTTAGCTCTTTCCAGTGTTGGACTATCTACTCCTGCCGTGTACAGCGAATGCGATCGTTTACGCCAGGGATTAGATATTAGTGAGCCACAAATAAGTGATGCGCTTATGCAAGCACTCTTGGGTGCCGATCCAAAGGCAGTTGGAAATTTATTAGTTAATGATTTACAGCCAGCAGCATGTTCACTTCGACCAGCACTTCGCTTGATTCTAGATGTTGGACAAGAGTACGGAGCACTTGGTGCAATTGTTTCTGGATCTGGCCCAACAGTTGCATTCTTAGTTTCTGATGAAGAACACGGTCTTGATTTAGCAGTTGCTCTTAGCGCCTCTGGAGTTGTTGGAAGTGTTACTCGTGCATATGGCCCTGTTCATGGTGCCAAAGTTATTGAGTCACATTAAATTTCATCTTCAAATTGAGCAGCAATAAGGCTGAGCAATCGAGCAAGCTCTTTTTTCTCATCACTTGATAACGGCGCTAAGAAATTTCTTTCGCGACCCAATAACTCTTCCATTGCTGCATCTACAGCGCGTACTCCAGCTTTTGTAAGAGTCACTAATGAACCACGTCCATCACTTGGATCTTGCTTACGCGTAATCAATTCAAGTTCTTCTAATCGATCTAAACGATTTGTCATCGTCCCACTCGTTACGAGCGTTTCTTGCATCAGTTGACTTGGTGAGAGTTGATACGGCGCTCCTGCGCGACGAAGAGATGCCAGAACATCAAATCCCCAAGTATCTAAATCTGCGAATGCATTGCGTCTTTCAATATCTAAGTGACGAGAAATTCGCGTGATACGGCTGAGGACTCCAAGTGGTGATAAATCCAGATCGGGACGCTGTGCCTTCCAGGCTGCGATGAGGCGATCTACTTCATCACGCATTTTCGCCCCACTTTCTAAAAGTATTTATTAAAATTTCTCGCGTGAGGCAACTTTAGTGGTCGAAAGTACTGGTGCGGATAAGGGAGAATATGGGTTCCGCCATTGTGTAGTGGCTAGCACATGGGCCTTTGAAGCCCAGGGTCCAGGATCGATACCTGGTGGCGGAGCATGACGCCACCAAAGGGCACCGACTCATCACTTGAGTGCGCGATCATCCTTGCCGCAGGCGAAGGAACGCGAATGAAATCTTCGCTGCCAAAAGTTTTACATGAAGTAGCCGGTCGCACATTAGTCGGACATGTTTTACATGCAGTGCATGGACTTTCACCACAACAAATTCGAGTTGTCGTTGGCTCCGGTCGCGAACAAGTTCAAGAACATGTTTCATCACTTTCACCGAAGGCCGTAACCATTTTTCAAGAAAAGCGCGGCGGAACTGGTCATGCAACTCAGCTAGCTTTAGAAGGCATTTCGCCTAAAGGATCTGTACTTGTACTAGCAGGTGACACTCCACTGCTCACAACTCAATCCCTCGCTCAACTTATTTCATTTCATCACAATGGTGGATTTGGCGCATCTGTAATGACAGCAGAGCATCCAGATCCAACTGGGTACGGACGCATTATTCGCGCTGATGATGGCTCGCTTCTTCGGATTGTTGAAGAAAAAGATGCATCAGATTCTGAAAAAATTATCTTCGAGGTCAACTCTGGCGTTTATATTTTTGATGGCGCCTTACTAGCTTCAGCTATTACTAAATTGACATCAAGTAATGCGCAGGGCGAACTTTATTTAACAGATGTTCTGGAAATCATGCGCCAGGCAGGTGGCGAAATAGCAGCAGCGCTAATTGATGATTATGTGGAAACACTCGGCGTAAATGATCGCGAGCAACTCGCCGAAAGTGGGGCGTATTTACGGGATCGAATAAATAGTGATTTGATGCGAGCAGGCGTAACGATTACCGATCCAACAACGACATGGATTGACGCAACAGCATCTATTGAAAGCGATGTCACGATTTATCCAGGTTCAGCAATTCTTGGAAATACAACTATAAAATCTGGCGCCGTGATTGGTCCACGTACAACTCTTGAATCTTGTTCAGTTCTTGAAGGCGCTCGCGTTGTTGAATCCAATTGCGTTGAAGCAACCATTGGAAAACAAGCCCAAGTTGGCCCTTATTCATACCTACGAAAAGGAACACTTCTCGGTACTAGTGCAAAAGCCGGAGCATTTGTTGAAATCAAGAACTCTACAGTTGGGGACAGCTCCAAAGTTCCACATCTTTCATATGTAGGAGATGCAAAAATTGGTGAAGGTAGCAACATCGGTGCCGCAACTATTTTTGTTAATTACGATGGCGTTGAAAAACACGAAACCATCGTTGGCGACCATGTACGCATTGGCAGTGACTCCATGTTGATTGCACCAGTATCAATTGGTGATGGGGCTTACACAGCCGCTGGATCAGTTATTTCAGAAGATGTCCCACCCGGAGCAATTGGTGTTGGTCGATCACGCCAGCGAAATGTCTTAGGCTGGGTCTTACGCAAACGTTCTGGAACAAAATCAGCTGAAGCTGCAGCGCGTCACGCTGGCAGTGAAAACGGAGATAAGAGAGGGTAACCCTATGAGCGAACTCCGTCTGGCATCTGAAAAGCGGTTAAGGATTTTTTCAGGTCGCGGATTTCCGGAGTTAGCCGAAGAAGTTGCCCAAGAACTTGGTGTTCCAATTACACCTACATCTGCATATGACTTTGCAAATGGTGAAATATTTGTTCGCTTCGAAGAGAGTGTTCGCGGTTGCGATGCATTCGTATTGCAGAGTCACTCTGCTCCAGTTAATAAACAAATCATGGAACAACTGATAATGGTTGATGCACTCAAGCGTGCATCTGCAAAACGAATCACTGTTGTTGCACCGTTTTATGGTTATGCACGTCAAGATAAGAAGCACCGCGGTCGCGAGCCAATCTCCGCGCGATTAATGGCAGATTTATTTAAAGCAGCGGGTGCTGATCGCTTGATGGTTGTTGATCTTCACACTTCACAGATTCAAGGTTTCTTTGATGGTCCAGTGGATCACTTATTCGCACTGCCAATGCTTGCAGACTATGTTGGTTCAAAAGTTGATCGCTCACGTCTGACAATTGTTTCACCTGACTCAGGCCGCGTACGTGTTGCAGAACGTTGGTCAGATTTACTCGGTGGATGCCCAATCGCTTTTATTCACAAAACTCGCGATCCGCGCATTCCCAATGAGTCAATTACTGGTCGCGTAGTTGGAGATGTTGAAGGTCAAACATGCGTTGTCATCGATGACATGATTGACACAGCGGGCACGATTACAAAAGCAGTAGATGCGCTTTTCGAAGCGGGTGCAAAAGAGGTAATTATCGCCGCTACTCACGCAGTGCTCTCGGGTCCTGCAATTGAACGCCTTAAGAACTCTCGCGCCAGTGAAGTTGTTATCACGAACACTCTTCCAATTACGGAGGAACAAAAGTTCGACAATCTCACCGTTCTCTCAATCGCTCCACTTCTTGGTCGTGCGATTCGAGAGGTCTTTGAAGATGGTTCCGTTACCAGCCTCTTCGATGGCCATTCATAAGCGCGATTTGCCACACTCCATAACCCTTCGCTAATCTTTGCCTCGTTCCGGCGAGGGTTTTTAACTTCCGTTATCGACGGTGCAGGTAAATGCTCCTGCTGGGACTTTTGTGAATTAACCGAAAGTTTTACCTAACAGGGAGAAATTAAATGGCTGAGATCACCATCAACGGAATTCGTCGTACTGAATTCGGTAAGGGCGCATCACGTCGTGCACGTCGCGATGGTCAAGTTCCAGCTGTGATCTACGGTCACGGAGAGAAGCCATCTCACATCACTCTTCCTGCACGCGAATTAGGCGTTGCACTTAAGACTTCTAACGTGCTTCTAGACATCGTTGTAGATGGCAAAACAGAACTCACGCTTCCTAAAGCGATTGTGCGCCATCCAATTAAGTTAACTCTTGATCACGTAGACCTTGTAATTGTTCGCCGCGGTGAAAAAGTTGTTGTATCTGTACCGGTACACACATCTGGTGAATTCGATCGCGATGGAATTCTTGAGCACGTCCACAACACAATTGAAGTTGAAACAGAAGCAACTGCTATTCCCGCTCACTTGGATCTTGATCTCACAGGTTTGGAAGCTGGTTCATCTAAGTACGCTGCAGATGTAAAACTTCCTGCTGGCGTCACTCTTGTTTCAGATCCAAAGATGATTGTGGTTCACCTTTCAGAGCGTTCAACAGCAGTTGAAGAAGTTGCTGCACCTGCAGCAGATGCTGCCGCTGCTCCAGCAGATGGTGCTGCTGCAGCTCCTGCTGATGCCGAGAAGAAGGATGCCTAAGCACTAACCTTTCTACATGGTTTGGTTAGTAATAGGTCTCGGTAATCCGGGTCCCGAATACACAGCAACTCGCCACAACGTTGGCCAGATGGTCGTTGATGAACTAGCAAAACGTTACAAAGTTAAGTGGTCTGCGCATAAATCACGCACTGAGATTGCTGCATTCAAAATCGGTGTGGGCGAAAATGCGCACTCTGTAATCATTGCAAAGTCCAAGAGTTATATGAATGAAACCGGCGGACCCGCTAAAGCGCTCGCAGCTTTTTATAAAGTCGAACCGGATCACATCATTGCCCTGCATGATGAATTAGATATCCCTTACGCGGCTATTCGTTCAAAAATTGCTGGTGGCGATAATGGGCACAATGGTTTGAAATCAATGACATCTGCTTTAGGTACAGCAGAATATTTTCGAGTGCGATTAGGAATCGGTCGACCAATGGGTTCGCAAGATCCGGGGGACTTTGTACTAAAGGCATTTTCGTCGGCAGAAAAAAAGTCACTCAATGAATTTATCGATCGCGGATGTGATGTTGTTGAATCGCTTATTACAAAGGGTTTGGAAGAGACACAATCTCGCTTTAATAGCTAAAAATCACCCTGTATTTCTTAAACCTGCTGCAACACCATTAATAGTAAGTAGAAGCGCACGTTGTAAGGTTGGATCAACTTCACCTTCGTGATCACGAACGCGCTCGAGCAGGTTAACCTGCAGTAAATGCAATGGAGCAAGGTATGCGTCACGGACTTGTAGCGTGCGCGCCAAGATTGCTTGATCTCCCAACAAAGAATCCTTATGTGTGACTTTAAGAATTTCTTCGCAGGTTAATTTGAATTCAGCAGAAATAACTTCTAAGAAATGGTGGAGTTTCTTTGGAACGAGGGCTTCAACATAACGCCTTGCCATATCTAGATCAGTCTTAGCAAGAGTCATCTCGACATTGCTAATGAATGTATGGAAGAAGTGCCAATGTGAAAGCATCTCTTGAATAACGTCAGACTTTCCTGCTTCTCGCGCAGCCTTTAATCCACTTCCAACACCAAACCAACCAGGAACAATTTGTCGTGATTGCGTCCAGCCAAATACCCATGGAATAGCGCGCAAACTATCTAAGCCGCCTGCAGCATCTGGTCTACGTGAAGGCCGTGAACCCAACATCATCTCTCCAAGTTGTTCTACGGGAGTTGATGCATAGAAGTAAGCAGGCAAATCTGGGTGATCTATTAGTGAGCGGTAACGGGCGAAAGAGTTTTCACTGATGAGTTCCATGCATGCGTTCCACTTATCCAAACTCTCATCACTTTGACGCGGAGCTCGGTTTAAAACAGTTGCTTCAAGGGATGCGGCAAGCATCAATTCAATATTTTCACGAGCGAGAGATGGGAGTGCGTATTTATCGCTGATGACCTCACCTTGTTCAGTCATTTTAATTTGGCCATCAATTGATCCCCATGGCAGAGCAACGAGCGCGTCATACGTCGGACCGCCACCTCGACCAACTGAACCACCACGACCATGGAAGAGTCTTAATTTAATTCCATGCTTAATTGCTACGTCACGCAATTTTCTTTGAGCCCTATGGATTTCCCATTGGCTCGTAGCAATACCGGCATCTTTATTTGAATCCGAATAACCCAACATAATTTCTTGTAAGTTTCCACGGAGTTCAACAATTTTTCGGTAATTTGAATCACTCAGCAACGTATCTAAAATCTCTCCTGCTGCGCGCAACTCTGCAACTGTTTCCAGTAAAGGTGCGAATCCAATCACTGCGGTGTTCTTCGAAAGATTTACGAGTCCAGCTTGTTTAGCCAGAACCACGGCTGCGAGTAAATCATCAGACCCTTTTGTCATAGAAACGATGTAGGTCTCAATTGATTCTGGGCCGAAACGTTTTACGATATCAAAGACGGCTTTAAATGTATCTAAAGTTTTTTGAGCGCGCTCATCACAATTTCTAAAATCCAAATTATTTGGCGATGAGATTTCATTTGCAAGAATTACAAAGCGCTCCTGATGGTTCTTTTGTTTGTACTCTTCACCAAATGCGAAGGCAAGAGTGTGGTGATGAGCATCTGAGTGTTCGCGAACGTCTAACGTTGCGTGAGTGAGGCCAAAGGCTGAAACTGTGCGCATTGTGCGCTCAAGCAAACCTGTGGCCATTAATTCACCACGATTTTCAAGTAATGAATCACGCATTAAAGCCAGGTCTGCCAATAACTCTGAAGTGTCGTTGTAATCACGATGCGCAACATGTTCGCTGCCGGAAGCATGACGGTTTCTTGTGAAGGCAAGGCGGTGCACGATGGCTGTAGCTTTTAGACGATATGGCTCTTGCACATTTAGTCGCTTGAAACGTTCTTCAAACTCTGGAATATGCTTTAAATCTTCTTCGACAGAATCTAGAAGCGCTTTACTAACTCCTGTAATTCGAGTTGAAACAGAGAGCATCTGACGCAATTCATCCATTGCGGCAATAGTTACACGAATCGCATGACCAACTTGTAAAACCATTGCGGATTCCGTGATCGATGCGGTGATATTCGGATTGCCATCACGATCTCCACCAATCCAGCTACCGAATGAGAGTGGACGGGCATCTAATGGAAGTTCCACGCCAAGTCGTTTAATTTCATTCTTAAAATCATTTAGAACTTCCGGGATTGTTAATTTAAATAAATCATCCAAGTAATAAAGTGCATTCATGGCTTCATCAAGAGGCTCAGGTCGACCTACACGTAACTCATCTGTCTGCCACAAAACATCGATTGTTTCTGCTAATTGGTTACGTTGTGCAGGAGAACTTGGCTGATCTAGTAATTTTGCAACTCTTCCTAATTTATTTAAAACAGAACGGCGCGCAGCCTCTGTTGGGTGCGCTGTAAATACGGGACGAACCATTAGTTCGTTAACCCAACGAGTTACATCTTCGGTTGAAAATTCATGTCCTGGGACGTTAGCGGTTTGCGCGGTAGCAATCTTGTCGACAGCTTTTGCCATCCAGGAACCACCTTGTGCGCGCGCATCAGCTAAAACTCGTGCACGGTGAACTTGCTCAGCAACGTTTGCCAAGTTGAAGTAAGTGCTAAATGCACGTACAAGTTGCACGGATTGTTCAATAGAAAGTGTCGATAAGAGATCGTCGCCTCCACCATCTTTCACAGCTTTGCGAACTGCTTCGACTAGTTCAAGTAACTCTCGTCCTTCTTGGCGAACGAGTGATTCACCGAGTAAATCTCCAAGTTTTCGTACGTCGGCACGCAAATCTGCACCATCGTTACCGATAGCTGTGGCGGAATCTTGCGTAGGCATTGGCTAATCATGGCAGGTTCATCTGCCTTAGACTTGCCCTGTTAAGCCCCCTCCGTCTCCATGGAGTTGGGGCCTAAGGCGTTTTCTCACTAGTTGATACGAGGCGAAGAAGGGTTAGAAATGAAACTTGTGCGCGATGCATTGGCTGCCGATGCACACATTAGCGATGCACTCGTATCAAAAAAACACATCATCGCACCCTCTTCATTGCACCCATTTCTTGCAGCGATTAGAGCTTGCGATCGCCCGTTATTAATAGTCACTGGATCGAGTAGAACTAGCGAAGATTTAGTTAACGATTTACGTGAATTACACGATTGCGTTTATGAATTTCCTGCCTGGGAAACATTGCCTCATGAAAGATTAAGTCCACGCAGCGATACGGTTGCCCAAAGAATTTCAACTCTTATTGAGTTGAGTAAAAAACAAAGTCAGAATCCAATCGTTGTGACACCTGTACGCGGATTAATTCATCGCATAATCAATTCGTTAGCTCAGACTCCGGTTCGCGAACTTAAAGTTGGCACAGAATGTGATCTGAAAGATCTGATTAATCATCTTGGTGAACTTGCTTATCAACGAACTGATTTAGTAGAACGTCGTGGCGAATTTGCAGTTCGCGGTGGAATCGTCGATGTTTTTCTACCTCTCGCGAGTCAACCAATTAGAATTGATTTTTTCGGCGATGAGATAGAAGACATTAGTTATTTTGATGTTGCTGGCCAGAGAACAACTTCAAAAGTTCAGACAAGTATAAAAATTCTGCCGTGTCGTGAGTTACTCCTGACGCCTAGCGTCCAAGCAAAAGCTCGCGCATTGATAGCCGATTTTCCTCAAGCATCTGAAATTCTTGAGAAAATTTCTGAAGGAATTTCTACCGAAGGAATGGAGTCGTTTATCCCACTTTTGGTCGACTCTGATCAGAGTATTTTGGATCGAATGCCGGCAAATACTGAAGTTATCTTCATTGATGAAGAAAGAATTAAATCAAGAGCTGCAGATCTTCTAGCAACTAATGATGAGTTCTATCTTGCATCGTGGCTGAATGCGGCAAGCGGTGGGGCAACGCCGCTCCATAGTGGTGATGGTACATATATGACTTGGGATGAACTCCATAAAGAAATAGATAAAAATAATTTGTATCAGCGAAGTTTTAATGTATTTGGATCTGATTTAGATGAAAATGCAATATTCCTTGATGCCCACGCAATTGATCCACTCCGGGCTAATACAGATCGACTCGTGGAGGAATTTCGCAGCGCTGCACAGGTGGGTCACAATCTAATTTTTGCTGCCCATGGACATGGAATGAATGAAAGGTACTCCAAACTCTTTAGAGGTGCAGAAATCAATGTTCGTGCAGTCACTTCAACAATTGCATTTGGATTTAGAGTTCCATCTGCCAAAATCTTATTTATCACCGAGAGGGATTTAACTGGAAGCAAAGGCGCAATTAATAGCACTGAAAAACTTCCGTCAAAACGCAAAACAGCAATAGATCCTCTTGAATTGAAAACAGGTGATTTTGTTGTTCACGAGCAACACGGGATTGGTCGTTACATCGAACTTGTATCTAGAACTGTTGCGGGCGTAACTCGTGAATATCTTGTGGTGGAATATGCCTCTGCCAAGCGGGGCCAACCTGGAGATCGCATATTTGTTCCGACAGATTCACTTGAACAAGTAAGTAAATATGTTGGTGGTGAAACTCCAACGGTTCATCGAATTGGCAGTGGCGAATGGCAAAAAGCAAAAGGACGAGCACGCAAGGCTGTTCGCCAAATTGCCGGAGAACTTATTCGTCTATATGCAGCTCGCACTTCATCTCCCGGATTTGCATTCTCTGTAGATACTCCATGGCAGCGCGAATTAGAAGATTCATTTGCTTACATTGAAACTCCAGACCAACTCTCCACTATCAATGAAGTAAAGGCCGACATGGAGCGGCCATATCCGATGGATCGAATTATTTGTGGCGATGTTGGTTATGGAAAAACTGAAATTGCTATTCGTGCAGCGTTTAAAGCAGTCCAAGATGGCAAGCAAGTAGCCGTATTGGTTCCAACAACTTTATTAGTTCAACAGCACACAAAAACTTTCGCCGAAAGATATTCAGGTTTTCCGATAAAAGTCGCTGGTCTGTCGAGATTTAATACAGCGAAAGAGAGTAAAGAAATATTGTCCGGAGTTGAATCTGGGACATTTGACGTCGTAGTAGGAACACATCGAATCCTCTCGAATGACGTTCATTTCAAGGATTTGGGCCTTGTAATTGTTGATGAAGAACAAAGATTTGGAGTTGAGCAGAAAGAATCTTTAAAAAAATTGCGGACAACCGTTGATGTTTTAGCCATGTCTGCAACGCCGATTCCACGCACACTTGAGATGGCTGTTACGGGTATTCGAGAAATGTCGACCATCACAACTCCGCCAGAAGAGCGCCATCCAATTTTGACCTACGTAGGCGCACGTGATGATGCACAAATCACGGCTGCTATTCACCGCGAATTATTACGTGACGGACAGATTTTCTATATTCATAATCGCGTTGAATCAATTGATCAAGCCGCACAGAAAATACAGAGTCTTGTTCCGGAAGCACGTATTCGAATAGCTCATGGGCAGATGAGCGAAGGCGCCCTTGAAGATGTAATTCTGGCGTTCTGGAATCGAGACTTTGATGTTCTCGTTTGCACAACAATTGTTGAAAGTGGTTTAGATATTGCAAATGCAAATACTTTAATCGTTGAACGCGCGGATCTCTTCGGATTGTCGCAACTCCACCAATTACGTGGTCGAGTTGGGCGTGGACGTGAACGCGCTTATGCATACTTTCTATTTCCGCCAGATCAACCACTTAGTGAGTTAGCCCATGATCGCTTGAAGACAATTGCGGCTAATACTGAACTTGGTGCCGGAATGAGAGTTGCGCTGAAAGATCTTGAAATACGCGGAGCTGGAAATCTATTAGGTGGAGAACAATCGGGTCATATTGCTGATGTTGGTTTTGATTTATATATGCGAATGGTTGGTGAGGCCGTTCATGAATATAAATCAGGGATTATTGAAAGCGATGAGCCCAATCATGAATGCAAGGTTGAATTGCCAATCAATGCGCATCTCGATGCGGCATACGTTCCTGGCGAACGCTTACGTCTTGATCTTTATCGTCGACTTGCCGATGTTCGAAATAGAGAAGATGTTGTTGCAATTGAAGAAGAACTTATAGACCGCTTTGGCGACCTACCAGTTGAAGCACAAACATTGTTGGGTGTTGCATCGTTACGTGCATTTGCTAAGAGCATTTCACTTCGTGAAGTTGTAGCTCAAGGAAAATTTGTGCGGTTATCTCCAATCAATTTGCCAGAATCTAAGCAACTTAAATTGGACCGTATGTATCCCGGATCACTCTATAAATCGGCATCATCGACCGTATTGGTGGCTTTACCAAAGAGTTCTGCGTGGAATCCGTCAGAAAGTAGTGCCCCGATAGTGGATACTTCTCTTCTGGCTTGGGTCACACAGGTCGTTACCGAATTAGCACCAACGTCGAAAGGCAGTTCAGAGTGAAAAAAGTTGTTTCTATTGCCCTCATTTCAGCAGCGCTATTGCTCACCGGTTGTTCGCAAGTGAGTTCAGCTGCTTCAGTTGGCTCAGTAAAAATCTCACAAGCAACTGTCCAATCAAGTATCGATGCAGTCATGGCTGAACGAAACAAAGTTGATACTTCACAAATGCAACTAGAGGTTGGCGAAACTCTCAATCGCGCTCAAATGCGATTTCATGTTCTTTCAGAGTTGCTCAACGAAGTTGCTGCTAAATTAAAAATCACAGTTTCAAAAGCTGAAATTGATACCCGCAGAGCCAGCATCACACAACAAGTTGGTGGCGAAGCAGGTCTACCAACGGCTCTAGTTGGTGCCGGAATCGCGGCAAAAGATTTTGATCTGTATCTTCAAAGCATCATTATTTCTGACAAGATAAGCCAGGGTCTTGAAGCTTCTGGTGTTCCAGCTGATCAGGTTGGTCTGGCTATACAGAAACTTGTTGTCGATATGGCAACCAAAAATAAAGTCACTATTAATCCTCGCTACGGTGTGTGGGATGCAGTTAATGCGGACGTAGTACCTGTTGATTCAGCAGGATCTGCAGTCGCACCTTCTGATAAGTAGTCGAAAACTTTTAAGGTATGAGCACTTCATACTTACAACGTTTAGTCGAGGTGATGGATCAACTCCGTTCACCGGGCGGCTGTCCGTGGGATGCAGAGCAAACTCACGAATCCTTAATTAAGTACTTACTTGAAGAGTCATATGAATTCATTGACACGGTAGCAGAGTCAGATCGCGTTGGCATGCGAGAAGAACTTGGTGATATTTTGCTGCAGGTTTATTTTCACTCCCGAATTGCACAAGAGCACCCAACGGATGCGTTTTCAATTGAAGATGTTGCGCAAGTTATTACTGAAAAACTGATCAGCCGACACCCACATGTTTTCGGTGATGTAAAGGTGAGCGGTAGCGACGAAGTTGTTGCAAATTGGGAAGAAATCAAAGCCGCCGAAAAAGGCCGTACATCGGCTCTCGATGGTGTTGCAATCTCCCAACCTGCGTTGTCGCTAATCAATAAATTGCTCTACCGTGCAGAAAAATATGGCGTAGACATAAACATCCCAGAGCACCACGAAGAATCACCTGCTACATCAGAATCAGTCGGTAGCGCATTGCTAGCAGTCATTGCTTGGGCACACAAGAATGGAGTTGATGCTGAAGATGCGCTTCGGATGCAGAGCAAGCAATTAATGCGTGAGATTGCGCAGCACGAGGCACGATAGGATTAGGCATACAGTAAAGAAGAATTAAAGGAGAAATTCGTGGCACTCATCGATGCTCTTGGCGCTCGTGAAATTCTAGACTCCCGTGGAAATCCAACAGTTGAAGTTGAAATTCAATTAGAAGATGGCACGCAAGCTAGAGCAGCTGTTCCAAGTGGTGCATCAACTGGCGCTTTTGAAGCTTCAGAGTTACGTGATGGTGGCAAACGTTATTTAGGTAAAGGTGTTGAAAAAGCAGTTGCTTTTGTCAATGGTGAAATTGCAGATGCCGTCATTGGGTTAGATGCTCAAGATCAACGTCTCGTTGATAGCGAAATGATTGCACTTGATGGAACTCCAAATAAATCTCGCTTGGGTGCCAACGCAATTCTCGGCGTTTCACTTGCCGTTGCAAAAGCGCAAGCGGAGAGTGCGGACCTTTCACTCTTTCGCTATTTAGGTGGGCCGAATGCTCATCTTCTTCCAGTCCCAATGATGAATATTCTTAACGGCGGCGCCCACGCAGATACAAACGTTGATATTCAAGAGTTTATGGTTGCTCCAATAGGCGCCGAAACTTTTCGTGAATCACTTCGCTGGGGCGCAGAGATTTATCATGCACTCAAATCAGTTTTGAAAAAGCGCGGACTTGCGACAAGCGTTGGAGATGAAGGCGGATTCGCACCAAATTTAGAGAGCAATCGAGCAGCTCTAGATTTAATCATTGAAGCAATCACCCTTGCTGGATTTAAACCTGGCAAGGAAATTGCCTTAGCAATGGATGTTGCTGCGACGGAGTTTCACGAAAAGGGTAAGTACAACTTTGAAGGAGCCACAAAGACTTCTGAAGAGATGATTGCTTATTACACATCTCTTGTTGATGCATACCCTCTAGTTTCAATCGAAGATCCACTTGACGAAGAAGATTGGGCTGGCTGGCAATCAATGACAGCATCCTTAGGAAAACGTGTTCAGATTGTGGGCGATGATTTATTCGTAACAAACCCAGTACGTCTGAAAAAGGGAATTGATACCTACACAGCTAATGCATTGTTAGTGAAGGTAAATCAAATTGGAACACTTACAGAAACTTTAGACGCTGTTGATATGGCTCACCGTGCCGATTACCGAAGCATGCTCAGCCACCGATCCGGTGAAACAGAAGACACAACGATTGCCGATCTTGCTGTTGCAACTAATTGCGGACAGATTAAAACCGGTGCACCAGCTCGCACTGAACGTGTTGCTAAGTACAACCAGCTACTACGTATTGAAGAAGAACTCTCAGATGGCGCGGTGTATGCAGGTCGCGCGGCTTTCCCACGATTTAAGGGATAAGCAATGGCACGTCGTCGCCGATTAAATTTCAACAAACGACGTGGCAATGGTCGCGCACTTGCTTTGGCGATAATTTTGTTTTTCATGGCGCTGACCATTGCACCGCCAATAAAGCATTACTTCACTCAGCGTGCACAAATCAGTGCACTCAAATCACAAGTTGAAAGTAACAATGCTGCACTCGAACAAGCTCGAAAAGATTTGTTAATGTGGCGTGATCCTGAATACATCAAATCTCAAGCGCGTGAACGACTTCACTTTGTATTGCCTGGAGAACGCCAGTACATAGTTACTGATTCAAATGGGCAATACACCCAGGAAACAGGAACAACTGTTGCCAACAAGATTCCTGATGGTCAACCTTGGTATTCGCGAATGATTGCCTCTATAACGGAAACTCGAAATCAGTGAAAGAGGTACAGTCAGGCGATCTCGAATGCATTGAATTTCAATTAGGCCGCACTCCACGAGATGTACATGCGATTGGATTTAGATGCGCATGCACTAAACCCGCTGTAGTTCAGACGCCACCACGATTAGGTGATGGAACGCCATTTCCAACCTTTTACTATGCAACGTGCCCCCGTTTAACAGGAGCTATTTCAACTTTGGAATCTTCAGGTTTAATGTCTGAAATGAATGAAAGATTGGCTAACGATCCTGATTTAGCGGCAGCGTATAGAAGAGCCCACGAAGCTTATTTAGCAGATCGCAATGCACTTGGTTTGGTTGTGGAAGAAGTAGATGGAATTTCTGCCGGAGGAATGCCTGAACGTGTTAAGTGTTTACATTCGCTGGTTGCCCATTCACTCGCCGTCGGTCCTGGAATTAATCCGCTGGGCGATGAGGCGTTAAGTAAGTTGCCAGATTGGTGGAAAGAGTTTCCATGCAGCTCGGAGATGAATGTATGAGAGTTGCGGCAATTGATTGTGGAACAAACTCCATTCGTTTATTAATAGCAGATATTAATGGAAATAATTTCCGAGAGATTTATCGAACTATGGAAATTGTGAGATTAGGTCAAGGTGTTGATCAAAATAAATCCTTTCATCCTGATGCAATCGCTCGAACGCTTGCTGCAGTGGATGAATTTGCACAAGAAATTTCCAGACGCGGAGTAGAAAAAATCCGTTTTTGTGCGACAAGTGCCACACGTGATGCGACAAACAGAGAACTCTTTATCAATGGAGTCAAAGATCGACTTGGAATCGAACCAGAAGTGATTTCAGGGGAGGAAGAAGCAAAACTTTCATTTATTGGCGCGACTAAAGAATTTGCAGCCAGTGATGCCCCCTTCTTAGTAGTAGATATCGGTGGAGGATCGACAGAGTTTGTTTATGGAAGCGCTGATGTCGAATTCGCAAAGAGTGTAAATATTGGTTGTGTGCGAATGACTGAACGAAATATTCACTCTGATCCGCCCGCACCGGAAGAGATTGAAAATGCCCGCAAAGATATTCAAGAAGCAATTGCAATTGCAGCAGCAATCGTTCCAATTACACAAGCCAAAACTCTTATTGCTGTAGCTGGAACCGCGACATCAGTTGCTGCTAGTGCACTTGGTCTTGCACAGTACGACCGTCACCAAATTCACTTAGCGCGCGTAAGCGCGGATCAAACTCACCTCGTTGCAACCACATTCGCTCGAATGAATGCAGAAGAACGTTCGCGCATCGGGTTTTTACATCCAGGCCGCGCTGATGTTTTCGCTGCTGGCTCACTTGTGCTCTCAGAAATCCTGAAAGCAACCGGAGCAAGTGAATTTATTGCGTCAGAGGCCGATATTTTGGATGGAATCGCCTGGTCGCTGGCGAGAAATTAACGGGAATAAACCCAGAGCGCTCCCTGTTTTATAAGTGGTTTCTGCGCTTTGGAAAACGGGTAGATTTGCCCACGTTGAAAAACGTGGCCCCTGTAGCCCAATGGCAGAGGCAGAGGACTTAAAATCCTTCCAGTGTGGGTTCGACCCCCACCGGGGGCACGATTAATTTACAAAAAGGAGAAATGAACTTAATGCAAAGTTCCAACCCGGTACTTAATCGCAGTTTCAAGAATCCAGATTATCCTGCGGTTGATTCAAAGCAATTAGAAGATCTTTACAGCGCACCTGCTGCATCCTCTGCACGCACTGGGCGAATGACACTAGATGACGTGGTGACACGCACTGCCATGTTGCTCGGAGTACTCCTCATAGCTGGCGGATTTGCATGGACACTAAATCTAGGCGGTGGAATCGTGATGATTTCACTACTTGCTGGGTTTGGTTTGGCCATGGTTAATACTTTTAGTAAAACAATAAGACCAGGTTTAATTCTGGCTTATGCCGCTGTTCAAGGAGTTGCACTTGGCTCAATTAGCCACGTTCTCAATAGTGCGTATCCAGGAATTGCTGGTCAAGCGGTGATGGGAACAATCTGTGCGTTTGCAGGAATGCTCTTTGCTTACCGCAGCGGAAGAATTCGAGTAACTCCTAGATTTACAAAGATGCTCATCGGTGCAGCAATTGGATATTTATTACTAGGACTTGTAAGCATGATCGGTTCATTCTTTGGGCTCGGTTCTGGTTTAGGTCTTTTCGGAATCTCAGGCTTTGGACCGATGATTGCCGTTGCTGGAGTTGCTTTGGCTAGCTTCTTTTTAATTCTTGATTTCGATCAGATTGAAAAGGGTGTTGCAGCCGGTGCGCCAGAACAAGAATCATGGCGAGCAGCGTTTGGACTCATGGTCACAATCGTCTGGTTGTATATGGAAATCTTGCGACTTCTATCTATTTTGCGTGGTCGCGACTAAATATAAATTACTTACTAGATTGCCCGAGATGCGAAGCCCGCGTCTCGGGCAATTTTGTTGCAACAACAATTACTGCAGCCACAATTAGTGCGCTTAATGCGAATGTTGCGCGAAAACCATAGTGATCTGCAATAAAACCAAGGACCACAGGCGCCACCATCGCTCCAGCATCGCCAGACATTTGATACAGCGCAATAACTTGTCCGCCCTTGCCCTTGAGGACATCTCCCACAATTGCAGAGGGTGTTGTCGAAAGAAAAGCCGAACCAAAAGCACCTATGAACATAGAGAGTAAAAATAGCCAAGGATGAAATGTGATTACGAGCAAAACAACAGAGAGACCAAGAAGAGTTAATCCCGTAATTGCGGAGAATTTACGACCTCGTTGGTCTGAAAGGCGACCAGCTTTTATGAGAAACAATCCTTGAACTACTGCTGAGATTGTGAAACCTATTCCGATAAATCCTGCAGAGGACTTCATATCCTCAACCATAAACAAAGGCAAAACAGATCTGCTCATTCCGAAAATTACCCACGCAGTAGAAAATGAAATCGTTAAAGCAATTACATAAGGTTTCATTGCAAGGGCCTCTCGCATGGAAGTTTTAACCGTGGAGGATTTCTCTGTAGGCCGTGCCGCAAGTACCGAGTTGCGAAGCAAGAAACCACCAGCAGCGCTTGCAACAACTAGCAGAGCCGAATAAACAAGCAGTGGTGCTCGCAATGAGATTGCTGTTAAGAAACCACCAATAACAGGGCCGGCCATCATCCCGACAAGAAAGCTGCTGTTGTATAGGGATTGTGCGCGAGCACGCTGATCATCATTGACTGCACGCAAAATAATTGAACCTGCAGCGACTGAGAACATGGATGAACCAAGTCCACCCGCTGATCTGAAAATCAATAATTGTTCATAAGATGCAGCAAGAGCTGCTGCAAAAGATGAGATTGCTACGAAGGCAATACCAACTGTATAAACAAGCCGTTCACCAAATTTATCTACTAACTTTCCTGCAATGAGTCCGGAGGCAAACCGAGCTAGTGCGAAGGCTGAGATAATCGAACCTACCTGTGCATTATTTACTCCAAATGACTTTGCAAATAGCGGAATAGTTGGAGCTATTACTCCGAATCCGACGGCAACAAAAAATGATGCAAAAACAAGAACACCAACCTCTCGCGGAAATTCCGCAAAGGGGTTGGTGAACCCGTTTTTGAATTTATTAAGCAATCGTTATCCGAGTGCTTCGCCAGCAGCTTCTTCTCGAGCAGCCGCGTAATCTTTATTAGTTCGAAGCGGTGCTTCACGAAGCATTAGAGCCAAAACAATCCCAAGTGCGGTTACTGGGGCTGCAGCTAGAAACACCACATGAAATGAATTAACGAAGGCATCTAGCGCCGTGTTTTGTACGAGAACTGGAAGTTCTTTTAGCACCGAAGTGTTTGAAGAGAGTTGCTTGAGTTTTTCAGGGTCAAATCCTGAAACCGCATCTGGATTGGTAGCGGCTAACTCTGTAAATCCAGATTGCAGATAGTGAGTTACGCGACTTGTAAGAATACTTCCGAAGAGTGCGGTACCAAAAACGCTACCGAGTGATCTAAAGAAAGTATTTGAACTTGTTGCTACGCCCATGTCTTTGAAGTCAACTGCGTTCTGAAGCGCAATAACAATCGTCTGCATTGAAAGACCAAGGCCTGCGCCAACCAAAATTGCAAAGATCGAGAGCTGCCAGAATGGAGTTTCGCGAGTCAAAGTAACCATGAGAAGAATTCCGACGGTCATAAGTGTTGTACCCATAATTGGGAACTTCTTATATTTTCCAGATTTTGAAATTGCTTTGCCGCTGAAAATCGAAGTTGAGACAATTCCGAGCATAAGTGGAATCAACTTCAAACCAGCCTCAGTAGCAGAAGCACCCTTTACGACCTGTAAGTAAAGCGGCAACATAACGATTGCACCAAACATTCCAGCACCGATTACAGCACCAAGAATGGATGTCAGCGTAAAAGTGTGATTCTTAAAGAGATCAAGAGGCAAAATTGGTTCTTTGGCTTTTGATTCCCAATAAATAAATAGAGCGACCAAAACAAGTCCTGCAATTAAATAGCCGATTGTTCTTGGGTCTAACCAACCATGTTCTGGGCCATAAATTGAAACTGTAAGAAGAATAGAAACAGTTGCTGCAACCATCAGAAGTGCGCCGAGGTAATCAATGGAGTGCTCACGCTTGACCTTAGGGATGTGAAGAACTGCAGTTGTGATTAAGAGCGCTGCGATTCCGAAAGGCAAATTAATGTAGAAAATCCAACGCCATCCTGTGACACCAAGGATAGTTGCGTGATCTGAAAAGAATCCGCCGAGCAGAGGACCGGCAACGGATGAAAGTCCCCAGACTGCGCCGAAATATCCTTGATAACGACCGCGTTCGCGAGGTGGAACGATGTCGCCGATAATGACGAATGTAAGTGCCATGAGCCCGCCAGCGCCTAAACCTTGAAGTGCTCGGGTAGCAATTAACTGCGTCATATTTTGCGATGCGCCAGCTAGTAGAGATCCGATTAGAAAAGTAATAATTGCAAACTGGAATACAACGCGACGTCCGTAGATATCAGAAATCTTTCCATACAGAGGTGTTGACGCTGTTGAAGTTAATAAATATGCCGTAACAACCCATGTGTAGTGATTTAAACCATTGAAATCTTCAACGATGCTTTTAAGAGCTGTAGAGACAATTGTTTGATCGAGTGCGGCTAGGAGCAAGCCCGTCATGAGGCCACCAAGGATGACCATAATTTCGCGATGTGTATGTTCTTTGACTGGAGCAGTACTCATTTAATTGCCTCTCGGAATAATTTTTGTGTTGCCGTGTATGTGGCAAAGCCACGTGCGATAGCGGTAAGTTTACTCCGTGAAATCGGTAATTGCTGAGAATCTTGTAAAGACCTACAACAAAGGGGAAGTCAAAGCCCTTGATGGATTAAGTCTTGATGTCGAAGAAGGCACAGTTTTGAGCGTGTTAGGTCCTAATGGCGCAGGCAAAACAACAACTGTGAGAATTCTCGCAACTTTACTTTCACCAGATTCTGGAAGAGCAAGCGTTGGCGGTATTGATGTAATTGCAAACCCTGAAAAAGTTCGCGAAGTAATTGGATTATCGGGTCAGTACGCAGCCGTTGATGAAACTTTAACTGGCTGGGACAACCTAGTGATGTTTGGTCGCTTGTATCATTTAAATAAAAAAGCAGCGGTAAAAAGAGCCGATGAATTACTTGAACGTTTTTCACTTACAGATAGTGCAAAGCGACCAATCAAAACATATTCGGGTGGAATGCGCCGCCGCCTTGATTTAGCAGCATCACTAATTGTGCAGCCAAAAGTTTTGTTTCTTGACGAACCAACAACAGGTTTAGATCCACGTGGCCGTCAAGAAATGTGGGGGGTCATCGAAGAGCTTGTTAAAGGTGGCGTCACGTTACTGCTGACAACTCAATACCTTGAAGAAGCAGATCAATTAGCAGATGACATCGTTGTTATTGATCACGGCAAAGTAATTGCACGCGGGACTTCAGATTCTTTGAAAAAAGAAGTTGGCGGCGAACGCTTAGAAGTAGTGGTCGATCAATCCAACGTCTCAAAAACATTAGAGATAGTGGGACGAGTTAGTGGAAATAAAGCGACGCTGGATGAAGGTCTACGTAAAATTTCCGCACCAGTTTCAACTGGGTCAATTGCTCTGATGGAAGTGCTCAGATCAATGGATAGTGAAGGCATTCACGCACTCGATGTTGGGTTAAAGCGCCCATCGCTAGACGATGTATTCATGTCACTGACTGGACACGTTGCAGAAGTAGAGGAAGTAAAAAAATGAGCGCTGTAACGGATTCAATTGTTATTACTAAACGCCAATTGCTGCAGTTAGCCCGTGTTCCAGAAGTATTGATTTTTTCAACGATTCAACCGGTGATGTTTGTTCTTCTCTTCAGATATGTATTTGGTGGTTCAATAAACACGGGTCAACCTGGGGGATACGTACAGCTTTTGATGCCTGGAATATTTGTTCAGACAGTTGCTTTTACTCTTGCAGCAACAGCATCAGGTCTTGCAGAAGATATGAAGAAAGGTTTAATTGATCGATTTAGATCTCTTCCAATTGCAAGATCAGCACTCGTTGTCGGAAGAACTTTGGGAGACTCTCTTTTAAATATCGTTGTTCTAGCTGTAATGGGAATCGCCGGTTTTGTTGTCGGTTGGCGCCCATCTTCTGGTTTTCTTAAAGTCGCACTTGCTTTCTTATTCTTACTATTTTTCGGATATGCACTTTCATGGGTAGGTATTTATATTGGTTTGTCTGCTCGCGACGCACGAGTAGTGCAGAACGTAAGTTTCTTAGTTACTTTTCCTTTAACGTTCTTATCAAATGCGTTTGCGCCAACTACAGGAATGCCAAGGCCCTTGCAATACGTCGCAGAGTGGAATCCAGTTTCGACAATGGTGGCCGCATGTCGTCAACTCTTTGGCCTGGAGAATCAATTTGGGGCAACCGCTGGTTCTTTTCCAAGTGAGAATCCATTAACGATGTCCCTTATTTACATGGCAATAATCATGATAATTTTCGTTCCGATGAGTGTTAAGAAGTATAAGAATGCGAGTAATTAAGAATAATATTCAGCGTGTTTAATCTGCACTGAAATAGTTTTTCCATTTGGCGCTGTGTATGACACGTCTTCGCCAACCTTTGCACCCATCACAGCAGATCCAAGTGGAGACTTTTCGCTGTAGACATCAAGATCGCCAGATGCAATTTCTCGTGATCCAAGTAAAAACTTGGTTTCATCCCCGGCGATTATTGCGGTAATAACCATTCCAGCACCAACAACTCCATCTGCGCTCGCAGGTGGAGTTCCGATGTGTGCATTTTCGAGCATCTGCTTCAACTGACGAATGCGTGCTTCAATTTTTCCTTGTTCATCACGCGCGGCGTGGTATCCACCATTTTCTTTAAGGTCACCTTCTGCGCGTGCTGCTTCTATTTTCTTAACTATTTCAGTGCGAGCTTCACCTTCAAGGTGCGCTAATTCGGCAGCAAGACGGTCCGCTGCTTCTTGCGTGAGCCATGTCTGTGAAGTCATAAGGGGAGTAACGGTAGCGAAAGCGGCCGTAATTGTGAATTACGTTATTTCACTCTGCAGCGTGCAACTGTTGCTGTCACGGCAGAACTACGTGTAGGAATGCTTGTAATGCGTTCGAAAGACGCGCGACCAGGGGTGATTTCATCCTCAATTTCACCGACAATATTCTTATCAAAATCGCGTGCTTGCAGCGTGCAAGTTGCAGGCGTACTTGGATCTTTTCTCTGAACCGAGTATCTAATTGAAATTTCTTCATCCGAAACAATTGAAAATGAAATTAAAGTTGTCCGAAATTCTGGTGTGGCATGAAATAGACCGGCCCAAAATATCCAAACAATTCCGATTGTTGCCAGAATTGTTGCGGGTAATTTCCATCCCATAGAAGGTTTAATCCCGTACCTATCCTCGTATGAGAATTCTGAGGATCCCGTTGAATTCATGGAGACAGATTATCGCGAAAAGTGAGAGGATTTAGACATGCAAAAAGATGTGAATGTAGGCCTTGCTGGCTCACTTACGATGATTTTCTTAACAGTGGCAGTCATTGTTTTACTCCGTAGTTTTTATAAGCGGTTTAATCGCTTACAAAAAAATAAAGATAACCATCAGAATTAATTTATCCTGTGTTCAAGAAGCTCCTTGAGTACACCTCACTACTACTTATTGCCACAATTTTTGTTGGCCTAGGTCTTTGGCAACTAGACAGAGCCAGGGAAATGAAAAGAATTCTCAACGAAGCACCGCCAGCAATCACTGCCCCCGTGCCACTTGAATCACTAGCTAAACCACGAAGTGCACTCGATACAAAAGTTGATAGTAAATCAGTGAGTGCATCGGGTTTTTATGTGGCTAACTTCAAAGCTCCAAATCAACAAGATGGGAACGGAGTTGTTAAAGATTGGGAAGTAGCACTTATGCAAACTGATTCAACATCTGCAATCTTGGTTGTGCGCGGTCTTTGGTCAGAAAGATTAAAAGAACCACAACTTGCGATGTCCAATCGCGTTGATGTCGTAGGCGTCTTACGAGCACATCAAAATGAGGATCGATCACTTAACTCACCTGGCGTAATCTCTCGTCTAGATAGCAGTGTCATTGTTGGTCTGACTGATTTAGATTTATATGACGGATATGTAATAGCTATTGATGAAAAGTATCGCGATGGTGAAATAGCGCGAACCCGCGTGAGTCCAGAACTTCGCACCTCTAGAGTTCCAGGTTTTTATTGGCAGCACATTTCATATGTTGTAATTTGGTGGCTCATGGCGGCGGTGGTTCTTTACCTTCCGATTTATCGCCGTAGAGTTGCGGACTAAGGGGAATTAGGGGGAACCATGAGCGGTGTATTAATGCGTTTTCGAGTGATGGCGATTATTGCCGGTGTTATGTCACTTCTGCTTTGGTTCGGGTACATGCCTGCCAAATATCTGATCGACAACCCATCGCTACTAGATAATTTGCGTTGGGTCCCAATGGTTCATGGCTACCTGTATCCAATTTATATCTTGACAGCTATTCAATTCTCAGCAGTTGCACACTTTCCTCTTAAGAAAATGATTGGTTTTATTCTTGCTGGAACCCTTCCAGTAGCTTCACTGATTGCGGAGCGACGTGTTGTTAAGCAGTATTCGTAAGTTAGTTAAATCTGCTCTTTACCCACTCTACGAGTGGCGCCTTGTTCGTGCTTTAGATTTTTCACAAACGCCGCACCATGTGGGTGTAATTCTTGATGGAAATCGTCGTTGGGCAAAGGCAAATCAACTAGATCCACATGATGTGGGTGTTTCAAATTCAGCCCGAGGGCATCGAGCTGGTGCAGAAAAGATTATTGAATTTCTTGGATGGTGTGATGAAGCAGATGTGCGAGTTGTAACTCTCTGGCTTCTTTCGACGGATAATTTCAAAAGATCGCAAGAAGAGTTAGATACGCTCCTTAAAATCATCGGTGAAACAGTAGATGCCCTGGCTGCCACGAAGCGTTGGAATATCAAAGCAGTGGGTGCCCTTGATCTGTTGCCTGAATGGCTTGCAAAAAAGTTGAGCGATCTAAAACCATTTAGAAATGATGGAGTGGAAGTAAACGTTGCTATTAGTTATGGCGGCCGACGAGAAATTGTTGATGCTGTAAAGAGTTATCTCACAACAAGTGCACAAGAAGGCAAGAGCTTGGCTGATGCCACTTCCTCTCTTGATGCAGATGAAATCTCAAAATACTTATACACCGCTGGCCAGCCAGATCCGGAACTCATCATTAGAACTTCTGGCGAACAACGTCTCGGTGGCTTCTTGTTGTGGCAGAGCGCACTTTCGGAGTACTACTTCTGTGAAGCTTATTGGCCAGACTTTCGTCGTGTCGATTTTTTTCGAGCCCTCAGAGCCTATTCTTTGCGACATAGGAGATTCGGGGGCTAAGGATTGACTGCTAGTAATAAAGGGCGAAAGACATTTGTTCTAGATACCAGCGTTTTACTAGCAGATCCCGGGGCTCTGGCCCGCTTTGCCGAACATGAAGTAGTTGTACCGATTGCAGTCATCGGTGAATTAGAAACTAAGCGCGATCATCCAGAACTTGGATATTTTGCACGCGCTGCGCTTCGAAGTCTTGATGATATTCGTTTGAAATATGGCCGCTTAGATCAACCGATTCAAATTAACCCTGAGGGCGGAACACTCTCAGTTGAGTTAAACCACACCGATCTAAGTTCTATGCCTCACGGTTTCTTACGTGATGGCACAAATGATTCGCGCATTTTGGCGATCGCCAAGAACTTAATGTCAGATGGCAAAGATGTTGTCTTAGTTACTAAAGATTTACCGCTTCGGGTAAAAGCATCATCAGTTGGCGTTGAAGCAGAAGAGTATTTAGCAGAACTCGTTTCAAGTAGTGGCTGGACCGGCATCGTTGAGCTTTCAGTCGGCTCATCAGTTATTGATGATTTATATGCATCAGATTTTGCCGATCATGAAGAGGCGCACACTCTTCCAATTCATACTGGAGTTGTTCTGCACTCTGATCGCGCGAGCGCACTTGCGCGAGTAAGTGCAGATAAGAGATTGCAATTAGTGCGCGGTGACAGATCAGCATTTGGACTTCACGGCAGAAGCGCCGAGCAGAGAATTGCTCTTGATTTATTACTTGATCCAGAAATTGGAATTGTTTCTATGGGTGGTCGTGCAGGTACTGGTAAGTCAGCCCTCGCCTTATGTGCCGGATTAGAAGCAGTGATGGAGCGACGAGCCCATAAGAAAATCGTGATCTTCCGTCCGCT
>JBPCTE010000071.1:0-1428 GCA_051006495.1 Candidatus Planktophila sp.
GATTGACTTACCAAAACTTGGAAGTGTTGGGTTTGTTGCAGATGGCGTGATGATTGAAAGTCCTGCTGAAAGGTACACAGGTAGTGAAACCTTTGATGCACCTGAATAAGCTGGACCGACGAGTGCAACTACGCACTCTTCTGCTGCAACCTTAGGAGCGATTGGACCAGCAACAGCTGGATCTCCTTGGTCATCAACTTCGTAAACGGTTGGGTCTACGTTTGCACCCTTGTTAGCTGCTAGGAACTTCTTAAGTGCAAACTTCACACCGTTGAGTTCGTTGATACCTAGTGCAGCTTCTGGTCCTGTAAGTGGACCTTGGTATGCGATCTTTAGCTTGCCAGAGCACGCTGCGTTAGCCGCTGGTGCAACAGCAACAGCTGTTCCAACAACGAGTGCAACAGTTGCAATAGCGGAGATGATCTTCTTCATGTATTGCCTTTCCTGTTCTTGTGTCCCGGGACAGGGAGACGAGAAGGGTAATGCCAAGGGCGGCATTGGGACAAGGCGAAGGTGAGCGTGAAGGGTTACAAGTAGATTACTTTTTTGAGTTATTTGGCCTCTGGGACCGCACTCGGAGAGATGACTGCCTCTGCCACAGCCTTCATGCTAATTCGTCTATCCATTGCAGCTCTTTGAATCCAAGAGAAAGCTTCGGGCTCTGAGAGATTAAGTGCCTGCATCAGGATTCCCTTGGCCTTATCAACTAACTTACGTGTTTCTAATCTTTCATGTAGGTCAGCTACTTCTTCGGCGAGAGATTTCATTTGCGTATGCCGGCTAATCGCAATTTCAATTGATGGGATTAGATCATTAATTGTAAATGGTTTAACGACGTATGCCATAACACCCGCATCTCGTGCACGATCAACGAGTTCTTTCTGACTAAAAGCTGTCAACATAAGAACTGGTGCGATTGAAATAATTTCCTGCGCTGCAGAAATTCCATCAAGGACTGGCATCTTTACATCAAGTATTGCCAGATCTGGTCTGTGTTCTCTTGCTAATTCAATCGCCTCAGCGCCATTAGTTGCTTGTGCAATTACGCTGTAACCAGATTCAGTGAGCATTTCTACTAAATCCATACGAATGAGTGCTTCATCTTCAGCAACCAAAATCCGTATTGTGCTCATGTGCCCCGAGTCGGATTCGAACCGACACTATGCAGTGTTTGAGACTGCCCTCTCTACCGTTGGAGTACCGAGGCGCGATAAAAGTCTAATGGGCAAAGTGATTCAAGCGAAAATGCGAGCGTGCTTAGCGGTAAGCCGCGGCCACGCCACCAACTGCATCGCCAACAATGTGCACGCGCATCGCATTTGTTGATCCTGGTATTCCAGGAGGTGATCCCGCAACAATCATTACGTTCTCACCCTTTTTCGCACGAGCGCTATCAATTAACACTGTATCAACTTGTTTAACCATGTC
>JBPCTE010000072.1:0-8150 GCA_051006495.1 Candidatus Planktophila sp.
TCAGTCGCTTCGGCGCGAGTTGGTCGTGAATTAGTAATCATGGAATCCAGCATCTGCGTTGCAACAATCACTGGCTTTGCCGCATCTCGAGCGAGTTCGATGCAGTGTTTTTGTACAAGCGGAACATCTTCAATCGGAAGCTCAACGCCAAGATCTCCACGCGCAACCATGATGCCATCGAATGCCGCAACAATACCTTCAAGGTTTGAAACGGCTTGTGGTTTTTCAATTTTGGCTATGACAGGAATATGAATTCCTTCTTCATCCATAATTCGATGTACATCTTTAATGTCATCTGCGCTACGGACAAAGGAAAGAGCAATGAAATCGGCGCCTGCTTTTAATCCCCAGCGCAGGTCATCGATATCTTTTTCAGAGAGCGCTGGCACTGATACAGCCACACCTGGAAGATTAATTCCTTTGTTATTGCTCACCGCGCCTGGTTCGATAACTTTGGTAATTACATCTGTCTTGGTTACAGATGTAACTTCTACGGTTACTTTTCCATCGTCGATGAGAATGCGATCTCCTGCTTTGCAATCCCCTGGTAAACCTTTGTAAGTCGTGCCGACACGCTCCTTTGTGCCTTCGACTTCATCGGTAGTGATTGTAAAAACATCACCGCGTGAAAGTTCGTGCGCCCCGTTAGCGAAACGAGCAAGACGAATCTTTGGTCCTTGCAAATCAACTAGTACTGCAACAGGGACACCTGCTTTTTTTGCTGCACTTCGAACTGCATCGAGTCTGCTCTGATGTTCTTCATAAGAACCGTGGGAGAGATTTAAGCGCGCCATATTCATGCCAGCTGCGATGAGTTGTTCAACTTTTCCGGCAGCTTCAACGGCTGGTCCCATTGTGCAAACAATCTTCGCGCGGCGCATGGAGATATTCTATCTACAAAACTAACGGGCGAGATGTAGTAAGAATTGGTGCGTGCAGTTGTGACTTTTCTTCGGTTAGGTATGAATCAACTGCAGCTGCTGCACTTCGACCTTCTGCAATAGCCCACACAATCAGTGATTGGCCGCGGCCAGCATCTCCAGCAACAAAAACACCTTCAGAGGATGTTTGGAAATTAGCATCACGCTTGATGTTTCCACGCTCATCTATTTCAACTTCAAGCTGAGTCAGTAACGCATTTTGTTCTGGGCCAGTAAAGCCCATTGCAAGAAATGCAAACTGAGCAGGGATTTCTCGCTCTGTACCAGGTACTGGAGAGAATTTTCCATCCTTAAACTCTGTTTCAACAATCTTTAGCGCTCTTAAGTTTCCCTCAGCATCACCTAAAAACTCTTCAGTGCTTACTGAAAATACTCGATTATCTAACTCTTCGTGTGCGCTGGATACTCTAAAAATCATTGGATATGTTGGCCAAGGTGCATTTGATGGACGTTCATCTGTTGGTCTTGGCATGATTTCGAGTTGAGTAACTGATTTAGCACCTTGACGTATTGCAGTACCTAAACAATCTGCTCCGGTATCGCCGCCACCCAAAATAATTACATCTTTACCTTCAACATTTATTGGACGTTCAGAGATTTCCCCGAGAGCCTCTTTATTTCCCCACGGTAAATACTCCATTGCTTGGTAAATGCCTTTTAAGTCGCGACCTGAAATATTGAGATCTCGCCACTGTGTTGCACCAACAGCTAAAACAAGTGCGTCATAACGTGAACGAAGTTGCGCCCCAGTAAGGTCCACGCCAACGTTTACTCCGGGCCTAAAACGTGTTCCCTCTTTTTCCATCTGAGCAAGGCGGCGATCAACGATGTGTTTTTCCATCTTAAACTCCGGGATACCATAACGAAGTAGCCCGCCGATTTTTTCGGCTCGCTCGTACACAGCAACTGTGTGACCTGCGCGAGTGAGTTGCTGAGCAACTGCTAATCCAGCAGGTCCAGAACCTATTACTGCCACAGTTTTTCCGGACAATCGATCAGGCGGCAATGGTTTTACATTAGATTCCCCAAAGGCTTCTTCGATTGTACGAAGTTCTACTTGCTTAATAGTTACGGCATCAGCATTAATTCCAACAACACACGCAGTCTCACATGGAGCAGGGCAGAGACGCCCAGTAAATTCAGGAAAATTATTAGTCGCATGTAAACGATCAATAGCGCCCTCTTTATCTGAACGCCACATCAAGTCATTCCATTCAGGAATGAGATTACCTAGAGGGCAGCCCTGATGGCAGAAAGGAATTCCGCAATCCATGCATCGGCCAGCTTGCTTCTGCAAGTGTTCGAAACTCTGTGGCTCATAGACTTCATTCCAGTCTTTAATGCGCACATCTACTGGACGACGTTTCGGCAACTCACGTGGAGTAGATAGAAATCCTTTTGGATCAGCCAAGTGCTGCCACCTCCATTACATACTGATCAACTGGTAAACCTTCGCGATTAGCTTTTTCTATCGCAGAAAGCACCCGTGCATAGTCTCGTGGCATTACAAGTGAAATTCGTGCCACTGACTTATCCCAATCTTCCAATAAGTCATGCGCAATTGTTGAACCAGTTTCGACTTCAAATGAAGAGATTAAAGAGCGCAGATTTTCTTTTTGGTCATTAGGTATCGAAATTATGTCGACCATCTCTTGGTTAACTTGTGCAACATTTAAATCCAAAACGAATGCGAGTCCACCCGACATTCCCGCAGCGAAGTTTCTGCCGGTGCGCCCAAGAACTACGACGGTTCCGCCAGTCATGTATTCACATCCATGATCGCCAACGCCTTCAACGATCGCGGTTGCACCAGAATTTCTTACACAAAATCTCTCACCCACTAAGCCGCGAATAAATATCTCACCGGAAGTTGCGCCATATCCAATGACGTTTCCTGCGATGACATTTTCATGTGATGCGAATTGCGCTTTCTCATCTGGGCGAACGATGACACGACCACCTGAAATTCCCTTAGCGACGTAATCATTTGCATCCCCGTATAGGCGCAGCGTTAAGCCGCGTGGAATAAATGCTCCGAGTGATTGTCCAGAAGAGCCGTGCAGCGTTACATCTATCGTGTTTGGCTCTAGGCCATTTGCCCCGAATGCACGTGTTATTTCTGAACCAAGCATCGTTCCAACTGTTCGATTTACGTTTCGAATTGGCACATCGATACGAACTGATTCTCTAGATGTGAGCGCCGCGGAAGAGAGTTCAATTAATTTGTTATCGAGTGCGTTTACTAAACCGTGATCTTGAACTGTAGTGCGATGAAGGGAACTCTGAACCTCCGGGCGAGTTAAAAGCGGAGCAAGGTCTAAGCCGTGCGCTTTCCAGTAATGAAGCGCATCACGAGTATCTAAGTATTCGACATGACCAATCGCCTCTTGCAAGGTTCTAAAACCTAGTTGAGCAAGTAATTCACGAACCTCTTGCGCGATGTATTCAAAGAATGTTTCAACAAATTCAGGCTTGCCTGAGAATTTCTTACGTAACTCTGGGTTTTGGGTCGCAACCCCTACAGGGCATGTATCTAAATGACATACGCGCATCATCACGCAACCAGAAACAACCAATGGCGCAGTTGCAAAACCAAACTCCTCTGCACCTAGCAATGCAGCAATGACAACATCTCGACCGGTTTTTAACTGTCCATCTGCTTGAACAACAATGCGATCACGCAGTCCATTGAGTAGAAGAGTTTGTTGAGTTTCAGCTAGGCCTAATTCCCATGGAGCACCTGCATGTTTTAATGACGTCAGAGGTGATGCACCAGTTCCGCCATCGTGTCCAGAAATGAGCACAACATCAGCGTGAGCCTTACTGACTCCAGCTGCAACGGTTCCGACACCAACTTCTGCAACGAGTTTTACGTGAATGCGAGCGTTCTTATTAGCATTCTTTAAATCGTGAATAAGTTGGGCTAGATCTTCAATGGAGTAAATATCATGGTGCGGAGGTGGGGAAATTAATCCAACACCAGGCGTTGAGTATCGAACTTTGGCTATCCATGGATAAACCTTGTTACCAGGAAGTTGTCCACCTTCACCAGGCTTGGCACCTTGGGCAATTTTTATTTGAATGTCGTCGGCATTAACCAGGTAATCACTTGTTACTCCAAATCGACCACTTGCAACTTGTTTGATTGCAGAACGTTTCGAATCACCATTGGCCATTGGCAAGTAACGCTCTGGGTCTTCTCCGCCTTCGCCTGTATTTGATTTGGCGCCAATACGATTCATTGCAATAGCTAAAGTTTCATGAGCCTCTTGTGAGATCGAACCGTATGACATAGCACCTGTTGAGAATCGTTTGAGAATCTGCGAAATTGGTTCAACCTCATTAATTGAAATTGGAGATCGCTCTTTAAACGTAAACAGTCCGCGCAAAGTCATGAGAGCTTTACTCTGTTCGTCAATTTTTTGTGTGTAGCGCTTAAAAATGTCATATCTCTTTGCGCGCGTGGAGTGTTGCAAAGTGAAGACGGTCTCTGGATCAAATAAATGTGGTTCGCCTTCGCGACGCCATTGATACTCGCCCCCGATGGGAAGCCTGCGAGAACCTGGCACTTCTCCCCCAGGCGGATACGCAATGTGATGTCGTGCAATTGTTTCAGCCGCAATGATGTCTAAATCAATTCCACCTAATCGAGAAGTTGTACCGGTGAAATAATGATCAACTAGATTTTGGGATAACCCAATTGCCTCAAAAACTTGTGCGCCTGTGTAGGAAGCAATGGTTGAAATGCCCATCTTGGACATAACTTTAAGAACACCTTTACCTAAACTCTTAATCAGATTGCGCACCGCTTTTTCAGGAGTAATTCCCGTAATGACTCCTTGCAGAACCAAATCTTCGGCGCTCTCCATTGCCAGGTATGGATTTACGGCAGCCGCGCCAAAACCAATTAATAGCGCAACATGATGGACTTCTCGAACATCTCCGGTTTCGATAACAAGTCCAACTTTAGTACGTGTTTTTTCACGGATTAAATGATGATGAACTGCTGATGTTAGAAGAAGTGATGGAATAGGCGCATCTTCTGCATCACCATCTCTGTCAGATAAAACAATGATTCGAGCACCATCTGCAATTGCCTGCGAAACTTCTGCGCAAATTTCTTCAAGTCGACTGCGCAGTGACTCTCCACCACCAGCTACTTGAAAAAGACCACGAACGACGTGTGCCGATAACCCGGGATGATCTCCATCAGCGTTAACGTGAATAATTTTTGCTAATTCATCATTATCGATAACTGGAAACGCTAGAGAAATCTGTCTACACGATGCTGGACCAGGATCTAATAAATTGTGTTCTGGACCAACAGAACCACCCAAACTCGTGACAAGTTCTTCGCGAATCGCATCAAGGGGTGGATTCGTGACTTGAGCAAATAATTGAGAGAAGTAATCAAAGAGCAAACGTGGTTTTTCAGAGAGTGCTGCAATTGGTGAATCTGTGCCCATTGACCCAAGTGGTTCAGCGCCATTTTTTGCCATAGGGGTAATCAAAATTCGAAGTTCTTCTTCTGTGTACCCAAATGCTCGTTGTCTACGGACAACGGAAGAGTGCGGATATATTATGTGCTCGCGCGGTGGCAACTCATTAAGTTTTAGCATTCCGGCGTGTAGCCATTCGCCATAGGGCGCACTCTTTGCAAGGGAATCTTTGATTTCTTCATCTTCAATAACTCGACCTTGTTCAATATCAACAAGAAACATGCGCCCTGGCTGCAAGCGACCCTTTCTAAGAATCTGATCTGATGGAATATCTAAAACTCCAACTTCACTTGCCAAAATAACGAGACCATCTTTGGTAATCCAAAAACGTGAAGGGCGTAGTCCATTGCGATCAAGAACTGCACCAATTTGATGTCCATCTGTAAAGGTCACACATGCAGGTCCATCCCATGGCTCCATAAGTGATGCGTGGAAAGCATAAAAATCTCGACGCTCTTGCGACATTGATGTGTGGTTTTCCCACGCTTCAGGAATCATCATTAGAACTGAATGAGGAAGTGAGCGTCCACCGAGATACAAGAGTTCGAGAACTTCATCAAATGATGCCGAGTCGCTGCCCGATGGATCAACGATCGGAAAAATTCTCTTTAAATCACCAGGGATGAGATCGCTTTCAAGAAGTGTTTCGCGCGCACGCATCCAGTTGCGATTTCCTTTAACTGTGTTGATTTCTCCATTGTGCGCGATAAAACGATAAGGATGAGCTAGTGGCCAGGATGGAAATGTATTCGTTGAAAATCGTGAGTGAACTAGTGCAAGCGGTGAAACAACTCTTTCATCACTGAGGTCCGGAAAAAACTCTTCAAGCTGCCCAGTGGTAAGCATGCCTTTGTACACAATTGTCTTTGATGACAATGAAGGAAAATAGATCGGAAGAGCGTGTTCGGCTCGCTTACGCAAGCAGAATGTAAGACGATCAAGGGCGATACCAGATTCATTTTTGTTGCCAGCAACAAATATCTGTTCAAATCTTGGCATAACTGAAAGGGCGGTATTGCCAAGAGAGGAAGAGTTAATTGGCAATTCACGCCAACCAAGAACCGCTAACCCTTCTTCGTGTGCAAGAGATTCGATGGCTTTCTTAACTTCGGCATCGGGTTGGATAAATCCGATGCCAGTTGCATATGAACCTTCTGGAGGTAATTCAAAATTAACAACGGATCTATAGAAATTATCTGGAATACAAATAAGTATTCCTGCTCCATCACCAGAATCTGGTTCCGCGCCCGATGCGCCTCGGTGTTCAAGATTTCGAAGCGCCGTCAGACCACTTGCAACAATTGAGTGCGTTGCTATTTTATTCAAAGTTGCCACCATCGCGACACCACAAGCATCATGCTCATTGGCAGGGTCATACAAACCCTGTGCTTTAGGGAAACCCGAATAATTGGATTGCAAACTCATTGCGTAGGGCACTCCAGTTGTCGATGTCATTTTCGGGACAACCTTGGCCCAAGTAAGAATTACGTAGGAAAGCCTAGCAAGGATTACGCAGAATCCAATAGTGAATTACGTGACTTATAAGCCGCTGATATGCGCGAGTTGACCAATACCGGCAGTAATTGCCATGCCTGCGCACCCGCCGAGCATCACTCGGATGGTTGGTTTAAGTATTGCGGAGCCCGCGGTTCGAGCGCTAATAACTCCGGTAAATAAAAGTCCAACCATTGTGAAGCCAACAATGCTCCATGCTTTTGCACCTAGGGAAGGAGCAAATGCTCCGAGGAACGGGATTATTCCGCCCATAGTAAAACTTGCAGCTGATGCAATTGCTGCTTGCATTGGGCGCGCCTTTGTATGTGGATGTTGTCCAAGTTCATCTCGCAAGTGCGCAGCGAGTGCATCTTTTTCATGCATAGCCTTCGCCACTTGTTCTGCTAAATCTGGTGTTAGCCCGCGATCAATATAAATATGTTTTAACTCAAGTAATTCGCCATCTGGATCAATTGCCAGGTGTTCAATTTCAAGCAATCGATCAGATTCTTCTACGTCATTTTGTGAGCGAACGGATACGTATTCGCCAACGGCCATTGACATCGCACCCGCTGAAATTCCTGCAAGACCAGCTGTAATCAAAAAACTATCTGCTTTGGCGGCAGCAACACCAATCATTAGCGATGCTGTTGAAACAAGTCCATCATTTGCACCAAGTACAGCGGCACGAAGCCAACCTGCGCGGTGAGTGCGGTGCTCTAGATTTCGCGCGTACACATCCTCAAGAGCCATATTTAAATCTTAGCCGACCTACGTCCTAAACGTATGTAATTCACGATTGCCAGCGTTGCCACACTTGCACTCACCCAGACATTTACTCGCAAACCTGCGATGGAATTGGCCTCATCTATGCGAATCGTCTCGATGAGCAATCGGCCCAAACTGTATAGAGCTACGTATGCAGTGAAAACTTGACCCGCTGCCAAATTTTTACCAAATACAATCAAAATTACAGCCACAAGGGTGCACCATATTAATTCATATAAAAAAGTTGGGTGAAACGTTGCAACATTTCGATAACTTTCAGGACGAAGCGATGGAGGAATTTCAAGTGCCCACGGCAAATCTGTTGGGCGACCAAATAGCTCTGCGTTAAACCAATTGCCTAAACGACCAACAGCCTGCGCAAGAACGATGCCGGGTGCTAAGGCGTCCATAAAGTGAGCAAATGCGGGTAACTCTTTTTTCTTCTTTA
>JBPCTE010000073.1:0-3671 GCA_051006495.1 Candidatus Planktophila sp.
GGATCAACGGTCGCTGAAGTTAAAGCTAATGGAGTAAGTGCCAAAAAACTGGCGGAATTAATGGTTGGCAGTGAGTTGCCTTCGCCAGAAATTCATGGAAGTGCCAAGCGCGAGGAAATTACGCTTTCACTCTCAAATCTTTCAGTTCCTTCAGAGTCAGGTGCGCGAAATTTAGTGAGCGATGTGAGCTTTACTTTGCACGCAGGCGAAGTGCTTGGGATCGCAGGAGTAGAAGGTAATGGGCAGAGCGAATTAATTGAAGCAATTCTTGGGCTTCGCCATTACACAGGAAGAGTAATTTTCAAAGGTGAAGAATTAGATAGTGAATCTGTTTCTGAGCGGCGAGATATGGGAATTGGATTCATTCCAGAAGATCGTCAAAGACAAGCGTTATTAATGGCATCGCCTTTATGGGAAAACAGAATCTTGGGCCATCAACGTGGGAAACCTGTAATGAATGGTGTTCTAATTGATCGCAAGGCGACAATGAAAGACACACTTCGAATCATGCAAGAGTTTGATGTTCGAGCTCCTGGTCCAGACACTTTAGCTTTGGCTTTATCTGGCGGTAATCAACAAAAATTTATTGTGGGTCGCGAAATGAGCGGGGCCCCATCTTTATTGTTGGCATCACACCCAACGCGTGGCGTAGATGTTGGCGCTCAAGCTGCAATTTGGAATGAGTTGCGCGCTGCTCGTGAAAAAGGAATGGCAATTGTTTTAATTAGCGCAGATCTAGAAGAACTTATTGGTTTATCAGATCGATTAATTGTCATGCTTCGCGGTGCAGTAACGGCGGAATTAGATCCTGCAAAAACAACTCCTGAGTCACTCGGTTCGGCAATGACGGGAGCTGCGTGATGAGATTTAAGCCAGGAAAGATCGCACTATCAATTGCTGCACCTGTTTTCGCAGCGGTTTTTAGTCTGGCTGTCTCAAGTGCATCATTGCTTGCAACAAATAAATCTCCGCGAGAAGCATTTGCACTTATGTGGGAGTTCGGTTCAGGCGCTGGTTCCTTAATGGAAGCAGTTAATCTTGCAACTTCTTATTACATTGCCGCAATCGCAATTGCTCTAACATTTCGTGCGGGCTTATTTAATATCGGTGTTGAAGGCCAACTTCGCCTAGGGTCGTTATTTGCCGCATATTTTGGCGCTCTTATAGTTCTGCCACCTGTATTACATATTCTTGCAATATTTATTATTGCGATGTTTGTTGGAGGATTGTGGGCATCTATCGCTGCCTACATGAAAGTTAAACGCGGCGTTAGCGAAGTTATTTCTACAATCATGCTTAACAGTGTTGCTGGCGGTCTATCTGCTTACTTACTCTCAAAACATTTTATGGTGAAGGTTGAAGGAAGTAACGACTTATCAACCAAGCCACTTCCTGCAAGTGGGCAATTTCCAGATTTGATGCCAGTTTTGAAAAAACTTGGCGTCGAGGAGCAACCTGGTGGCGGCGTTTATGGAATGTTGATTATCGCGATTATTTTGGGCATAGCGTTTTGGTTTGTTGTAAATCGCACACGATTCGGATTCGAATTACGTTCAAGTGGAATGAATCCAATTGCCGCGAGAGTTAGCGGCGTTAACTCAAAGAAAATGACTTTTGTTGCTCTGGTTGCAAGTGGTGCAATTGCAGGACTCGCTGGTTTGCCAACTTTGTTAGGCGATACACATAGTTACACTCTTGGTTTCCGAGGTGGAGTCGGCTTTACAGCGATTGCGATCGCACTTCTTGGTCGAAACTCGGCAGTTGGAATGGCAATTAGTGCACTGTTATTTGGTTTTCTCGAAGTTGCATCAAGAACTCTTGAGCTCATCGATATCGCACCCGAGACGTATGTGATTATGCAAGGCTCAATTCTGCTCAGCGCAGTGATTGCATACGAAGTGGTTCGCAGGTATCAACTGACTTTGCAGAGTCATGCACTTGCGAAGGCAGGTGACAAGTAATGTTGGAAAAAGGCAAACTTTCAGGGATGCGTCGGACCATAATTATTTTCTTTGGAATTATCGCGATTCTCTCCATCATTCGAATTACAACTGGTGCATCTGATTTAACAAGTGTCGGAACAGCGCAAGCAGCTCTTTTACTCTCAGTTCCAATTGTTTTAGCAGCACTCGGTGGTCTATTTGCTGAACGTGCAGGTGTTGTAAACATCGGTCTTGAAGGCATGATGATCATGGGTGCATGGGCTGGCGGATTCATGGGAAGCAAACATGGACCATGGGTTGGTTTATTGGCTGCCATTTTCTTTGGCTCAGTTGGTGCATTGGTTCATGCAATTGCCACGATTACATTTGGCGTTGACCATGTTGTATCTGGTGTTGCAATCAACATCATCGCTGCTGGTTTAGTTCGCTACATCTCAACTATTTTGGCTCAAGGTGGTTCATGGCCAGGGCCTTCACAATCACCAGATGTTGAACCCATTGGACAAAATGGTTTACCAATATTTTCAGGCGGAAAATACTTTGGCTGGCAGAGTCCCGACATTCTCAACTCAATAGGTGAGAAGAATTGGTTCCTAATTTCTGACATATCTCGAGTTTTGCGCGGCTTAACAGGAGAACTTTCATACGTAACAATGATTGCAGTAGCACTAGTTCCAATAAGTTACTTCATTCTCTGGAAGACATCATTTGGATTGCGTTTGCGAAGCACAGGCGAATCTCCGATTGCAGCAGAATCTCTCGGTGTAAATGTTTATGTAATGAAGTATTGGGGTGTCCTACTTTCCGGTGGTTTTGCAGGGTTAGGCGGTGGATTCCTTGCAATCGTTGCAGCAAATCATTACCAAGAGAATCAAATTGGCGGCCGCGGATATATCGGATTGGCAGCGATGCTCTTTGGAAACTGGCGCCCAGGCGGATTATTTGCTGGAGCTGCACTGTTTGGATTTGCTGATGCATTACAACTTCGAGATTCTGCCGCGATTCATGCACTCTTACTATTAATCGTTGCGTTTTTATTATTTGCATCATGGAGATCTTTTAAAAAGGGTCAACGTATTGCAGCCCTTGTTGCTTTGGCAGTCGGTGCATTCTTTGCTTGGTTCTTCATCGCTTTCGAAGAATTACCTGGCCAATTAGTCACCATGACTCCTTACTTAGCAACCTTAATTGTTCTATCTCTTGCATCCCAACGATTACGTGGCCCTGCAGCAGCAGGATTTCCATATAGACGTGGTGGCTTGAAGTAAATGTCACTCACACCGGATTGGCAGTTATTACACGCAACCGCAATTGCTGCGAGCAAAAAAGCGTATGCACCGTATTCAAAATTCCCAGTCGGTGTAGCTGGGTTGGTCAGCGATGGCCGAATTGTTAGTGGCTGTAACGTTGAAAATGCTAGTTACGGACTTGGTTTGTGCGCCGAATGCAGCATGATTTCAGAATTAGTAATGAGTGGCGGAGGTCGCTTAATTGCGGTGCTCTGCGTTGATGGACAGGGCGAATACTTGGCACCATGCGGTCGTTGTAGACAACTTCTCTTTGAACATGGTGGCAATGAGTTACAGCTCATGACACCTGATGGACCAATGAAGATGTCTACCATTTTGCCGTGGGCATTTGGTCCAGATGATTTAGATCGTAATTAAATTTAAATGAGCGTTGTAGAGCCCTTTTCAGCTGTAGAAATAATTGCGGCAAAGCGAGATA
>JBPCTE010000074.1:0-1783 GCA_051006495.1 Candidatus Planktophila sp.
CTGAGTTAATTCCATTAGATTGGGGAAGAGCGAGTGGCGTTGCTTCTTTAAAGTGGTGAGAAAGCCTGGTCACCATGTTATTGATGACCATTGAAGTTCCCATTCCACCTAAGAACGTTGCAGAGAGTGTGAAACCAATAGATTTAAAAGTGACAAACATGAGGACACCGGTACAAAAGAGCCACATACCAATCCATGAAGTTTTTTCGCGACCGAAGTAGTGAACCCAACGCGAATTTGATAATCCAGCGCAAATGGCTGCGATACCCATGGAAGTTCCATGAAGGCCAGCGATCGTAAGGGAGGTTCCTTGATCAGCGCGCAATAGTGGTTGGGCTGGTCCGAAACCGCCTAAGTAGAAGTTCAGGATTGTTACTTGAAGAGCAATTGACCAAAAGGTTTTGTCGCGCGTAAATGTATGTGGCATTACTTTCCTTACGGATGAATTAGAGCGCGGCTACAACGTAATCAATACACGAAGTGAGTGCATCAACATCGCTGGGATCAACAGAAGGAAACATACCAATACGAAGCTGATTCTTACCCAATTTACGGTATGGCTCGGTATCTACGATTCCATTTTCGCGCAAAATAGATGCAACTTTCAGTGCGTCAATAGAGTCATCAAAGTTAATTGTCGCCACAACCTTCGAGCGCATTGCTGGATCAGTGACGTATGGGGTGGTGTAAGAAGTTTTTTCAGCCCATGAATAAATGCGTGAGGCAGAATCTGCGCTTCTTCCAGTTGAGAAAGAGAGGCCGCCATTCTCATTCATCCATTTGATTTGATCTGCAAGCATTACAAAAGTTGCAACGGCTGGAGTGTTATATGTCTGATCTAGTCGCGAATTCTCTATTGCGATATTGAGATCCAAAATAGCTGGCGTCCAACGTCCGCTCGCTTTAATTTTCAGAGCGCGATCAATTGCTGCAGGTGAAAGCAGTGCAATCCATAAGCCACCATCGGATGAAAATGATTTTTGTGGAGCAAAGTAATAAGCATCAAACTCTTTTGCATCAACAACAAGCCCGCCAGCAGCGCTAGTTGCATCAACTAAAACGAGAGAACCATCTGTGCCTGCTGGGCGGATAATTGGCATTGCAACGCCTGTACTTGTCTCGTTATGAGTAAATGCGTATGCATCTATGCCATCTTCGGCAACGGCTGTTGGATGCGAACCTGCTTCAGATTTAATAATCGATGGTTCGCCTAGAAATGGCGCCTCTTTCGCGGCTTTTGCAAACTTTGATGAAAACTCGCCAAAGACTAAGTGTTGCGAGCGATTTTCGATCTGAGCAAATGTTGCGATATCCCAAAATGCAGTCGTCCCGCCGTTACCAAGAATAACTTCGTAACCATCTGGCAATTTAAAAAGAGAACTTAAACCTTCGCGTACTTCATGCACGAGGTTCTTAACTGGCTTCTGACGGTGAGAAGTTCCAAGAATTCTCTCACCACTTTTAAATAAATTATCTAGAGCAGCGGGACGAATTTTGGAAGGACCGCAACCAAAACGACCATCGACTGGCTTAATGCCACTAGGAATAACGATGCTCATGGATAAATCTTATGGGAAATAACGTTGCATCTCCCAATCGAATTTTGTACCTACTCTGTGATATCTAATACGGTCGTGCAATCGTGAATATCTTCCTTGCCAGAATTCAATACTGTCGGGTATCACGCGAAAGCCACCCCAGTGTGGCGGTGTTGGAACAACACTTCCTTCTGGCCATTTTTCACTCGCACCTTTGAAGCGCATTTCTAACTCTTCACGCGAAG
>JBPCTE010000075.1:0-2465 GCA_051006495.1 Candidatus Planktophila sp.
GTTACGTCGATAACAACTTTTTCTAATAAAGATTCAACAACGTCAAGGGCAGTGATCGTCGCACCTGCATCTGTAATTGCAGCAGTAATAAGTGCAACAGGTTGAAGTGAAGGCGAACCTTCAACGCGAATAGTTATGCCATAGCCAGGACTAGTTGATGCCATTTACACAACACCGTACAAGCGATCGCCAGCATCTCCAAGACCAGGAACGATGTAACCATGCTCATTTAATTTTTCATCTAGTGCACCAGTGACAATTGTGATTGGAATCTTTGTATCTGCAAATGCTCTCTCCATTGTTGCAATTCCTTCAGGGGCGGCAAGAATACAAATCGCTGTTATCTCTGTTGCACCACGTTCGATTAAGTAATTAAGCGCTGCAACGAGAGTTCCGCCAGTTGCGAGCATCGGATCAAGTACAAAGCAGTGACGACCAGAGAGATCATCTGGAAGTCGGTTTGCATATGTGCTTGCTTGCAAAGTTTTTTCATCGCGCACCATTCCGAGAAAACCAACTTCGGCATTTGGCACAAGGCGAGACATTCCTTCGAGCATTCCAAGACCAGCGCGCAAAATTGGAACAACAATTGGGCGCGGAGTCGCCATCTTGAGTCCTTCTGTCTCAGTGACAGGAGTTTTAATCTTTACTTTTACAGTCTGCACATCGCGCGTAGCTTCGTATGCCAGAAGCGTTACGAGTTCTTCAACGAGATGTCTAAATGTTGGCGAATCAGTTCTTTCGTCACGCAAAACGGTCAATTTATGCGAAATCAGCGGGTGGTTGGCGACGTGAACTTTCATGTTCCCTAGCGTACAGGGCTTTTATTCTCTTGAAATGAGTGTAAGGATGCTCTTGTACTTTTCGGCCGTACTTTTCGTTGCTAGGAGAGGTGAGATATGGAACATCTAAGTAACTCAGATCTCATTAACGACGTAGATATCGCAGTCGCAGCCTGGCACGAAGATGGTCGATGGACGTTGGCACTTCTTCCAGATGCCCACGACCTGGCTCAAATTATTGATCGACTTAAATCACAACAGACAAATGGTGGCGCAATTGCACTCGTTGCAATTGATGAAGAGTTTTTTATGTTAATCCGTGTACTTGGTTCTCACATCACAATGTTTCTAAGCGATGTCACCTGTGCACTTGATTATGCAGTGGCTTCGGATTTCTTAGAGATAAATGACATTGATATGCCAGAAGAAGATGAAGATCCATTTCCTGTTGGCTATCTAGATATTTTTGCTGATCTTGGAATGAATCACATGGAGATGGCTGCACTCTGCGATGACTCAGAATTATTTCCGGATGAACAACTCGAAGCGATTGCTAGCCGTTTAGGTTTCGGCGATCAGTTTGCTGAACTATTAGAGCTGTGACATCAATTGAGTTAATGCGCGAGGCAATTGCTCTTGCGCAAGCAAACCTTGCATCCAACGATGTTCCAGTTGGAGCACTCATAGTCGATCCAACTGGCAAAATTATTGCATCAGGTACAAACGAACGCGAAGCTAAATCAGATCCAACTGCACACGCTGAGATAGTTGCAATGCGCAAAGCTGCAACAAATGGTTGGCGTTTAGATAATCACACTCTTGTTGTAACTCTCGAACCGTGTGCAATGTGCGCAGGTGCTATCGCTCAAGCAAGGATCTCTAAAGTCATCTTTGGTGCGTGGGATGAAAAAGCTGGTGCGGTTGGTTCGGTCTGGGATGTACTGCGCGATCCACGCGCTATTCACCGAGTTGAAGTTGAATCGGGTGTTCTAGAAAAAGAGTGTGCAGCGTTATTAAGCGAGTTTTTCCGCTCAGGCCAATAGTTCGTACGAAGGATTAAGAATCTTCAGCGCACCATTTTCTTCGCCAACCATTCCTTCAGCACGCAACTCTGTTCCTACTTCAAGTCCTGCAATTTCACGGCGACCTAAGAATTGAAGCGTAATTCCACCGCTCTCATCCCATAATTCAATTTCAAGCACCGGCGCAGAACCACTCGGTGCAGGTTTAATTGACGCTACTTTTCCTTGCACCTGTGCACGTTTGCGCCACTGCACTGAACCAATTGGCGTTACATCTTCTGCGTAATGACTAATAGGTCCAGGTGTTACTGGCGCTGCAACGGGTGCAACCTTCTTAATCTCTTTAGCTGGCTTTTCTAAAACAATTGGTGCGCCAGACAAGATTCTCTCAACGTCAAAAGGAACAATCGTTGCAACCACTCGTGGTAGTTGCGAAATTGGCGCTGCAATTGCTTCAGCCGTTCTATCGTGCAATAAGCGACCTAAGAAACGAGAGTATGAACGACGCGGCAAGAGCAGAGTTAACTCCACATCTGATTTTTCTGTCATCTTAATTGAATAATCAACTGCTGCATTTGCAAGTCGACGATCAGGGCAATCGATTAATTCAAGAGTGACATCATCGAGTGCTTCGGATTGTGCCCACGCCTTTGCAATTTGC
>JBPCTE010000076.1:0-11262 GCA_051006495.1 Candidatus Planktophila sp.
AAAACTAATTTTGGAACACCGATAGGCAGACTCATCAGCGCACCGGCTCCCATTACGGAGCCCTCAGCGCCACCGATACCGATGGCGCCGAGGACTTCCCCCTTGGAATGGAGTTCCTTCACTTTCTCGATTACAAATGTTCTCATCCGTTCCACAGCGCGCCCGCGAGTTCCAGAGTTCTGTAACTCGTGCAATGTGATGCCGCCAAAGATTGCTAAATCCTCATGAGAAATATCAGGAGTAATTCCGAGTGGTTCACCCAGAATTCCTGTATCAATCACAGTCGTCTTAATTCCGAGACGGTTTAAACCATCACGAATATAAGCCGCTTCAGGACCTTTAGTATCTAAAGTGGCGATGATGAGAACGGATTTGCTCACGATAATTAGATCAAAGGAAGCAAATGCTTAGCGTTCTCTTCAACCAACCAGTCATAGAAGGATTCAGTAAGAATGCTTGAACCGTGGTCAATGATGAACTTAAGTTGTTCTGGACTGATATCCACGTTATCGAAGTTTGTTTCCAACGCATTCTTATAGTGGTTAGCAGGAGTGCGATCGATTGGAGCAACGAACTCTGCTGTGAGTGCGCCGTCATAACCAATACTCTTAAGTGTGTCGATGAGTTTCTTCCAGTCATAGTCACCGTGACCTGCAGGCATACGGTTGTTCTCAGCTACGTGGAAGTCGGTCAGGCGACCCTTTGTGCTGCGAATTGCTTCGTATAGATCTGCTTCTTCGATGTTGATATGGAATGCATCAAGACATACACCGCAGTTTGGGCCAGTTGCCTCTGCCAGAGCCATTGCTTGCTCTGCGCGATTAAGGAAATATGTTTCGAAGCGATTGAGTGGCTCAATTGCTAGACGAACTCCAGCTTTTTCTGAGTGCTCATAAATTTCTTTCATTGACTCAACAGCCCACTTCCACTCCTCATCAGGTGTGGCATCAGGAACAATTTTTCCAACTGTTGCAGGAACAATTGTCATTTCAAATCCGTCGAGTTCTTTAACCATAGTGATGCAGTCTTTTGTGTACTGCACTGACTTGGCACGTTGTCCAGGATCTGCTGCTACGAGATTTCGTTCGCCAAGCATGAGAGTTACTGAACCCCAGCACTTAAGACCATGGTCATCAAGAAGTTTCTTGGTGTCTTTACTTCCATTTAGTCCGAATTGCTCTGGTTCACCGCTGATCTCGATGCTCTTATAGCCATATTTAGCTAGACGCGCGATTGTCACCTTAATAGGTTCTGCGCGCATCCAGTTATGCATTGATAGATGCATGATTCTCCTTTCAAAAAGAATCAGAGGGTTACTAGTAACGCCCGTTCTTCGGAGGACCGAATCCAAGTTTTCCTGGATTCAGGATTCCATCCGGATCCCACGCGTCTTTTACTCCAAGGAGTAAATCAAATGCGGCGCCATGCTGTACTCGCATGAAGCGCCCGAGCTTTAACCCAACTCCGTGGTGTTCATTTAATGAACCCCCGTTATCGAGGCTGGCCTTAATAGCAGCATCCCAAACTCGGTCGTGAAGAGCAATAGCTTCTTCTGGATCTTCTGGTCCATTATCAATATAGAAGCGGTCATAAATCATTCCGCCCCATGGGAACCAATGTGAAAAGTGAGCGGTGTAGCGCGCTTTGTATTCAGCAAAGCCTTCTTCAATAACTTTCTTCTTCGCCCAATAAATTTTCTCTAAATCTTCAAAGCGAGCGCATGTATCTGTTGTTCCAAAAATCTGAGGTGGTGCAGGAATATTGCCGTGCTTAAATGGTTCGTACTTGCCATCCCACCACATCTTTCCTATTTCGGCGCCATAGGACTTTCCACCAACTGCTTCACAGAGTTTTGCAATTTCGGCGCTCTCAAGTGCTGTTAATGCCTTTGTTCCATCGCACATGATGACTAGTAATACGCCTTCAACTCCTAAGTTAAGCCATGAAGAGAGTTTGGCGCTATCAGCTTCGTCATATAAGCGAATAACAGCTGGTCGCCAACGATCAGTCATGATGCGACGGGCTGCTTCAATTCCTTCTGTAATATTTTTAAATCCGTATGAGAGAAATTCCATTGACTCTGGAATGCGTTCGATTCGCATTGAGGCTTTAGTAATAATTCCAAGTGTTCCTTCTGAACCAATAATTGCCTGAATAATTCCAGGACCTGAAGCGTGATTTGGAACTTTCATAGTTTCAACGAGTTTTCCCGGTGGAACCGCTGCTTCTAATTGCAAGACTAAATCTTCAGCTTTTCCATACTTAGTTGAAACAACACCAGAACCGCGTGCTGCTAGATAACCACCGAGTGTTGCACCAAAGTGAAATGAACCCGGATAGTGCGGCATCGTTAAACCTTTAGCATTAAGAATTTTCTCAAGCTCTGGTCCTTCAATTCCTGCCTCAGCTGTAACAACCATTGAGACTTCATCGATATGCAAAACTTTGTTGAGTCGGCGAAGGTCCATTGCGATACCCCCATAGATCGCAAAGGTTCCTCCTTGTGTACCTGAACCGCCACCACGTGGCACAACTGGAATTTTGTATTCGCATGCAATGCGCAAAACTTCTGCAACTTCTTCTGCACTTCCTGGACGGACATAAAGATCTGCAGTTGGTACAGGCAAAGACTTGTATTTGAGGTATTGCGAAATCCAAGACCAATCAGCAGATTGTTCGTGTAGCAGCGTTGCATCGGTATTTACATTCTCTGGTCCAACAACGGATGCAATCTCACGTTGAACCTGCGCAATTAAATACTGATCACGAATACTGCTCTGGTCTATCTCCCGCTTTTGGTACACCCGACTCTCCCTTGTCCCTCATCTACCTAGTCTTCGTATTCCAGCTTGTATACAAGTAGGGATATTAGGTGCCACCCCCACCCCCGTCAAGGGTGTTTAGTGAAAGATTTTGCCGGGGTTCAAAATGCCTTTGGGATCTAGGGCGCTTTTAATTGAAGCCATTACCGCCATTGAGCCTGGGCCAGCCTCTTTTTCGAGGGAGGAAATCTTGCCGGCGCCGATTCCATGCTCGCCTGTGCAGGTTCCACCCATATCGATAATCGCATCGGTCATGCGATGAGTGAGTTCGCGAACAGCTGGCAACTCCTCTGGCTTATTCGGATCGGTAATGATGAATGCGTGAAAGTTTGCATCTGCAACGTGACCAAGAATTGAAAATGGGAATGGGCTTTGGCTCAATATTTTCTCAGCCAATGCAACTGCGTCGGCCAATTTAGAGAGTGGAACTGCTGCATCTGTACTAATTGCGCGTTTACCAGGATGGGCCGAAATTCCTGCCCAATAAGCGTTGTGACGTGCTTGCCATAGTTTACGTCGTGCACCTTCTTCTGATGTCCATTCAAAATTAGTTCCACCAAAGTCGCCAGCAATCTCTTGAACAACCTGTGCATCTTCTTCGACGCTGCGTGGGCTTCCATGAAATTCAAAGAGCAACGTAGGTGCTTCTTGTAAATCTAAAGAGTCGTGTGCATTCACATTCTTAATGCACTGGGCATCCAAGAATTCACAACGAGCAATTGCTACACCAGATCTCACAACCGCAATTGCTGCCTGCACTCCATCGGCAAGGGTAGGAAAACGAGATACCGCTGCCGCCATCTTCTCTGGAATTCCAAATACGCGCAGGGTAATTTCAGTAACAATTGCGAGTGTTCCTTCAGATCCAACGATTAATCGAGTGAGGTCATATCCTGCCGATAATTTTCTGGTCTCACGACCTGTATGAATAATTGTTCCATCTGCAAGAACAGCAGTTAACTTCAAAACATTCTCGCGCATCGATCCATAACGCACTGTTGTTGTTCCAGCCGCACCAGTAGATGTCATTCCACCAATGGTTGCATCGGCGCCTGGATCGACTGAGAAGAAGAGACCATCTGATGCAATCTTTTTATTCAAAGCCATGCGCTTAACACCAGCTTGAACACGCACAGTTAAATCATCTGGACTGATTTCAAGAATTTTATCCATGGCGCTTAAGTCCAATGAAATACCGCCAAAGAGGGGCAAAACATGGCCCTCTAGTGAAGTACCTGCACCAAATGCCACCACAGGAATGTCGTGTGCGTTGCAGTATTTCAGTACGGCAGAGACCTCATCTGTTGAGTGAACTGTGATTACTGCTGATGGTTTTACAGGCGGGAAAGCGGATTCATCTCGACCATGTAAATCAAGTACAGAGTCATTGGTGGATATACGTCCATCGACGAGTGCGCCTAATTCCGATAATTGATCATCACTTAGATCAGTACGTGTGCGCATTTTTACTTAGGAAGATTCAAGCTATGTAATCCACCATCAACAGCTAAGACAGTTCCGGTGGTTGATTTTTGTTCTGGATGGGCTAAATAAATAATCGCATTTGCAACTTCGTCAGCGCTTACAAGTCGACCCATTGGTTGGCGTGCCTCGAGAGCTGCACGTTCCTTTGCAGGATCAGTTGATTGTGAAAGTAATCTTCCAATCCACGGCGTCTCCGCTGTTCCTGGATTAACACAATTAACTCTAATTTTTTCTGGAAGCAAATCTGCTGCCATCGCAAGTGTGAGTGACAAAACTGCGCCTTTACTTGCGCTATAAATTGCACGCTTTGGTAATCCAACAGTTGCAACGACTGAACAAGTATTTACAATGGCAGCGTCCGAACTCTTGCGTAGTAACGGCAGAGCTGCAGAACTCACTCGAGATGTTCCAATAACATTGATATTTAAAACCTTATTCCACTCTTCTGTCGTTGCTGCTTCCACACCACCTTGTGCGCCAATGCCAGCGTTGTTAATTAATACGTCAAGCTTTGAAACTTTACTTGCAATTATTGCAAATGCTTGTTTTACAGAATCATCACTTCCGATATCGCACTGCACCCATGTGCCCGCGCCACTAGATTCAAGTTCGCCAGCGTTTAGATCTAAACCAAAGACCATCGCACCTTGCGTTTTTAATTTCTTGGCAACAGCTAACCCAATGCCAGAACCAGCACCTGAGATGACAACTGTAAATCCTTGGAAATCAGTGCTCATCTACTTCGTCCCTTTCGAATATGAAACCAGCGTAGATTCAATCTCACCGATGCCTTCTATGCCGGTACGCAGTACATTTCCAGCGCGTAGGTATTTCGGTGGTTTAAAACCAAGCCCCACACCAAATGGTGTTCCGGTGTTGATGATGTCGCCAGGGTGTAGCTCCATAAATTGACTGATGTACCAAATAATGTGATTGATACCAAAGAGAAGGTCATTCGTATTTGAATCCTGGCGTATTTGCCCGTCAACACTGCACCATAAACGAAGATTTGAACCATTAATTTCATCTGGAGTAACGATGCAAGGACCAATTGGATTAAACGTTGGAAAAGACTTTCCTTTAACCCACTGCCCTGATCGCTCAAGTTGCCAGTGACGCTCGCTCACATCTTGGCTAATTGAAAAACCTAGAATGTACTCAGGTGCTTGATCTGGAGAGTCTAAATACAGCGCTTTCTTGCCAATAACAATGGCGAGTTCGACTTCATAATCTGTGGCTTGACTTTGTGGTGGAATAACAATTGCGTCATTTGGTCCAACAACACTGTCGGGAGCCTTCATAAAAATAATTGGCTCCTTTGGTGTCTCGGCATTTGACTCTTTAATATGCCCCAAATAATTTAACCCGACACAAATAACTTTTGTTGGATTATGAATCGGTGCACCAATTCTGTTGGCACCAAGAGATTCTGTGGGCAAGGATGCCAAATCTGCGCGAGAAACTCTTTCCAGGGCTCCATTTTCTAGCTCGTAGCGAGACCAATCTTTGATGATTGAATCTACGTAAATAACTTTCTCACCAGAAATGACTGCAGCACGTTCTTTCCCAAGTGCTCCAATACGCGCGATTCTCACGATTTCATCTCTTTCTAGAAGTAGTTGATGAACTTAACCATATCGATGTGCAGGCAGTCCACTTAATCCGGTGCCGCTGACGGCAAGAATTTTTCCAGCCATATCTTCTTTTTCTAGATCTATTCCTTGGCTCGCACTTGTCACGATAAGCACACTGCCATCTGCGCCACCAAAAGTGCATGATGTTGGTCTGCTTACACCTAATTTAATCTCAGAAACTTTTTTGCCTGATGGTTCATACACTTCAACTCGAGCGCCATCCCAGAGTGCGACGACTATTTTTCCATCTGCAGCCACACTCATTCCATCCGGAATTCCTTGTGATGTATCAAAGGTAATTAAATCAACGGGTTTACTTATACGTCCATGCACCGATTCGTATTCAAATCTCCTTAATACACCAGGAATGCTATCTATGTAATAAAAGAAATCGGAGTCTGGGCTCCAGCCCATGCCATTGGAAAGCGTTACGTTATCTAGAGCTGAATGGTACGAGCCATCTTTTTCCAAAACATAAAGTGATCCGCGATTTTTCTCAAAAGAAAGTGATGTGCTACCCGCCCAGAATCGGCCAGCAGGATCTACTTTTCCATCATTCATTCGCATATCGGCTGCAAGAAAAGTGTGCAGCGCAGAAAATTTTCCATCGACACTAATGTGCGCAAAACCTTCTTGAGTTGCCGCAATAAAATCCCCTCCACGAGTGTGGGCAATCGCTCCGACCATTGATGGTGCAGAAAAACTCTGTGTTGCACCCGTTTCAAAATCAGCTCTGTGAAATTTATTCTGCGTGATGTCTGTCCATGTAACGAAATTACTCTCTGGGCTCCAGATTGGCCCTTCACCTAAATCAGAAACAACATCTGAAATTGCACGAATATTCATAGCTACATAATTCGCGGATCAATATGAATTTTTGGACCAACACCAGCGCCTTGAATTTTCTTACCTGAGAGAACATCAGAACTCTTTGATAAACCAACTGTTGCAGCAACGATAGGGCGCGGATCAATTTCTCCACGTGAATAGAAATCAATTGTTCCCTTAAGCCCGGGTGATGCTGAAAGAATTCCCACAGCAGTGACATCTTTTAATACAAGTGAGCGACTATCTAAAGTGCTGGGTTCGCCTGAGACTCCGATGTAGACAACTCGTCCGCCAGGTTCGACTCGAGCGAGTGCTTCGGCAGGAATCGCTGCACTATTTGTAGCATCGATGATCGCATCAAAACCACCATCTACTTCCTCAAACTCCTTTGTAGAAAAATGAACGCCAAGATCTTTTGCGAGTGAGAGTGTTGCCTGATTGCGGCCAACCATATGAACTTCTGCGCCCATTGCAAGTGCGAATTGCGCGGTAAGCAAACCAATAGTTCCACTTCCCCACACTAAAACTTTTTTGCCAGGAGCTGCGTGAGCGGCTTGCGCTGAACGAAGTGAGTTTCCACCGGGTTCTATAAGTGCTCCAACTGTGTCATCAATTGAATCTGGTAACTCATGAAGGGCAAACTCTGGAACTAAGAGTTGCTCGGCTAATGCGCCTGGCCAGCCATTCCTAATTCCAATTTCAAATCGATCTGCGCATACATGTTGCAAACCGGATGTACATCGTTTGCATTTCTGACAACCCAACATGGTGTCACCTGTTACACGTTTGCCTATCCATTTTTTATCAACACCATCACCAACATGTGAAACCGTGCCGCACCATTCGTGACCAAGACGTATCGGATATTTTGCTTCACCCGTTTGAAAATAAGCCATGTCACCATTAAAGAATTCAACATCAGTTCCGCATACACCGGCACGAGCAATATCAATTACAACATGTCCTGGCTTTGCAATAGGTGCATCAACTTCTTCAATGCTTGATTGACCTGGCGAATGAACAACGAATGCCTTCATAAGATTGCCAATGCTAGACGAAGTAATCGCGGCACGGCTATGCTCCTTGAGTGCGAAGTTCAGATTGGTACGCCGGCGACGATAGAGATGCCTACATTCATCGCGCTTGGATGCGACGTGGTAACCCAGACTCCGCATTCGATGGACGTCCGCAGATTGCAATCGTTAATACAGCCTCAGATCTTGCTCCATGCAATACACACTTAGATGAAATTGCACAGAGCGTAAAAAATGGAATCTGGGAAGCTGGTGGTGTTCCACTTAATTTGCCAATGATTTCACTCGGTGAAACGCAAGTACGACCAACTGCAATGTTGTGGCGCAATATGGCGGCCATGGCAACAGAAGAGATGATGCGTGCGAATCCAATTGATGGCGCAGTTCTCTTAGGTGGTTGCGATAAAACTATTCCTGCACTGTTAATGGGTGCATCTTCAGTTGATCTTCCATCCATTGTTGTTCCTGGTGGACCAATGCTTACAGGAACATTTAGAGGTTCTCCGCTCGGTTGCGGAACAGATGTGTGGCGAATGAGTGAAGAAGTGCGTGCAGGATTGTTAAGTAAAGCTAAGTTCTTGGACTCTGAATCAGCAATGATTCGATCACGTGGTCACTGCAACACAATGGGAACTGCATCAACAATGGGAATCATGGCAGAAGCCCTCGGTATGACTCTGCCTGGAGTAGCAGGAACGCCGGCGCCAGATAGCAGATTGTTACAAGCTGCTCACAACTCTGGTCGTCGAATAGTTGAGATGGTCAAGAGTGATCTCAAACCAAGTGATGTCATGACTAAAGCCTCTTTTGAAAATGCAATCCTTGCCCTGGCCGCCATCGGTGGTTCAACTAATGCCGTCGTGCACTTACTCGCAATTGCTGGCCGACTTGGAGTAACTCTTACACTCGATGACTTCGATCGTATTGGTTCTCGGATTCCACTTCTCGTAAATCTGCAGCCTTCTGGAAAATTCCTTATGGAAGATTTCCACCGCGCAGGCGGGCTCAGCGCTGTATTTAAGCAATTAGAAAAGCTCATGAATCCAAAGGCAATTACCGTCACTGGTAAATCTATTACAACAACAATCGGTGATGGAGAAATTTATGACGCAGAAGTAATTAAAAGTATTGAAGCACCTCTTCAAAAAGAGGCAGGAATCGCTGTATTGCGCGGAAACATCGCTCCTTTAGGAGCAGTTATCAAACCAGCTGCTGCGAGTACACAACTACTTAAACACTCTGGACCAGCGCTTGTATTTGAAAGTATTGAAGATTTTCATGCACGCATTGATTCAGATGATTTAGATGTCACAGCAGACTCCGTTTTGGTTCTGCGTGGATGCGGTCCTAAGGGATATCCAGGAATGCCAGAAGTCGCCAATATGAAAATTCCTGGAAAATTAGTTGCTCATGGTGTAACAGATATGGTTCGCATCTGCGATGGACGCATGAGTGGAACCGCATATGGAACTGTAATTTTGCACGTTGCACCAGAGTCAGCAGCTGGTGGTCCGCTCTCTAAAATTAAATCAGGTGACATCATCGAACTAGATGTTGCTGCAAGAACAATTAATGTGAAGTTATCAGATGCTGATCTTGCAGCTCGCTTGGTTTCACCTGCGACAGAAAAAGCGTATGCAGATCCAGAACGTGGATGGCAAAGAATGTATATCGATCACGTCATGCAAGCAGATACTGGAGCAGACCTTGATTTCCTAATTGGTTCTAGCGGCTCTGACGTGTCGCGCGAATCTCACTAAATCTGTGTACTGCAATTCCAGCGAGCAATCCCCAAAACGGTGCTCCAACGCCCCAACCCGAAACACCAGAAATTGTTACTAAGAAAGTTACAACAGCAGAATCTCTGAAATCTTTCTTCTCTAGCGCATCTGCAAGTGAGCCAGTAATAACCGGCAATAATGCTAGGCCTGCCAAAATTGCAGTTAGTTCAAGTGGGAATGCGCCGTATAGCGTTGAAAAAATTCCTGCGAATAGCGCCGCAACGCTATATGCAACTCCAGATGACACACCTGCGAAATAACGACTCTTTGGATTTGGATCGCTATCCGGTGAAATCGCAATCGTTGCTGTCATTGCAGATAAATTAACTCCAGCGCCACCAAAGCCCGCACCTAACAAAGAGAGCGTGCCACCAAAGTGGACAATCTGATTAACTGGCGGCTTGTAATGAACCGCTTTGAGTAGAGCAATTCCTGGTGCGTTTTGGGTAGTCATCACCATTAGGAAAATAGGAATTGTTAAGGTAAAAAATGAACCAATTGAAAATGTTGGATTTGTCCAAACCGGTTTAACAACCTCAAAACTTAAAGATGGAATGTCAATTTTTGATTGTGCGATTACGGTAATTAGTCCGACGGCGAATGAAGCAAGAAGTGGTGCTCGCCATTTAAGGGTGCGGCCCAGATAAAAGATTACGAGCATTAAAAGACCTAAGAGCGGATTTATGCGCGTGGATGTGAAGATGCGCGTGCCAAAGACAAGCAATACCCCCGCAAGCATTGCCATGATGATCGCGTGGGGAATCGATTGCATTAATTTATTAAATACTCCCGTGTAACCAACAATCATTAAAAGGATAGATGCGCCGAAGTAGGCACCAATCACTTCTGAAAAAGAGTGATCAACTAATCCTGTTACAAGTAGCGCAGTTGTTGTAGATGCCCATGAACCAATAATTGGTATTCCGAATCGAAGTGTGAGCAATAATCCAAAGAGTCCAGAGCCCAAGAAGACTGCAAAGAGCCACGAATTTGTTAATTCAATTGGCATCTTGGCAGCAGCTGCTGCTTGATACAAAATTGCAATGGGTCCTGTTGTGGAGACAAAAACAACTAGAAAGCCGGATAAGAGCGCGGTCCAAGAAGCTGCTTTAGGAAGATTTCTAAGATTGTGTGCGAGTGCCTTGAATAAAGGTAAATCTGTAGTTCCAGATTCGATTTCAGACATTACTTCGCAAATCTATTGATTGTGCGAACGTGCGAAGGATTCAAATCTGATACCGATTTAACGCCGAGTAATTTCATTGTGCGATAAATCTGTGAATTTAAGATTTCGATTGTGCGATCAACGCCATCTCGTCCGCCAGCCATAAGACCATACAAGTATGCGCGACCAATCCACGTAAAGTTGGCGCCGTTCGCTAGCGCCGCAACAATGTCGGCTCCGTGCATGATTCCTGTATCCATATGAAGTTCGGCCTTCTTGCCAATCTTCTTACGAACCTCTGGGAGCAATAGGAAAGGAACAGGTGCGCGATCTAATTGTCGTCCGCCATGATTAGACAAAATAATTGCATCTGCACCGGCGCTCACTGATTTCACAGCATCATCGACGTTTTGGATTCCCTTTACAACGAGTTTGCCCTTCCAGTTTTTGCGAATCCACTTTAGGTCTTCGTATGTAACTGTTGGATCAAACATTGAATCGAGTAACTCTGCG
>JBPCTE010000077.1:0-2638 GCA_051006495.1 Candidatus Planktophila sp.
GGATCGATTAAAGATGAATCAATTTCTGCGAGTGCAAGTGCAATCTTCTTCGCTCTTGCATGATCATCGCTAAGGCGATTGATGTTGTTATCGAGAGCGTAATGACCGGCCGCAGCAAGAATTCCAATTTGGCGCATTCCGCCGCCGTATCGTTTACGCCATACGCGAGTGCGGGCAATCATCTCTTTGCTTCCAAGTACTAGGGAACCAACTGGTGCACCCAATCCCTTTGATAAACAGACGCTGATGGTGTCGAAATACTTTCCATACTCTGTAAAAGCTACCCCGCTTGCGACGTGAGCGTTCCAGATTCGCGCACCATCTAAGTGAAGGGCGACGCCGATTTCATCAGCACCTTTTTTAAGTGCAGCGATTTCAGAGATTGGCTGAACAGTTCCGCCACCGAAGTTGTGTGTATTCTCAACTGCAATAGCCGTTGTTGAAACTAAATATGGTCCTGAGTTCGGACGAGCAATTTCGAGAGCATCGGCGGCTTTAAGTAATCCATTTTTTGCAGGCCACGTACGAGTCGTGATCCCAGAGAAAACGGCAGCAGCACCTAGTTCGGCGCGGACGATGTGAGAATTTGTCTCTGCAATTAACTCTTCGCCAGGTGCAACAAGTGATCTGATAGCAAGCTGGTTGGCTAGTGAACCAGTTGGTGAAAAGAGTGCAGATTCTTTACCAAATAACGCTGCTACTCGTTCTTCAAGTGAGTTCACTGTTGGATCATCGCCATAGACATCATCTCCAACAGGTGCTGACGCAATTGCATCACGCATTGCTTCTGAAGGTTTTGTGACTGTGTCAGATCGTAAGTCAATGGCCATGGTTTATTTTCTCATGCTTCTTTGATAACAATGACATACATAGCAAAGACAACCAGGGTTCCACCGATAGCTGTTTGAAGAGTTAGGCGTTCTCCACCAAAAATAATCGCGAAAATCGCTGCAAAGACAACCTCCATAGTCAGAATCACAGCAACTTTGGTAGTTGTCATATGAGCTTGTGACCATGTTTGAACCATGAACGCGATTGCCGTGCAGACGACGGCTGTAAAAATTACAGTTGCCCAAACTCCCCAATCTGGAGGTGGTGAATATCCACCCTCAGCCAAGGATGCTAAACCGCTTAAGAGCGCACACATTGTTAGTTGAATAACCGTCATTGCATATGCGTCTCGACCACTGCTCCACTTACCTAAAGAAATGATGTGCGCACCGAAACAAAAAGCGCTACCGAGTACTAATAATTCTCCAAAACCAATTGACCAGCCATGCAACGAAAGGAGTGCAAGGCCAATTGTTGCTATTAGGACACAACTCCAGGTAATTAGAGTAATTCGTGTTTTGAGAATTAGTGCAGCAATGAGTGGGGTAAAGACAACGTAGAGTCCGGTAATAAATCCTGTAATCGCAGCGCCGGTTCGCTCCAAGCCCAATGTTTGCAGAATGTATCCTGCACCGAGAAAAGTTCCGGCAAATACTGAGCGTGTAACTAAATCTTTATTAAACAATTTAATAACACGTGGCCGAAGAATGAACATGACCACCACAGCAAGGGCAAAACGGCTAAATAGAAAGTTGTTAACACTCTGTCTTGCAATTGAATCTTTCATAATCACAAAGGCAAGACCCCAAGCCGCAGCAACGAGTAAGAGAGCCCAAGGGGCTAGCCTGATTTTTGTAGCGTGTTGAGTACTCATCCACGTAATTTCTTAAGCAGGGCAACTTCTGGAGCATGCTTTTCTTCTAAACCAGGAGTTTCAAGAATGAGTGGAGCATTAGCAACTGCTGGATGCGCCAACAACTCTTTGAATGGATCAATACCGATGTGGCCTTCACCTAGATTTTGATGGCGATCTTTTAAAGCGCCACAGATATCCATCGAATCATTTGCGTGCACGAGTTGGAAACGTTCGATTCCTGCGATTTGAACGAGTAGGTCAATCGTCGCGCTCATTCCACCCTTTACAGATATGTCATGACCGGCAGCAAAGACGTGACATGTATCTAGACAGATTCCTACGCGGGGGTGGTATTCGAGAGCCTTCAAATAATTTTCTAGGTCATCGAGTTTCTTAACGAGTGATTGACCTTGCCCTGCAGTGGGCTCGAGAAGCAAGTATGGAGAGTCATCATTTAATCTATTAAGAATTGGCATCATGCCTTCGTGAATCTGTTTCCAAGCTTGTTTAACATTATCTTCTTTTACCGCTGAACCTGTATGAATAACAGATCCCAAAGCACCAATATCTGTTGCTCTCTTGAGTGCATACTCAGTTGCCGCGAGAGAATTCTTGTAGGTATCTTCAGTTGGAGAGCCTAAATTAATGAGAAATGGTGCATGAACGTAAACTTCTAAATCTAATTCAGATGCTTTTTCTTTAAATTCATTATCAGCCTGCATGTTGGCATCTGGCATTGACCATTGACGAGGGTTTGATGCGAAAACTTGAATTGCTTCGGCGCCAATAGTTTGTGCATATGCGATAGAACGTTTTACCATACCACATGTTGTTTGCGTGTGGGCTCCGATACGCGGTTTCTTCACTGGGGCTGGCATCGGGCTAGCCTACTGTGATGGTTACTACGGTGCCACGTAAAACCTTCGCGCCTACCTTTGGAGATACATTTGT
>JBPCTE010000078.1:0-2846 GCA_051006495.1 Candidatus Planktophila sp.
ATCTCTTACATGTAGATAATCCAAAAGTAAGATCAGAGGGAGAAATAAACTGCGTTGCTGGCGATTCAGGCTTTTTCATGAATGTATCTTCTCGTTAGGCGCTGACAATTGCTGCAACGAGTACTGAAATTCCAAGAATTATCATGACCGAACCGCCTGTTGCGCGTAATTTTTCTAATCTCTTTGGATCAGTTGCTAGCCAGTGGCGAGCAGTTCCGGCAAGTAAACCCCATGAACCATCTGAAATAAATGCCAATATCGAGAAAATTGCGCCGAGCAGAATCAGTTGTAAGGCAACACTTCCTTTTTCTCGATCAACAAATTGCGGCAAAATTGCTGCATAGAAAACCAGTCCCTTTGGATTAAGCGCACCAACCCAAAAACCATCGCGCATAGAGCGCGCTATTCCTGGAGCGATATCACCTTGATTACGCATATCTTCTGCATGAACTTTTCTATGCCTAATTGCATCGATACCTAAATACATTAGATATAAACCGCCACCCCATTGAATTGAGGCGTATGCAAGATCTGATTTTTGAAGTATTGGACCAAGACCAATTGCCACAAGGGTTGAGAGTGCAAATGCACCGGTGACATTTCCTGCGACTGTAAAGACCGCTGTTTTGCGACCCCAAGCAATTGCTCGAGCAATAACAAATAGCACGCTCGGTCCAGGAGCCAAGATGATTACCATCGCGGCCACGATGTATTCAGGTAGCCGCGATGGAATCACCATAGTTTTATATTACCTACTTGCGAGAGTTTGCGAGTGCATTTAGGACACGGTGACCAACAACTGCAACCAAAGTAGCGTTGATGATTCCGCTGAATGTGTAATCGCCAGCAGTCCAAGACATATCTGAAATACCGATGATTAATGCAGAAGCTGCAATCAATAGATTAATTGAGTTCGAGAAATCGACTCTGCTATCGATCCAGATTCGAGCACCAAGTACACCGATCATTCCGAATAGGGCAACACCAACGCCACCAAGTGCGCCGACAGGTGTTGCACTAAGAACTGCACCAAATTTAGGTGAGAGTGAGAGAAGAATTGCACCTACACCTGCAATCCAATATGCAGCTGTTGAATAGACTCGAGTAGCAGCCATAACTCCGATATTTTCAGCATATGTCGTTGTTCCTGATCCGCCACCTGCGCCAGCAAGAGTTGTTGCTAGACCATCTGCCATAAGAGCTGTTCCCATTTGATCATCGAGGTTTTTGCCCGTCATTGCCGATACGGCCTTAACGTGCCCTACGTTTTCAGCAATGAGAACAAGAACGACAGGCAAGAATAAAACAATTGCCTTGGAGTCAAATGTTGGAGATGTAAATGATGGCATTGCCACCCAAGATGCAGAACTAATTGCATCTGTTTTTACATCGCCCATTATGAGAGCTACTACGTAACCAATTACCAAACCAGCGAAAATACTGATTCGATTCAAAAAGCCACGTGAGAGTGCGGAAACGACACCGATTGATGCCAATGTAATAATTCCTATTGTTGGTCCAGCAATAAAGTTATTTTTTGCAGCACCGGCAAGGTTTAGTCCGATAACCATCACGATTGTTCCTGTTACTACAGGAGGCAATAGCCAATTAATCCAACCTATTCCAGCTTGGCGAACAATCAGACCGACAACAGCAAGGATCAAACCTGTGACAACAACGCCGCCAAGGGCTGCGCTCATTCCGCCACCAGTTTTTGCAGCAGCAATAGGTGCCAAGAATGCGAAAGAAGAACCTAGGTAGCTAGGAACTCTGTTCTGCGTAAGTGCTAGGAATAGAAGAGTTCCGATTCCTGAGAAGAAGAGAGTTGTTGTTGGAGGAAATCCAGTGATGATAGGGACGAGAAATGTTGCGCCGAACATGGCAGCAATGTGCTGCACGCCAACGCCTATTGTGCGTGGCCATGTGAGGCGCTCATCTGTGGAGACGACATCTCCGTGAGCAACATTCTTTCCGTTGCCGTGAAGTTTCCATGAGAGCAGGGACATAGTGTTCCTTCCATTGGCGGGCGGGGTAAACGCCCTAAGAGGCGGGGAAGGCCGTCATCTAGAGTAAGACGGGGCAACGGGCTACCAAGGCGTACGCCACGCCGAAATCCACGCTTACCGCGAGGCGAATTGGCATTGCTGGGCAGTATCGGGTTAACTATCGCATCGTTATATCGATTCGATATAAGTTCCGATAGGGACCGGACTCAAAGCTCAAGGGGAGAAGGATCTATGCGCTCGCGCAGTGAATCACTTGAATTCGCACTCCTTGGCCTTTTGTCTCAGAGCCCTCTTCACGGATATGAACTTCGGAAGAGAATGAGTGCAATTTTTGGTCCATTTCGTGCTCTCTCATTTTCAGTTTTATATCCGCAATTACGCCGAATGATGGAAGCGGGCCTAATTGATGCATCGGTTGCAGATGCAACTCGGCGCTCGCGAATTGTTTATGTAATTACAGCAAAAGGAAAGAATCGATTTGAAACTTTGGCGGAAACAGTAAGCCCTGATACATGGGAAGACGAAGGTTTTGAAATTCGCTTCGCATTCTTTGGTCCAACATCGACTAAGAATCGCGTTCGAATTTTGGAAGGCCGACACCGTCGGTTGAAAGAGAAGGCAGAGATTCTGCGTGGAGAACTCGAAAAATCTCCGGTGGGAATCGATAAGTATCTCGAAGAGTGGCGTCGTCACTCTTTGGAATCAGCACAGCGAGAAATCGATTGGCTGGAAGACATGATCAAAACCGAGAGGAAATAGAGTGAAAATAACAACCGGTAAAGGCGATATCCGAGTTGCAATCGTTGGCGTTGGAAACTGCGCTAACTCTCTAGTTCAAGG
>JBPCTE010000079.1:0-3401 GCA_051006495.1 Candidatus Planktophila sp.
GATGAAATCGCAGAAGCAGTTGAGTCTGCACAGGAGCACATCAGCGCAGAAGTACTGGCTACCGAATTTACTCGTGATTCAAATCTGCCTATTTTAGAAGGCGAAATCGGATTTAACGCAGCGCTTGTAAAGAGTTAAATCAGTAAAACTAGCGGCATTAACATCTGTATTGCGAAGAACAATACGATGAAAGATAAATCAAGTGAAACGCCACCCAAACGAAGTGGTGGCACAAATCGACGCACAAAATTCATAGGGCGATCTGTGATTGCATAAATAGCTTCAACAACGAACAAAATAATTCCGCCGGGGCGCCAAGATGGTTTAAACATCCGCACATAATCGAGAATTAAACGAGCAAGTAATGCAAATAAAAATAACTGAAGAATTAAATGAAGTATCGAACCGATACGTACCATGGAAGAAGGATCAGCTCTGGTTAAAGAAGCTTGCTTCAGCAGCAGCCGCTTTGTCTTCGCTACTTACCTTTACGTTTGCAGGAGAGAGTAGGAAAACTTTTGAAGTCACACGTTCAATGGTTCCGTGATGACCAAAAACTAGTCCACTGGCAAAGTCAACCAGGCGCTTGCGTTCTGATTCATCCATGTCAGTTAAATTAATGATGACTGGATTTCCCAGGCGATAGTGCTCACCAATTGTGCGAGCTTCGTTATAAAAGCGCGGATGCAATGTAACGATGCGATCAAGTGCTGGCAGATCCAATTGTGGAGTTGTGTCGTGATGAAGAACTGGCGCGACGTTACGTGGTTCGCGTGTGCGAATTCGTACATCAGGAACCCGAGAAGATGGCGCTTCTACAGTGCTCTGGATTTCAGGGTCATCAACTAAACCAAGGTAGTTCGCGACACGGCGCATTGCATTAGACATGGGTAAAAGGTTACTGGGGGGTTGCTCGTGAACCGAGGATTGAACTACCTATACGTATATGTGTCGCACCGTGGGAAATAGCCGACTCAAAGTCATTGCTCATGCCAGCAGATAAAGAGTTAGCCATTGGATATGAGTCTTTAAAGGATGAATGAATTTCGGCAAGTTTTTCAAAAGCCTGATCGCTACTTATATCCAGTGGTGCCACGGCCATGAGTCCCATCAAATCAAGATGAGTGGATGCCATTACGGCATCTGCTAGTGCAGATAAAGCTGAAGGCTCCGCTCCGCCTCTACCTTGAGCGCCATCTAGAGAAACCTGTAGAAAGACACCAATGCGATGAGTTGCAACTCTATCCAAGGCTTGTATGTGTCGAAGCTCATCTAATGAATGAATAACGTGTGCCCACGAAGCAATTGATTTTAGTTTATTGCTCTGGATCTGACCTTGAAAATGCCACGTGCCAGGAACGGCTGCCGCCTTTGGTGCGCCCTCAGAATCTCGGTTCTCACCGTAATTATGGACGTCCAAACTTGCTAATAAATGAACATCGCTGACAGGAAATGTTTTAGTCACTGCAATAAGTGTGATGTCATCAATTGATCGACCTGCAGTTAAAACGGAATTCGCAATCGCAGCTCTTACATCAGCTAAGTTAGCCGCTATCTCGTCGTAACGTGAAGTCATAATCTAATTAAACCCGCCTGGCGTCCGGTGCGCTGGGATTTGCGATAGGAGAAGAGTTCGACATCTTCATTTGTACATCGCTTATCAACCATGGTGTCAATTGAAAACTCTTTGAGGTCTGCAACTAACGCCTTTGCTAGATCCAACGCTGGTGTTCCTCGCTCGGTCTGGCTTCGCGCTACAGGATGAACTCTCTGCACCTCATCAAAGGTTTCCACATCAACTTCATAACAAGTGCCACAAATTGAGGGACCAAGTTGTGCAGAAATGGTGCTCGCTCCAAGCTCTCTCATCGTTTCTATTGTCTTTCGCGCGACGCCATTAACCAAACCGCGTCGACCCACATGTACAGCTGCTACAACACTTGCACTCGATAACAAGAGTGGAATGCAATCTGCAGTCATTACAGCCAGAGTGATTCCCGGTACGGTAGTAATTAATGCATCACACGTAGGAGTGTGATCAATGAGATCCGTTACGACATGAACTTCATTTCCATGCACTTGATTCATGTAAACGCAGGCGCCATATTCTCTCGCGATGAGATCTCTATTTGCTTGAACCGCATCGTCATCATCGCCAACATGTAAGGCTAAATTCAGTGATGAAAAATCGCCTTGGCTAAAGCCACCAAGGCGATCTGTAAAGAGAGTAAAGCTCACTCTTATTTCATGAAATCTGGAACATCAATTTCATCCTCGGCAACTAGTTCTTCAAATGTCACCCGCGGACGAGGCGAAAGATCGGCTTCGAGATCTAGTGCCACAGCAAGTGGGTCATTGCTTGGCACTGGGTTAGCATTTCCAGCCAAAGTAGCTGCATTAATTACAGGCACAGATACCTTCTTTGGTTCTCCCCCATCAAAACCAGCGGCAATTACCGTGATGCGAACTTCATCACCGAGTGCATCATCGATTGTTGTACCGAAAATAATCTTCGCATTTGGATGAGCTGCTGCCTGTACAAGTTCGCACGCTTCATTAATCTCAAACAAACCAAGATCTGAACCACCAGCAACTGATAGCAGAACTCCCATGGCGCCATCGATTGAAGCTTCAAGCAATGGACTTGAAATAGCTAGTTCAGCCGCACGTATCGCACGATTTTCTCCGCGAGCAGAACCGATGCCCATAAGTGCAGAACCTGCACCCGTCATAACTGTTTTCACATCTGCAAAGTCAAGATTAATCAAACCAGGTTGAGTAATTATTTCTGTAATTCCCTGCACGCCGGAGAGCAATACTTGATCCGCGCTCTTAAATGCATCAACTGCTGTAATTGAGCGATCAGAGATTGCAAGTAAGCGATCATTTGGAATAACAATAAGAGTGTCAACTTCTGAACGGAGTGCTTCGATTCCTTCTTCTGCCTGAGCAGAACGAATCTTTCCTTCAAAACTAAATGGCTTTGTAACTACACCAATTGTTAATGCGCCAATTTCACGTGCAATCTTTGCAACAACAGGTGCCCCACCTGTGCCAGTTCCGCCACCTTCTCCTGCAGTAACAAAAACCATATCCGCACCGCGCAAAATTTCTTCAATTTCATCGATGTGATCAAGTGCTGCTTCACGTCCTTTTTCAGGTGCAGCACCTGCACCAAGTCCACGAGTTGATTTGCGACCAATATCTAATTTCACATCTGCATCACTCATTAATAAATGTTGTGCATCTGTGTTAATCGCAATGAACTCGACGCCCTTTAATCCGACATCGATCATTCGATTAATTGCGTTAACTCCACCGCCACCAATGCCGACGACTTTGATGACCGCTAAATAATTTTGTGGTGAAGCCACTTTTATTCCTCCTTATGAACCATAAAC
>JBPCTE010000080.1:0-8401 GCA_051006495.1 Candidatus Planktophila sp.
ATGCGATCCAGTGTCAGCCTTTGGAGGCGTAGTCGCTGCAAATCGGATCGTGACAACTGAAATGGCTTCTGCTCTTTCAGAGATATTTACGGAAGTCTTAATCGCACCCGGTTATGAAAGCGGAGCGCTAGAAATTCTTACTCAAAAACCTTCTATTCGAATTCTTGAGTGCGCATCTACGAAAGCACCGACTATTGAACTTCGCCCAGTAAGTGGGGGAATGTTGATTCAAGATGTTGACGCAATAAATTCTTCCGAAGACTCTTCGTCAACGTGGAAATTAGTTGCTGGCACTGCGGTTATCTCTGATTGCCTAAAAGACCTTGAATTTGCATGGCGTGCAGTTCGTGCCGTAAAAAGTAACGCAATTCTTTTGGCAAAAGACAGAGCAAGCATCGGTATCGGGATGGGTCAAGTGAATCGTTTGGATAGCGCAGAGCTTGCAGTTAAGAGGGCAGGAAAGCGTGCATTAGGTAGCGTCGCCGCAAGTGATGCATTTTTTCCATTCGCCGACGGTTTGCAAATTTTGATTGATGCAGGAGTTACCGCTGTAGTTTCACCTGGTGGAAGCGTCCGTGATGAAGAAGTAATTACCGCTGCAGAACAGGCTGGAATTACCTTGTATTTCACTGGAACACGGCATTTCTCACACGCATAAATTCCAATAAGATATGAGCATGAGCGCAACTATTCTCGATGGTAAAGCATTAGCGGCATCAATTAAAAAAGAGTTAGCAACTCGTGTTGTTGAATTAAAGAAAAAAGGCGTTACTCCAGGACTCGGCACAGTACTAGTGGGAGATGATCCGGGTTCACATTCATATGTAGGTGGAAAACATCGAGATTGCCAAGAAGTTGGAGTCACGTCAATTCGCGTGGACCTTCCAGAGAGTGCATCACAAGCAGATGTTCTTGCAGCCATTAAAGATCTTAATAATGCGAAAGAGTGCACTGGCTACATCGTGCAACTACCAATGCCTAAAGGAATCGATCCACAAGTAATTCTTGAGGCTATCGACCCTGCGAAAGATGCTGATGGTTTGCACCCTATGAATTTAGGAAGACTTGTTGCAGGTTATGACGCACCACTACCTTGCACTCCTCGCGGAATTGTTGCGTTGCTTCAGCATTACAACGTTGCTCTTAAAGGCGCAGAAGTTACTGTTATCGGTCGCGGTTTAACTGTTGGGCGACCACTTGGTTTACTGCTTACTCGTAGACAAGAAAATGCAACGGTTACGTTAACTCATACAGGCACAAAAGATTTGGTACGTCATACTAAAAATGCCGACATTGTTGTCGCAGCAATTGGGCAAGCGCATTTCCTTAATGCATCAATGATTAAAGAAGGTGCTTCAATTATCGATGTGGGAATATCACGCACAGACGCAGGATTACTTGGTGACGTGCATCCTGATGTAATGGAAAAAGCGGGTTATGTCGCACCAATGCCTGGCGGAGTTGGTCCAATGACAAGGGCAATGCTTGTGACGAATGTTGTGGACGCGTGTTCCTAGATTCACGAGTTATTAAATTCGCAAGCTACGCATTCGTTGTATGCGGTGTAATTTTAGGAGCCCTTAGTTTTGTGCGATCCGGGTCACTCTTGATAGCCCTTGGAACATTAGGCATCGCATTTCCTGCTCGTCACTTGCGCACGATTGAGTTCTATTTCCCAGTTGGTATTGCGATAGGACTCTTCGTCTTGGCAATTTCACTACCGCACGGGTTGTAGAGTTATCTTGATATCAAGGCACTTCTAGATCCGATTTTCGAAAGAAGGACGCAGTCCATGGCAGGCAAAGTAACCGTCGTCGGTGCAGGTTTTTATGGTTCAACAACTGCAATGCGATTAGCGGAGTACAACATTTTTGACACAGTTGTTCTCACCGACATTCTCGAAGGCAAGCCAGAAGGTTTGGCATTAGATATGAACCAATCACGTTCCATCGAAGGATTTGAAACAAAAATCATTGGTGCAACCACAAGTGCAGATGGCAATGGATACGAAGCCACTGCAAATTCAGATGTTGTTGTAATCACCGCCGGTTTACCTCGCAAACCTGGAATGAGTCGTATGGATCTCATCGGAGTTAATGCAGGAATCGTTCGCGGCGTTGCAGAAAATATTGCTAAGCATTCACCGAATGCAGTCATAATTGTGGTCTCTAATCCACTCGATGAAATGACTGCTCTTACTCAAATTGCAACATCTTTTCCTCATAACCGTGTAATGGGTCAGGCAGGAATGCTTGATACCGCTCGCTTCACACACTTCGTTGCAGAAAAACTCAATGTTGCAGTTTCATCAGTAAATACGCTCACACTTGGTTCACACGGAGAAACCATGGTGCCTGTTCCAAGTCGTTGCACAGTTGGTGGAGCTGCTCTCAGCGAAAAATTATCACAATCAGAAATTGACGAACTAGTAGATCGCACTCGAAATGGTGGAGCAGAAGTGGTTGCACTACTAAAAACAGGCTCTGCTTACTACGCACCTTCTGCTGCAGCTGCTCGAATGGCAAAGGCAGTGATTGAAGATTCTGGCGCAACCATGCCAGTCTGCGCATGGGTTGATGGCGAATATGGAATCTCCGGGGTTTACCTAGGAGTAGAAGCGCAGATAGGACGTCAAGGAGTTAAGAAAGTTGTAGAAACCAAACTCACTGAATCTGAATTAAACGCACTCAAAGTTGCTGCAGAAGCAGTTCGTGCTAAACAAGCAGACGTACAAACACTCTAAGGGGAGCAGAGCGAATGGCCAAGATTAAAGTTGAAGGAACAGTTGTTGAATTAGATGGCGATGAGATGACTCGTATCATCTGGCAATTCATCAAGGATTCGTTGATTCTTCCTTACTTAGATGTAAATCTTGAATATTACGATCTTGGGATTGAAAAGCGTGATGAGACCGATGATCAAATAACAATTGATGCTGCACGAGCAATCCAAAAGCACGGTGTTGGAATTAAGTGCGCGACAATTACCCCAGATGAAGCTCGGGTTGAAGAGTTTGGTCTTAAGAAGATGTGGAAGTCGCCAAACGGGACAATCCGCAATATCTTGGGCGGTGTAATTTTCCGCGAACCAATCATCATCAGCAATGTTCCACGATTGGTTCCGCACTGGACAAAGCCGATTGTTATTGGACGTCATGCATTTGGCGATCAATACAAGGCAACAGATTTCAAAGTTCCTGGTCCAGGAAAGCTCACGCTCTCTTTCGTTCCTGAAGATGGTTCAGCTCCTATGGAGTTCAATGTTTTTGATTTCCCAGCCGCTGGCGTAGCAATGGGCATGTATAACCTAGACGATTCAATCCGTGATTTTGCGAGAGCATCTCTTAATTATGGATTAAATAGAAAGTACCCTGTTTATCTCTCAACAAAGAACACAATTCTTAAAGCTTACGATGGACGCTTTAAAGATATTTTTGAAGAGATTTATCAAGCAGAATTTAAAACAGCATTTGATTCTGCAGGAATTTGGTATGAACACCGCCTTATTGATGACATGGTTGCGATGTCACTTCGCATGGAGGGTGGATACGTCTGGGCTTGTAAGAATTACGACGGAGATGTTCAGTCAGACACTGTCGCACAAGGTTATGGCTCGCTCGGATTAATGACTTCAGTCTTAATGACACCAGATGGAAAAGTTGTTGAATCTGAAGCGGCGCACGGAACTGTGACCCGTCACTATCGCGATCACCAAGCTGGAAAAGCAACATCAACTAACCCAATTGCTTCAATTTTCGCTTGGACGCGTGGTCTTGCACATCGTGCGAAACTAGATAACAACAAAGATTTAGCTCAATTCTGCGACACTCTTGAAAGAGTTTGTATTCAAACAGTGGAGCAAGGAAAGATGACAAAGGATTTGTCACTTCTAATTTCACCAACTTCGCCATGGCAAACAACCCAGGAATTTCTTAATTCAATTGATGAAAATCTCCAGAAGGCGATGGCTTAGCAGTAATGAATTCTGAGCGCGGTGCTTTGGCACTAGTTGGCTCAGGCGAGTACTTAATCCAGATGCAGGAAATCGAAACTGATCTCCTGCATGGTGGTATTTCAAGAGGTAAAGAAAATACTTACATTCAAATTCCTACGGGAGCAGGACAAGAGAGCGCCGATCGCATTGAGTTTTGGAGAGTGCGCGGACAGGCGCAAGCCGATCGAATGGGCGCCGAATGTAAATTCCTTCCAATTTTAAAACGTGAAGATGCATTCAATCCGCACTTTGTTGATGAAGTAACAAATGCTGGATTGATTTACTTTTCAGGCGGAGATCCCGGATACATCACAGAAGTTTTTAGCGGAACTCCGCTGTGGGAAAAGATCAAAACTGAGTTTCATTCAGGAACTTCACTGGCTGGTTGCTCTGCCGGAGCTATGGCTTTTGGTTCAAAAATTGTTGGAATTAGAAAGTCTCATGCGCAAACCGGTCTTGGTTTGATTCCGGAAATTGAAGTTATTCCACACTATGACAAGTTTCTTGGTTGGGTTCCGGATCGAATTGCTTCCATTGCATTACGTAGTGATCAAGGAACTTACTTACTTGGCATAGATGAAGACACAGCGCTCGTGCATACTGATAAATGGAGAGTACAAGGCCGCGCAAAGGTACATGTCCTTAAAGGCCTTACAGAATCACCACGTACATTTATAAGTGGTGAAGAAGTTGCATTAATTCAGAGCTTCGCCTAATCGTACGTCACTAAGAAAATCTGCGACGAAAGCATTGGCAGGATTGTCAATTAAATTGCGTGGAGTATCTACTTGCTGCAGGATTCCATCATTAATTACGGCTACTCGATCGCCAATAGTCATGGCTTCAACTTGATCGTGCGTTACGTAAACAGTTGTGATACCAAGTCGACGTTGCAATTCGGCAATTTGTGTTCGAGTTGCAACTCTTAATTTGGCATCAAGATTTGAAAGTGGTTCGTCCATAAGAAATACCTGTGGCTCACGAACAATGGCACGACCCATTGCAACTCTTTGACGTTGGCCGCCGGAAAGTGCTTTAGGTTTGCGGTCTAGGAATTCTTCAAGATCTAATAATTTTGCCGCTTCTAATACTCTGCGATCGCGTTCCTCTTTTGGAGTGCCTGAAATTTTTAGCGCGAATCCCATGTTTTCAGCAACACTCATGTGTGGATACAGCGCATAAGATTGAAAAACCATTGCGACATCGCGATCTTTTGGAGCGACATTTGTGACATCTTTACCATCGATTAAAATTCGACCGCTATCGACCTCTTCAAGCCCTGCAAGCATGCGGAGAATTGTTGATTTACCGCAACCTGACGGACCAACTAGAACTAAGAATTCACCATCATTGATCTGTAGATTTAAATTATTTACTGCCGGCGTTGTAGATCCTGGATAAATGCGTGAAGCATTTTCAAATACAACTGCAGCCATGAGAAATTTCTCCTTCTCCGGGCAGGTACGTGCCCGACGATCCGTACGTGAAGGTGCTGAGCCCATGCGGACTCTTTAAAGCCAAGTTTAGCGGGTGGGCCCATAGAGCACTCCTGTAGAGTTAGCACCCTTATGGAGCCCCACTCGTTCGGCGGATTAATCGCGGCTTTAGCAACTGTCACAGCTCTCATACTTCTCGGTTCACTCTTCGTCGCAGCTGAGATTGCACTTATATCTCTTCGAGAAAGTCAGATTCGACAAATGGCTTCGAAGGGCAAACGTGGAAAGCGCGTGGCATCTCTTGCAGATAATCCCAACCGTTTTCTTGCAGCGGCACAAGTTGGTGTGACGGTCTGTGGTTTCTTATCTGCAGCGTTAGGTGCCGAAAAACTTGGTCAGTATGTGATCCCTTGGTTGGAAAAATTAGGTATCAATGACTCAGTGAGTTCAATTGCATCACTTATTGGTGTAACTCTTGTAATCGCTTATTTCTCCCTGGTTTTTGGTGAATTAGTTCCAAAGAGATTGGCACTCTTTCGCACCGAACAAATTTCACTCGCTTCTGCGCCAATAATTGATGCGATTGCCACTCTCTTTCGCCCAATTATTTGGCTCCTTTCGCACTCAACAGACCTCGTTGTTCGTATTTTTGGAGTAGATCCAAAAGAGCAACGAAGTGCGATGTCTGAAGAAGAGCTACTGGATTTAGTTGCTGGACATGCAGCGCTCACCGATGAGGAGCGCGACATCGTAGAAGAAGTATTTAATGCATCAGAGCGACAAATTCACGAGTTGATGGTGCCGCGCACCGAAGTAGATTTCATGGACGCATCTCTGACGATATCTAAAGCCATTGCGCTCGCAGTTGATAAGGCGCACTCACGTTATCCAGTGGTTCGTGGATCAACGGATGAGGTAATTGGATTTATTCACGTACGCGATTTGCTTGATACTTCATTGGTTTCAACCGGTGGAAAAATTCAAGAGCTGGTGCGAAACATTATGTTTTTGCCTGGCACAAAAGGCGTGCTTCCTGCTCTGACAGAAATGCGAAATCAGAGACAGCACCTTGCAATTGTTTTGGATGAATACGGCGGAACAGATGGAATCATCACAATGGAAGATTTAGTCGAGTGCCTAATCGGTGATATTCGTGATGAGTACGATTCCGATGAATTGGAAGTTCAACTCGAATCACGCACTGGCGATTTTGAAGTTGACGGGTTAATTTCAATTGAAGATTTGTGCGAGCAAACGGGACTGGAAATTCCGGAAGGTCCTTACGAAACCGCAAGTGGATTTGTAATGCACGTACTTGGGCGCATTCCAGTTTTAAATGATGTTGTGAGCATCAATGGATTAAGAATTACTGTTTTGACGCTAGAAGGTAAGCGAGCAGGTCAGTTATTGATCTCTCGAAACGCCTAGTTCGTGCGAGAATTACGACCATGAGCATGAAGCGAGTCCTTTCTGGCATTCAGCCTACGAGTGACTCCTTTCACCTTGGTAACTATCTTGGCGCGGTAAAGCAATGGGTTGAATTACAAGAAGGCCATGATGCTTTTTATTGCATCGTAGATTTACACGCGTTAACCGTAGAGACTGATCCAACACTTATGCGTAAACGGACTTTGGTTTCTGCAGCTCAGTTATTGGCCCTCGGAATTTCTCCCGAAAAATCAACACTCTTCGTGCAATCTCAAGTGCCCGAACATAATCAATTAGCGTGGATCATGGAGTGCATTACTGGATTTGGCGAAGCTAGTCGAATGACGCAATTTAAAGATCGAGCAGCTAAAGGCGGTTCGGATTCAACAAAGGTTGGAGTATTTACATATCCAATGTTGATGGCTGCAGATATTTTGTTATATCAAGCAGATTTAGTTCCGGTTGGCGAAGATCAACGCCAACATATTGAACTCACGAGAGATCTAGCTGAACGATTTAACGCTCGATACGGAGCAACTTTTAATATCCCATCCGGATTCATTCTCAAACAGGGCGCAAAAATTTATGATTTGCAAAATCCGACAGCGAAGATGAGCAAGTCCGCCGAAACCGTTGCAGGTCTAATTGAGATTTTGGATTCTCCTGAAGTAAACGTTAAGAAAATAAAATCTGCCATGACCGATGCAGGTCGTGAAATTAAATTCGATGAAAAAGAAAAACCAGGAGTGAGCAATCTTTTAACTATTCACAGCGCCTTATCCGGCCAGAGCATTACCTCTCTTGAGAGTCATTTTGAGGGCAAGGGCTATGGCGATCTCAAAGGTGAAGTAGCTGACGTAGTTGTGGAGTACCTCAAACCAATTCGTGAAAAAACATTGGATCTGCTCTCAGATGAATCCCACCTACTCGCTCTCCTCTCTCAAGGCGCAGAGAAGGCTCAGGAAGTAGCATCCACAACCCTTGATAAAACTTATTTAAAACTAGGTTTGGTGCGCTAAGTAGATTTAGAGTTTCAACTAAAGGTTGAGAGTTTTCCCAAAAAAACCAACACGAAAACGCCGACAATTTAAGTTTTTACGAATACTTGGGTTTCTGCCGAGTGAAATACTAGGCTCACCAATAACGACAACCCCCTTAGTTAGTTGGTTTTACAGGTAACTAGGACTCCTTGGAGGAAAATTGAAGAAGTCAATTCGCATTGCGGCGCTAGTCGCAGCTGCAACTCTCGCTGCAGGTGCACTCGTTGCTCCAACAGCTAATGCAGCAAGCAAAGTTAAGGCAGCAATTGCCTATGACATCGGTGGACGTGGCGACAAGTCATTTAATGACTCAGCTGCAGCCGGTCTCGATATGGCTAAGAAGAAGTTTGGTGCAACAGTTAAAGAAGTAACTGTTACGCAAGGTACAGATTCAGAGCGCGAAGACAAGTTACGTCTTCTTGCTAAGGCTGGTTACAACCCGATTATCGCTGTTGGATTCCTCTATGCAGGGCCACTCAAGAAGGTTGCAACAGATTATCCAAA
>JBPCTE010000081.1:0-27196 GCA_051006495.1 Candidatus Planktophila sp.
GCTTTACGATCAACTTTCTTAAACTTTCCAAAATCATTGATCATGACATCTTCGCCACGTGACATTGCACGAACGATTGTGTCAAAAACAACGTCTACAGCGTGAGCTGCTTCCTTCTTGCTGTCGTTGAAGTGTGGGGCCAACGCGGCAATGAATTGGGCCTTATTCATTAAAATCCCCTTAGATTTACGCTTAAAAGTTAAGCAATTGCTTAACGCGTATAAAACTTAACCGCCAATTAGGGGTCAGTCCAACAGGCGATAAGGCGTGTCGCATTTTTTTTATTTTCGATAAAAGAGCCAAAAAATGCACTTTTTACGCATAGAAATCTCTAAAGTTTTAGTTGAGAGTTTCAATTAGAACTCTCTTCTCTTTAATAAATGAGCGTAAAAATGCTCATTTTGCGCTCACTGCGTGAGGATTGGAAGAGTCTTTGGTTTGTACTCAGCGCGATTTTTTTCGAAAGTATCGATGGAATCAGTCTGTTTCAATGTTAAACCGATGTCATCCAAACCCTCCATTAAACGCCAACGGGTGTAGTCATCGATTTCGAAATTCAAAAGTGTTGAGTTGTAAGAAACAGTGCGACTTTCAAGATCTACCGTAATCATCGTCTTTGGATTATTTTCAATCGCAGACCAGAGGGCTTCAACTTCTTCCTGTGAAACGATGATTGTCAGCAATCCGCCTTTTAGGGAGTTTCCGCGGAAAATATCTGCAAAGCGAGATGAGATAACTGCTTTGAAACCATAATTTTGAAGCGCCCACACCGCATGTTCACGTGAAGATCCGGTGCCAAAATCAGCCCCTGCAACTAGAACGGTGCCCGTTTTGAATGCTTCTTGGTTAAGGACGAACTCTGGATCACTTCTCCACGCAGCAAATAGACCATCTTCAAATCCACTGCGAGTAACTCGCTTGAGATACACCGCTGGAATGATTTGATCTGTGTCCACGTTGCTACGGCGTAGTGGAACTCCGGTACCTGTGTGTTTAATGAATTTTTCCATTATCTCTTTTCCTTACAAATCCGCTGGTGAAGACAGAGTTCCACGCAGTGCTGTTGCTGCCGCTACAAGTGGGCTAACAAGGTGAGTACGTCCACCTTTACCTTGGCGGCCTTCGAAGTTTCGGTTAGATGTAGAGGCACTTCGCTCTCCAACAGCTAGCTGATCTGGATTCATGCCAAGGCACATAGAGCATCCGGCGCTTCGCCATTCAGCGCCTGCATCAAGAAAGACTTTATCCAAGCCCTCAGATTCTGCTTGCAGACGTACTCGCGCAGACCCAGGAACTACGAGCATGCGAAGTGATGAAGAGATTTTCTTTCCCTTAAGAATTTCTGCAGCAGAACGTAAATCTTCAATACGACCATTGGTGCAAGAACCCAAGAAAACAGTATCGATTGATATTTTCTTTAATGGTGTTCCTGCAGTCAGACCCATATATGTAAGAGCTCTTTCTGCTGCGCCGCGTTCTTCTGCGTCCTTGATGTCTGCAGGATTCGGAACAGATGCGTTTAGAGGCAAACCTTGACCTGGGTTTGTTCCCCACGTAACAAATGGTTCTAGTTCATTTGCATCAAGATTAATTTCAACATCGAATTGTGCGTCGGCATCACTATAGAGCGTGCTCCAATATTTAACTGCAGCATCATAATCTTTCGGTGCGTGAGGCTTGCCCTTTATATATTCAAAAGTCTTTTCATCCGGTGCAATTAATCCGGCACGTGCACCAGCTTCAATTGACATATTGCATACGGTCATACGCGCTTCCATCGAGAGCGCACGTATGGCAGATCCGCGATACTCCAAAACATATCCCTGTCCACCGCCAGTACCGATTTTTGCGATGATTGCCAAAATAATATCTTTGGATGTCACGCCTGGTTTTAGAGTTCCTTCAACGTTGATTGCCATCGTCTTCGGACGAATCAAAGGCAGAGTCTGTGTTGCCAGAACATGTTCGACTTCGCTTGTTCCAATACCAAATGCAAGCGCGCCAAATGCACCATGGGTCGATGTGTGTGAATCTCCGCAAACAATCGTCATTCCCGGTTGCGTCAAACCAAGTTGTGGACCTACCACGTGAACAATTCCTTGTTCTGCATCTCCCAGTGAGTGAATTCGCACTCCAAACTCTTTGCAGTTGGCGCGCAATGTATCCACTTGTAATTTTGAAACAGGGTCTGCAATTGGTTTATCAATATTAAGAGTCGGAACATTGTGATCTTCTGTAGCAATAGTTAGATCAGGTCTACGAACCTTTCGGTTTGTAAGGCGCAGGCCATCAAATGCTTGCGGGCTTGTTACCTCATGGATTAGATGAAGGTCGATGTACAAAAGATCTGGTTCGCCATCTGCGCGACGAACAATATGTTCATCCCAAATCTTTTGCGCTAACGTCTTAGACATCCAAGGCTCCTTGTAGACATCTCATTTATTGAGATGCTAATATCGTATCGTGGATAGAAATAATAGCGGAGTCGGCGTATTAGATAAAGCCGTAGCTATTTTGACCACTCTTGAATCGGGACCGCACTCACTTGCAGAACTTGTTGCTGCAACTGGAATCGCTCGCCCCACTGCACATCGCTTAGCCGTTGCCCTAGAACACCATAGATTGGTCTCTCGAGATTTAACCGGGCGTTTTATCTTAGGTAAGCGTTCTGGTGAATTAGCAAGCGCCGCAGGTGAAGATCGATTAATCGCTGTTGCAGCCCCGGCACTAGCTGCATTGCGCGATGCCACTGGAGAGAGTGCTCAGTTGTATCGTCGCCAAGGCGATGTTCGTATCTGCGTTGCAGTCGCCGAACGTTTATCCGGTCTTCGCGACAGTGTTCCAGTTGGTTCTGCTCTAACGATGCAAGCAGGTTCTGCTGCGCAAATTTTATTGGCGTGGGAAGACTCCGAGAAAATTCATCGCGGTCTTACTAATGCTCGATTTACCGCCGCTCAATTGGCTGCAGATCGTCGTCGCGGATGGGCCCAATCCGTGGGCGAACGAGAGGCAGGCGTTGCCTCAGTATCTGCTCCTGTACGTGGACCAAATGGAAAAGTTATAGCCGCCGTAAGTATTAGTGGTCCTATAGAACGTCTAGGAAGACAACCTGGCCGAGTTCATGCCGCCGCAGTTGTTGCAACTGCTGCACGTCTGACTGAGCATCTAGCTAAAAACTAATTTAGTAAATCTAATTCGCGCATGACGCGAGAAATTGTTGAATAACTAAATCCTTTACGGGCTAATAGCGATTCGATTCTACGTATTTGAACTTCAGGTTCTTGGCGTGACATGGTAGATAGCTTGCGCATTCCTAGTTCAAATGCGGTGCGGTATTCGCTCTCATCGGTGATGCCTTCAAGTGCTAAATCGATGCTCTCTTGATCGACACCTCGTTGACGTAACTCACCAGCAATAATGCGCTTTGATAGTTTTTTTGAACGGGTACGAGAGTCGGTCCACTGTTGTGCAAAGTCTTGATCATTGAGCAGCCCAGATTCAGTTAATTTATAGATTGTTGCTTGAGCAACATCATCGTCTACACCGCGCTTTTTAAGGTGAGCGAGAAGCTCGCCCTTACTCTTTGCTCTAGTCACAAGTGCATTGAGAGCAATTGTGTGAGCTACTGAGTAAGGGTCGGAGCCTTCGCCTCTTTCAACCTTTAGGAAATCAAGGCTAATTAGAAATCAACCTCAGCTGCTGCTTCATCGATTTCAGCAACAAGTGCTGGATCGACTTCTACAGGTGTAGCAAAGTGAGCACGAATCTTTGACTCGATTTCATTAGCAAGATCTGGATTATCGATGAGGAATGCGCGGGAGTTTTCCTTACCTTGTCCCAATTGATCTGCTTCATATGTATACCAAGCACCAGATTTTTTAACGATACCGATTTCAACGCCAAGATCGATAAGAGATCCTTCACGCGAAATACCAGTGCCGTAAATAATGTCGAACTCTGCTTGCTTAAATGGTGGAGCCATCTTGTTCTTAACAACCTTAACGCGCGTGCGGTTTCCGACTGCGTCTTGGCCATCTTTAAGTGTTTCTATGCGACGGATATCTAAACGAACGGATGCGTAGAACTTAAGTGCTTTACCGCCAGTTGTAGTCTCTGGAGAACCAAAGAAGACACCGATTTTATCGCGTAGTTGGTTGATGAAAATAGCTGTTGTCTTTGATTGATGTAGAGCGCCCGTGATTTTACGAAGTGCTTGTGACATTAAGCGAGCTTGAAGACCCATGTGTGAATCTCCCATTTCGCCCTCAATTTCAGCGCGTGGAACAAGTGCTGCAACCGAGTCAACAACGACTAAATCAAGTGCTCCAGAACGAACGAGCATGTCCATAATTTCTAGTGCTTGCTCACCAGTATCTGGTTGAGAAACAAGGAGTGCATCAATATCGACTCCGAGCTTCTTTGCGTACTCTGAATCGAATGCGTGTTCAGCATCGATAAATGCGCAGATACCGCCAGCTTTTTGTGCATTTGCAATTGCGTGAAGTGTGAGTGTTGTCTTACCTGAAGACTCTGGTCCGTAGATTTCTATAACGCGACCACGTGGAAGACCACCAATTCCAAGTGCGATATCGAGTCCGATAGATCCAGTAGGAATTACTTCAACAACTTGATTCTGTCGCTCTGACATCTTCATTACTGAACCCTTACCAAACTGACGTTCAATCTGAGCGAGGGCTGTGTCTAAGGCTTTGGAACGATCTGATTGTGCTTTTTCTGTAGCTTTGTCATTACTTTTTTCTGTAGCCACTTCTTTCCTTTCGATGAAACGTCATGTGACGTTGGTGTCGGTCCAGAAGGTACGGAGACCCACCGACGGCCCAAGCGCTTTGGAGGAAGGCTGTGGGCGGAAAGATGGAACCGCTCTGGTTGTGCAGAGTTAAGGGTATACGAACATCTGTTCGAACGCCATATTAAGCGTTCGACACGCCGTTACTTATGAGGAGCGGTCTGATCGGGATGAGCCTTACACACAGCTCGCCATATCTCATCGGGCTCAAGGCCAGCTGCGAGCGCCTCATTGACGCTCTTACTGCCCAACTCTGAGATTGCAATATCGGCGCTAAATGAAGGTGCCCATTGGGGGCCAAAACTTAAAAGGATTCGTTCTCGAAGATCAGAGATACGCATGAAGAAGTTGTGAGCTCTGTGCTCGAGATTGTTCTGGAGTCAGAGGTTGAAGTGCCTGCGCGAGTAACCAGCTAATTGCTATTCCGGCTTTTGTGGATGAGCCCAATGCGCTTAGGAAATATGCGTCGATGGCGTGCCAAATCTTGTCATCATTTCGCATCAGCATTGTCGCAAGCATTGCCGGATCATGCGAGCGCATTCCTGCCAGAGCCGAATCGGAACTAATCGCTAGTGAAAAGTATTCAAGTAATTCACCTGGATTTTTTGGAGCGCTTTCAAAATGGTAAATAACTTCTCGACTCAAAAGTGAGTATAAAACAGCATCTTTATCGCGAAAATGGTTATATAAGGTTGCGCGAGAAACTTGGGATAGATCTGCGATATCAATCATCGCAAGATTCTTAATGCCTTGAGTTGAGATTATTTCTTTGGTTGCATTTAATAGAGCTGCTTCGGAGCGAGATGCAATAGCTCCTTGGAGCGCGTACAAGTGAGCCACAATTAGGCCAATTAGGCAGCGTCTACGACGCTCAGTGTTGCAATTTCAGTTGACTTAATGTGAATAGACACATCACTCATTACCGTTGAAAGTGTTAATCCAAGGGCTGAGCAAATGGCAGCTAAGAGTTCGGAGGATGCTTCTTTTTGTCCACGCTCTACTTCTGAGAGGTAGCCAAGGGAAACACGGGCATCACGAGCGACATCCCGAAGTGTGCGAGATTGCTCTGTGCGGGCAGCGCGAAGGGTCGTGCCTACAGCTTCACGTAATAACACTATGCCCCCCTAATCTCTTGCCCTAGTTATTCTCTAGCCCTAGTTATTCTCTAGCCCTAAGGATACGCGCAAAGGTGCCAATTGCGCTCGCGACAGTCCCACTTCGGATATTTTCACGCTCGCCATCTAGGGCCAATTGGATGCTCTGGGTTACGGGCCCTGCAATGGCTACCCACACAGTTCCTGCTGCGACTCCATCGGATGCATCGGGTCCAGCAACACCAGTCGTTGCTATGGCCCACGTAGTTTTAAATTTTTCAATAGCTCCACGAGCCATCTCAAATGCAACTTCTTCACTGTACACAGTTTTCAATTTAATGAGATCTGCCGAAACTCCCAGATGTGATTGCTTAACTTCACTGTGATACGCAATAGACCCACCGACATAAATATCTGAAGAACCAGGCACGCTTGTGATGGCATAACCCAATCCCCCACCTGTGATTGATTCGGCAGTACTGAGAGTTTCATTTCGAGATTTCAAACTAGCGATTACATCTTTCATAGCAGAAGTAATTTCAGATCCGTTGCTCATGAAATTCCTTTCGCGTTATTTATCCGTTTTGTTGACGGGCTTGAAAGCCGAGTAGATGTAATGCGCTCCGGTGGTAAGAGTTAAAATTATAGCAACGGCCATAAAACTATCTCTAAACCAGTACATGTTCTGGCTCAATGGCAGTACGTAAAAACCTACGCCAAATCCCTGGAAGAACGTTTTTATCTTTCCACCACGGTTGGCGGGAATCACGCCACGTTTAATAACGGCTACTCTAAATAAGGTAATCCCAATTTCTCGCGCCATAATCACGATTGTTATCCACCACGGCATGCGCCCCAAAAGTGAGAGCGAAATCATCACGGTACCTATCATCGCCTTATCTGCAATTGGATCGAGAAATTTGCCGAATTCAGTTATTGTGTTTCTGCTGCGCGCAAGATTTCCATCCAAAATATCGCTCAGTCCTAAAATGAAAAATATCCACCACGAAATAATCTGCCATGTTGGATCATTACCGCCATTCTTAAATAGCGCATAGGCACCAAGAGGTAAGAATGCGATACGCAGAGTTGTTATGACATTTGGTGTCAAAAATCCAGGCAACTTCATTCTGCTTCGGCCACCAAATCTGCTCCCACGCTGTCAACAATCACAGCGTGAACATACTCGCCAACTTTGAAATTCGTTCCAATAAATGAGGTAGTTCCATCAACTTCTGGGCCTTGATGCCCTGCTCGCCCTTCTTGCAACTCTTCGTCTTCAATGAGTACGCGCACTCGTTGCCCGATACGACTTTGGGCGCGCAGCGAAACCATCTCGTCGGCGAGGCTAGATAATGACTCAACTCTTTGGGCAATAACTTCTGGTTCTAATTTATTGCCAAGTGAAAGGGCTTCCGTGTTGTCTTCATCTGAGTAGCCAAAAATTCCAACTGCATCTAGTTGAGCTTTTGTAATAAATTCTGCAAGACCGTCAAAATCTTCTTCTGTTTCACCAGGAAATCCAACGATAAAATTAGAACGAATTCCAGCTTCAGGATCGAGTGCACGGATCTGCGCGATTAGGTGCAAAAATTTTTCGCTATCTCCGAATCTACGCATTGCACGAAGCACTGTTGGACTGGTGTGCTGGAAAGAAAGATCAAAGTATGAGGCAGTCTTTTCTGTAGACACCATTGCTTGAAGCAATGACGGGCGCATTTCGGCTGGTTGCAAATAAGAAAGTCGTACTCGTTCTACACCTGCGATGCTGGCAATTTCCGGAAGAATCGTCTCCATTAAACGTAAATCGCCTAAATCTTTTCCGTATGAAGTTGTATTTTCACTGACGAGAAACAATTCAGAAACACCGTTGCCAGCTAACCACTTAGCCTCTTCAAGAATTTCAACTGGTCTCCTAGAGACAAATGAACCTCGGAAATATGGAATGGCACAAAATGAACATCGTCGATCGCAGCCAGAAGCAATCTTTAAAGGCGCCCACGGAGCATTTCCTAGACGCTTACGATAGAGAGTTCCTCCCGCCCCAACTTTTGAGGCGTACTTTTCATCTCGGACAGCAGCTCTTTCGACAGGAGCAATAGGAAGAAGAGATCTACGATCTCGCGGGACGTGCGGCGTATGAGTATTTCCAGAGACTATGGATTGCAATCGTGCAGAAATTTCTTTGTAGTCATCAAAACCTAAAATTGCATCAGCCTCAGGAAGTGCTTCAGCGAGCTCTTGTCCGTATCGCTCCGCCATGCAACCAACAGCAACTACCGCTCTTGTAACACCATGGCCTTTAAGTGAGTTTGCTTCAAGCAAAGCATCAACAGAATCTTTTTTGGCTGATTCAATAAAGCCGCATGTGTTTACAAGGGCGACTTGGGCTTTTTCAACATCATCAACCAAGATCCAACCATCAGCAGCTAAACGTCCTGCTAATTCTTCGGAATCTACATCATTACGGGCACAGCCAAGGGTGATAACTGCAACTGTGCGACTCATTGGGGTGATGTTACAGGTTATTGCGAAAAGTTATGAAGTAACCCCGTACGAAATAGAAACTACCTCTCCATCGCCGCCAATTTGCTGCGCAGCTTTCCCATTTACTGAGACTTCAACGGCACCTGCATTTCCAACTTTTAGACTAATGCGAGTTGATGCACTGAAATTTATCTTCTGGCCATTTCTAACCTGACCACTATATAAAGTTGTTCCATTTGAATCGGAGACAAATAACCAAGAATTTCCGTTAACAGCTGTCACGCTAACCGCAACGCCCGTCCCAGATGAATAAGTGTCTCGGATCAATGCGGGAGTTGTTTCGGTGGCTTGAGTTGGTAGAGCTTCAGCCGCGAGAGTTGGTTGGGCCGTAGCCATTTGGGAAGATTCAACTTCAGGTTTTGAAATAGTCGTCGTCTTTGAATTTGAAATAATAATTTGCACCGCAGCAAGTAGAGCTAAAGTCGATAAGGAAATTCCTGCAAGAGTTTTCCACGATACGGTTTTTTTATCAACTGGATTCGTCATCACATTATTTTCAGCCAACATCTCTTGAATTCGACGCGGCTGTAGTGACTGTTCATTCTCATACAGTTCTAGTAATAACAGGGAATCCATTTTAATGTGTGGAGCAATATTTCTTAAATGTCCTCGTGCATAAGTTTCTCCACCGCATTTGGTGAAGTCATCACTTTCAATTTCTTTAATTAAACCAGCACGAATACTTGTCCGTTCAGAAAGATCGTCAATACTCAGACCAGCATCAATGCGGGCCTGACGAATTACTGAACCGAGTGACATGCGACCTCAATAATTAATTGTGGGAAGAATTACGTCCACTAATGGTAGACCCGATTATTGACTCTTAGAAGCCCAGAAGGCGCTTTGGGGGTCATATCACCCCAATTTCTCGCGCCTAATAAATGAACAATTAGTAATCGCGAAGTGTTGCAAGCACTGAATCTAATTCGTCAGGTTTAACTAAGACCGTACGTGCCTTGGATCCTTCTGACGGACCAACAATTCCACGAGACTCCATAAGATCCATTAATCTTCCAGCTTTTGCAAAACCTACTCGAAGTTTTCTTTGTAACATCGAAGTAGAACCAAATTGAGTTCCGACAACAAGTTCTACTGCTTGTAGCAAAATATCTAAATCATCACCGATATCTTTATCTACTAACTTTGCTGCAGATACCGGCGCTGTTACATCGTCACGATATCTCGGCGATAATTGTTTCTTCACGTGATTTGTGACCGCTTCGATTTCACGTTCAGATACGTAAGCACCTTGAATTCTTATGGCCCTGCTTGCACCCATGGGGATAAATAGTGCATCGCCTTGACCTACTAATTTCTCAGCTCCGGGACTATCTAAAATCACTCGGCTATCAGCAAGAGAGGATGTTGCAAAAGAGAGACGTGAAGGAACATTGGCCTTAATTAATCCAGTTACAACGTCCACGCTAGGGCGTTGTGTTGCAAGTACGAGGTGAATACCAGCAGAGCGCGCGAGCTGAGTAATTCGAACGACAGACTCTTCAACTTCTCGTGCCGCGACCATCATGAGGTCTGCAAGTTCGTCGATTATCACTAATAAGTATGGGTAAGGCTCGACTATGCGATCGCTACCCGAAGGTGGAATGACTTTGCCAGCGCGTACAGCCTTATTGAAGTCATCAATATGTCTAAATCCAAAGGTTGATAAATCTTCGTAACGTAGATCCATCTCGCGGACGACCCACGTAAGTGCATCTGCGGCCTTCTTCGGATTTGTAATAATTGGAGTAATTAAATGCGGAATGCCTTCGTATGCGGTTAGTTCAACGCGTTTTGGATCGATCAGAACTAAACGAACATCATCAGGAGTCGCGCGCATTAAAATCGATGTAATCATTGCGTTAATCATTGAAGATTTACCAGCACCAGTTGCGCCCGCAACGAGCAGATGGGGCATTTTTGCTAAGTTTGCACAAACAAAATTACCTTCAACATCTTTACCGAGTGCGACCAACATCGGATGATGATCTTGTCCTGCAACGCTAGAACGCATTACATCGCCTAATGCAACAATTTCACGGTCTGCGTTCGGAATTTCAATACCAACAGCAGATTTACCAGGAATAGGAGAAAGAATTCGAACATCGCTACTCGCGACCGCATAAGAAATGTTCTTTGCTAAAGCAGTGATTCTCTCGACCTTAACTGCGTTGCCAAGTTCAACTTCATATCGCGTGACGGTGGGTCCACGCATAAATCCCGTTACTTCCGCATCAATTTCGAATTGCTTAAATACTTCGGTTAAGGATGCGACAACACTTTCATTAACTTTACTCTTTGCTTTTGCTGCAGGTCCGGTTCGCAACATGTCAGCTGGTGGAAGCTCATAATGCGAATCACTCGAAAGTAAGAGCTGAACGGGCCTGGCATCTTTCGGTATTTGTTGTGTGACTGACTTAGGCATTGCAACTGTAAATTCTTCGTCAAATTCTTCCTCATCCAACTCTTCCTCATCCTCAGAAGCTGCATTCCACTCTGCAACTACCGGTGACTCAAAGGGAGGTGTCTCTGAAATTTCAAAATCTTCGTCGCTCTCTCGACGAGTTGGTTTGCGATCCCATAACCATGTAATAGCCGAAGATAACCGTGAAAATACTTCTGACGCTGGAGTCGCCGTTACCACCAAGATTCCAAAGATAAATAGAACTATTAAAACCGGATAGGTAAGCATCGATGTCATCAAAGCAACAAGGGGCGTTGACACTCCATAGCCGATCCAGCCACCACCATGTCGAATAGCTGTTGCACCTGTGCCGACAGAACCATTCAATAAGTGTGCAATGCCCGTTGCACTAATTAACAAAGTGATTGTTCCAATAATTATTCGACCAGTGGCTGCTTTTTCATCGGGAACTCTAAATAATCTAATTGCAAAATAAATTAGGACCACAGGAGCAATAAAGCCAATTCGTCCAAATGTTCCATAAATGAATGCATAAACAGCACGGCTTACAACATTGTCTGCATGCAACCATGTTCCAGCGCCTGAGAGAATTGCTAAGATCAATAGAGCAAAAGCTGCACCATCTCTTTGATGAGTGGGGTCGAGATCCTTTGCACCGCGTGCAATAAATCGAATCGTGCTACCGAGAGCTTTGGCTAGTGCTCTCCATATTCCGCGAAGTCCACGGCCAAGAGCGTTACCTACTTTGGAACGCTTGGATGAACTGCTTTTTTTCTTAGCCACACTAATTATCGTAATTGCTGAACAATTATGAAGATGGCAGGCGCGCCGTCCTATCGAAAGCTAGAACTTCTACACCTCAATGACTAGCGGAACAATCATCGGTCGACGTCGGTGTTTACCGCCAACCCAACCCCCAATTGTTCGACGAACAACTTGAGATAATTGATGTGTTCCATTGATACCTTCTACAACAGCTGCAGCAAGTGCTTTTTCAATATCAATTTTTACTTCATCAAATAGCGAAGCATCTTCTGCAAAGCCACGAGCGTGAATATCAGGTCCTGCAACTATTTTCCCACTCTGTGAATCAATGACCACGACTACTGAAATAAATCCTTCTTCTCCTAAAATTCTTCGATCCTTAAGAGATGATTCAGTGATATCTCCAATACTCTGTCCGTCTACAAATACAAAGCCACATGGAACACCACCAACTACTTGTGCGACATGATCAACTAAGTCAACCACTACGCCATTTTCAATCACTATCGTGTTCTCGCGTGCAACGCCTGCGTTAATTGCAATTTCTGCATTAGCTTTAAGGTGGCGCCACTCTCCATGAACTGGCATTACATATTTTGGTTTAACGATGTTGTAGCAATAGAGCAATTCCCCTGCAGCTGCATGGCCCGAAACGTGCACCATCGCATTAGCTTTATGTACAACCTTTGCACCGAATCGAGTTAATTCATTGATCACTCGGAATACGGAATTTTCATTTCCTGGTATGAGTGACGAAGCTAAAATAACTGTGTCACCTTCGCCGACTCGAATCTGGTGATCGCCATTTGCCATGCGAGATAAAGCTGCCATCGGTTCGCCTTGTGAACCGGTGCAAATCAAAACAACATTGTCATCATATAAATCTAATTCTTTTGAATCAAACAAAATATCACTTGGAATATTTAAATACCCAAGCTCACTTGCTATTCCCATGTTACGTACCATCGAGCGGCCAATAAATGCGACTTTACGATTGTGAATGGCGGCGGTATCAATAACTTGTTGAATTCTATGAACATGGGAAGAGAAGGATGCGACGATAATTCGTCGTTTTGTTGATCTGAAAACACGATCAAGCACGGGCATGATTTCTCTTTCGGAAGCTGTAAAACCAGGAACATCCGCATTTGTAGAATCAACGAGAAAAATATCGACTCCCTCATCGCCAAGGCGAGCGAATGTGCGAAGGTCGGTTATGCGACCATCTAATGGAAGCTGATCCATCTTAAAATCACCTGTATGTAATACCCGACCTGCAGGAGTATTAATGACAATTGCAAGTGCATCTGGAATTGAGTGATTTACAGCAACAAATTCGAGATCAAAAGGTCCGACATCTTCCTGTCCCCCTTCACGAACTTCGCGTGTTAAAGGAGTGATTCGATGCTCTTTTAATTTGGCAGTGATGAGTGCCAGCGTTAGCGCAGAACCATATATTGGAATGTCCCCACGTTCGCGAAGTAAATAAGGTACGGCACCAATGTGATCTTCATGCCCATGGGTCAGAACAATTGCAAGAACATCGTTTAAGCGATCTCTGATGTATGAAAAATCAGGAAGAATTAAATCAATTCCTGGTTGATTTTCTTCCGGAAATAAGACGCCGCAATCAACTATTAAAAGTTTGCCGTTGCATTCAAAAATAGTCATATTTCGACCGATTTCAGCTAAACCTCCGAGCGCAACAATTCGAAGTGCGCCTGCCTCTAATTTTGGTGGTGTACCGAGTTCTGGATGCGGATGTGTCATGAGCGAAGATTTACGCCGCCTGCGCGTAAGTCTTCACGCAACTCTGCAATTTGTGCATCTGTTGCATCCACTAAAGGTAAGCGCGTATAACCGCCAGGTAGCCCCATCAAATTAAGAGCAGCTTTAGTTAAAATTGCACCTTGAGTGCGGAAAGTTCCAGTGAAGACTGGGAGTAGTTTTTGGTGAATTTCTAGTGCGCGTGCTGTGTTTCCAGAAAACCACGAATCAAGTAATTCTCGTAAATCTTTACCGACAGTGTGCCCACACACTGAAACAAAGCCGACTGCGCCAACTGAGAGTAACGGTAAATTTAAAATGTCATCGCCTGAATAAACAGGAATTCCACAACGTTTAATTACCCAAGAAGTTGAAGCCACATCACCTTTAGCATCTTTGAGTGCAACTATGCGTGGGTGGTCAGATAATTTAACAATTGTGTCTGGTTCGATCTGCATTCCAGTTCGCCCCGGAATGTCATACATCATTACTGGTAAATCAGTTGCATCTGCAATTGCACGAAAGTGAGCTTCAATTCCGGCTTGAGGTGGTTTGTTGTAATACGGAGTTACGACTAGTAAGCCATCGGCTCCGGCCTTTTGTGCTCGAAGTGCTTGTTCCACCGAGTGCGAAGTTTCATTATTTCCGGCACCTGCAACTACTTTTGCTTTACCAGCAACTGCTTCTTTTACTACTTTAACAATCTGATCTTTTTCATCATCGCTAGTTGTTGGCGCTTCGCCAGTTGTTCCATTAACAATAATCGCATCGTGACCGGTGGAAAGTAGATGCTGGGCCAAAGTTGCAACACCATCCCAGTCAATGGATAAATCCTTCTTAAAAGGAGTCACCATTGCAGTAGATAACCGTCCGAATGGCGCCTGCGTTGTCATAGGCTAAGGCTATCGCCTAGTTAGGGCGCAATGCGTCCAGATTTCTCAAAGGCCTTATGCGTAAGCGGCATTAATTTTGCAAATTCTGCTTCCATTTTCTCAGCGACCATCTCAATTTCGCGCTGAGGATAACTAGGAAAGTGTGAACCATCACGAGAAGTACGAAGAGATAAGAAATTCATGAGTGCGCGAGAATTCATTGATACGTACATAGAAGAATAGAGACCCACTGGCAAAACGACGCGAGCAACTTCGCGAGCAATACCAGCATCTAACATTTTCTGATACTGATCGTAGGCAACTACGTAAGCTTCCTTCATGGCCTTTACCGAGGTTTGATATTGCTCTGGGGTGCCATCAACGAATGTGTACGCACCAGTTTTTCCAACTTGAATCAATTTACGTTCGGTGCTGGGAATATAAAAAACTGGCTTAAGCTCACGATATCTACCGCTCTCTTCGTTATACGAGGCAATTCGGTGGCGCATAAATTCACGAAAGACGAAAATAGGCGCTGAAACGAAAAAAGTCATAGAGGTATGTTCAAATGGTGAGCCATGTCTTTCACGGGCTAAGTAATTAATTAAACCTTCAGAACGTGCAGGATCTTCACCGATTTCATCCATAGATTGTTCACCAGCAGTTGAAACGCGCGCTGCCCAAATCACATCGGCATCACTCGCGCTTGCTTTCACAAGTTCAACTGTGACATCACTTCTAAAAACAATATCTGACTCGCTCATAGTGCGACCTTATCTAGTGAGCGCTTTGTGCTGTTGGATTTATACGGCAGAATGTCGGTGTGTCTAGAGTCTCTTCCCCCACATTTCGCGATTCTCTCAGCGTCTCCTTCACCGTTGGTGCATACGGAGTTGCTTTCGGAGCAGCTGCAGTTGCAAATGGATTTAGTGTTTTGCAAAGTTGCTTGCTCTCGCTTCTAACTTTTTCTGGAGCCTCTCAATTCGCTGTTATCGGTGTTATAGGAGCAGGGGGTGGAGCTCTGAGCGGAATTACTACGGCATCATTGTTGGGAATTCGAAATGGTTTATACGGAGTTTTAATGGCTCCAATACTTAATGTTCGCGGATTGAAAAGATTAGTTGCCGCACACGTCACAATCGATGAATCCACTGGCGTCAGTCTTTCGCAAGAACCGCGTGGTAGCGATGCAATGCGTGAAGGTTTTTGGTTGACAGGTTTCGGAGTTTTTATTTTTTGGAATCTATTTACGCTTGCTGGTGCCTTAGGTGCAGAGGCAATGGGGAACCCATCTGCATGGGGGTTAGATGCCGCTGTACCAGCTGCATTCTTGGGGCTTGTGTGGCCACGCCTTAAGAGCTCAACAGATAAAACTTTGGCAATAATCGCTGCAATATTTGCAATTGCTACGACTCCATTCTTGCCTGCTGGTTTACCTATTATTAGTACAGCGGTTATCGCAATTGTCGCAGGATTGCGAGCTTCTAAATGAATAGCGCAACGTGGATTGGTGTTATCGGCACAAGTCTTATCGCATATGCACTCAAACTCGCAGGCCACAGTGTTCCTGAGAAATTCCTATCTCATCCATTGATTAAGCGCATAAACCTTCTTATTCCTATCGCTTTACTAAGTGCTCTTGTAGCAGTCCAAAGCGTTACGACTAAGAGTGCAATAGTCATTGATCACCGGATTGCTGGATTAGGCGCCGCAATATTGGCACTTTTATTGAAAGCACCATTTCCAATTGTTGTTTTAAGCGCTGCAATAACTTCTGCAGGTGCCTACAACTTTTTTTAGATTATGGAAAGTGACTTTAATTTTGCGGTTAAGTCCATATCAGATGGCTCGGTTAGATGCGTGCCATCTGAAAACACAATCACAGGAATTGATTGAGCTCCGCCATTAATTTCGCGAACCTTATCTGCAGCCGTGAGATCTGCTTCAACATCAATAAGTGTGTAATCAACGCCCAGATCGGCAAGTAATCTCTTCGAACGACGACAATCTCCACACCAGTCAGCGCCGTACATAGTAATTTGATCTTTAGACATAATTATTCCTTTACATGAATTTATCAAGGCCATGAGTTAGGCCAGGATTTTTTACAACGCTTCTGATTCCTAACAAAACGCCAGGCATAAATCCTGCTCGATCAAGAGAGTCATGGCGAATTGTCAGAGTTTCTCCAACTCCCCCAAAGAGAACTTCCTGATGAGCCACCAATCCTTGTGCGCGGATGGAATGAATTGGAATATCTCCCACTTTACTTCCGCGTGCTCCCTCAAGTGATTGCTTGGTTGCATCAGGCATTGGTTTCATTGCTGACTCTCTGCGTGCTTCTGTCATAAGTTCTGCTGTACGTGCAGCAGTTCCACTAGGTGCATCTGCTTTGGCGGGATGATGCATTTCAACTATCTCCGCCGATTCAAAGTAACGAGCGGCTTTTTCTGCAAACTCCATCATTAAGACAGCACCTATGGCGAAATTGGGAGCGATTAAAACTCCAACCGTCGGGTGATTTTTCAACGTCTTGTTGAGCGAATCGATTCGAGCTTGATCAAATCCGGTTGTTCCTACAACTGCATGAATGTCATTATTAATTAAGAATTCTAGGTTTTTCATTACACTATCTGGAGTTGTGAAATCGACCACGACTTCAACCTTGTTGCTTACTAAAGCATCTAAATTATCTCCCAAGTCGAGTTGCGCGACGAGTTCAAGTTCGGTCGAATTCGTTACTGCTTTAACAACTTCTGCACCCATGCGTCCACGAGCACCAAGTACGCCGACACGTATACGTGTACTCATCGTGCATTTCCTTTCGCAAGTACTTTTTCAAAGACTGCTTCACTCTTGTATGGGCCAACAACTCCAAGGGTAGGCGTTTTTGTTAGAAACTCGTTGGCAATTTCGCGAATATCTTCAGGCGTTACGCGTGCAACAGCCTTAAGAATTTCATCAAAACCCATGATTTCGCCGTAGACGATTTCACTCTTGCCGATTCGGCTCATGCGGGAACCTGAATCTTCTTGACTTAGAACCAGTGATCCACGAACGGCGCCCTTTGCACGTTCTATCTCTACGTGAGACATTCCATTATCAGCTACATCAGCCAATACTTCCTGAATGATATTTACTACTTCCACTGCCTTGCTCGGATTGCAACCCGCATAAAATCCAATTTGCCCCGATCCTGCAAATTGTTGTGCGTATGAATAAACAGAATAAGCAAGTCCACGCTTTTCTCGAATTTCTTGAAATAAACGAGAAGACATTCCACCGCCGAGGGCTGCCGATAAAACGCCCATCGTGAAACGGCGATCATCATTTCTTGTAACGCCTTCCATTCCATAAAACATATGCGCTTGTTCGCTCTTGCGATATATGATTCCAACGCGACCTTGTTTTCCGCGTTTTACAGTTGTGTTTAGCCTGATCTGTGGCGTTCCACTTACATCTAAAAAGTTATCGCGTGATAACGCCTCTTCGACCATAGCGACAACTCGCTTATGTTTAATATTTCCAGCAACCGCGACGACTAAATCTTGGGGTAAATAACGTTTTTTGTAGTAATTAAAAACACTATTTCGAGACATATTATTGATTGAATCAATCGTTCCAAGTATTGGGCGACCTAAGGCAGTGTCCCCATAATAAGTTTCGGCATACAAGTCATGAACCAAGTCACTCGGATCATCATCGCGCATCGCAATTTCTTCGAGAACAACTTTACGCTCAGCATCAACATCTTCGGCCGTAACAATCGAAGATGTAATGAGGTCAGAAATTACATCGACAGCCATAGGTAGATCAGAGTCAATTACGCGAGCATAGAAGCATGTGTATTCCTTGCTCGTGAAAGCATTCATTTCGCCGCCGACAGATTCGATAGCAGAGGAAATCTCTAGTGCATTCCTGCGCTCTGTACCTTTAAATAATAGGTGTTCTAAAAAGTGAGAAGCACCTGCAACAGCTGGTGCTTCATCACGTGAACCTACATTTACCCAGATGCCAACGGCTGCACTTCGAACTGAAGAGACCTCTTCAGTGACGATGCGCAGACCGCTAGGCAATACTGTGCGACGAACTGACATTTATTCGGCTGATGCCGCGCCTTCTTCAAGAACTGGAATAAGTGAAAGTTTTCCCTTTGGATCAATTTCACCAATTTCAACCTGAATCTTGTCCCCAACCTTCATTACTTCTTCAAGGTTTTCGATGCGCTTTCCGCCGTGCATCTTGCGGATTTGCGAGACGTGAAGCAATCCATCTTTTCCTGGAAGGAGTGAAACGAATGCACCAAATGCTGCAAGTTTTACAACAGTACCGAGGTAGCGTTCGCCAACCTCAGGCATTGTTGGATTAGCAATCGCATTAATTTGGGCGCGAGCAGCTTCGGCTGATGGACCATCGGTTGCACCGATATAAATAGTTCCATCATCTTCAATTGAAATTTCTGCACCAGTCTCGTCTTGAATCTGGTTAATGATCTTGCCCTTAGGTCCGATAACCGCACCAATTTGATCAACTGGAATCTTTACAGAAATGATGCGTGGAGCAAATGGGCTCATCTCATCCGGTGTATCGATGGCTTCATTCATTACATCGAGAATCGCAAGACGCGCTTCTTTAGCTTGGTGAAGTGCGCCAGCAAGAACAGATGCTGGAATTCCATCGAGCTTTGTATCTAATTGAAGCGCTGTCACGAAGTCTTTCGTGCCTGCAACTTTAAAGTCCATATCGCCGAATGCATCTTCTGCTCCAAGAATGTCTGTAAGAGCAACGTATTCAACTTTGCCATCTACATCATCTGAAATCAGACCCATTGCAATACCTGCAACAGGTGCGCGTAGTGGAACTCCAGCGTTTAGAAGTGCCAGAGTTGATGCACAAACTGAACCCATGGAAGTTGATCCGTTTGAACCAAGTGCTTCAGAAACCTGACGGATTGCGTAAGGAAATTCTTCGCGACTTGGAAGTACTGGAACGAGTGCGCGCTCTGCAAGAGCACCATGGCCGATTTCGCGGCGTTTAGGTGTTCCTACGCGACCTGTTTCACCAGTTGAATATGGTGGGAAATTGTAATTGTGCATGTAACGCTTGTGATTTTCAGGATTGAGGGTATCGAGCTGTTGCTCCATCTTAAGCATGTTAAGTGTTGTGATACCGAGAATCTGAGTTTCACCACGTTCAAAAATTGCAGAACCATGAACGCGAGGAATTACTTCAACTTCTGCAGATAATGGGCGAATATCGCGCAATCCGCGTCCATCGATACGAATCTTGTCGCGAAGTACACGTTGACGAACTAATTTCTTAGTAAGTGAACGAAACGCGGCAGGAACTTCCTTTTCGCGTCCTTCAAATTGCGCGCTTACAGACTCTTTAACAGAAGCACTGATTTCATCAATCTTTGTTTCGCGCTCTTGCTTACCTGAAATTGTTAGCGCCTTTGCAAGATCCTCTTTTGCTGCTTTTTCAACGGCAGCGAAAACATCATCTTGGTAATCCAAGAAAACTGGGAATTCAGCAGTGGGCTTTGCAGCAACCTTTGCAAGTTTTGATTGCGCATCACAAAGAGCCTTAATAAATGGCTTTGCAGCATCTAAACCTTGCGCAACAACTTCTTCAGTTGGAGTTGGTGCTCCGCCTTTTATGAGGTCAATAGTTTGCGAAGTAGCTTCAGCTTCAACCATCATGATTGCCACATCATCTTTAGTTACGCGACCAGCAACGACCATGTCAAAGACAGCCTTATCTAGCTGTGAATGATTTGGGAATGCAACCCATTGTCCGTCAATTAATGCAACGCGAACGCCACCAATTGGACCAGAAAATGGAAGTCCCGCGAGCTGTGTTGACATTGAAGCCGCGTTGATTGCAATCACGTCATACATGTGATCTGGATCCAAAGCCATCACTGTGACAACAATTTGCACTTCATTGCGAAGGCCCTTAACAAATGATGGACGTAATGGACGATCGATTAAGCGACAAGTAAGAATTGCATCTTCTGATGGTCGTCCTTCACGACGGAAGAATGAACCTGGAATGCGACCAACTGCGTACATCTTTTCTTCAACATCAACTGTTAAAGGAAAGAAATCAAATTGATCTTTAGGTGTTTTTGATGCAGTAGTTGCTGAGAAGATCATTGTTTGATCATCTAAATAAACTGCTGCTGCTCCAGCTGCTTGCTTTGCAAGGCGGCCTGTTTCAAAACGAATTTCTCGTTTTCCGAACTTGCCGTTATCAATTACTGCAACGGCGGATTGAATCTCTTGACCCTCCATGGGTCGCTCCTTTTCTCGACTACCGCCGAGTCGAGCACAATGAATCTTCGATCGAAGTTCACGGACGCGCAACTTTCGTCAGCGCTATATTTTCCGGAAACCACTACCGAGGACCATTGCCCGCGCGGCTAGTAGTTGTGTCTAATTAACGGCGAATGCCGAGTTTTTCAATAATCGTTCTGTAACGATTTATGTCTGTCTTTGCGAGGTACTGAAGAATGCGTCGACGTTGACCAACTAATAACAATAGACCACGACGGTTGTGGTGATCATGTGGGTTACTTTGAAGGTGAAGAGTGATCTCATCTACACGCTTTGATAACAACGCGATCTGCGCTTCAGGGCTTCCTGTGTCAGTAGCGGAGTTGCCGAACTTAGCAACGATTTCTTTCTTAACTTCTGGTGTTAATGCCATTTCTTGCATCTCCTTTTATTTGGCCACGATGGTTGCCGGTCTGCCACACGGAAACTCTTTTTCTCGTTGGACGTCGCCAAGGTTACCAGCGGGGTTGTGGATAGAGGAAATCGAGGTTATTCCTCGGTCAATTCCCTCGCACGTTGGCAATCTTTCGCCATTTGTTCAAGGAGTGGTTCAAGGCCATCAAATTTGAGGGTGTCGCGTAATCTCCAACCAAATTCGATTGTTGCTCCTTGATCATATAAATCTAAGCCCACTTGATCCAATGCATACGCTTCAACCTGTCGTCCACGATCACCGATAAAAGTTGGATTTGTACCTATAGAGATTGCAGATGGCCAACGATTAATTCCGACTGTCAACCAACCGGCGTAGACGCCATCTGCAGGAATGCATTGACCCTCTATGTTTCCTAAATTAGCTGTTGGGTATCCAATTTCCCGACCACGTGCTTCACCGTGAATAACAATTCCATCTAATCGGTGAGGACGAGTAAGTAATAAACGAGCAGATTCAACATGACCATCTTTTACTAAATTGCGAATCCGCGACGAAGAAATATTCTGGTTTTCATCTTGAGAAAGAGAAAGCACGTGAACTTCAAAATTCTTAACCGCTCCGCTTGCTCTCAGAGAATCAACATCGCCCTGTGCTTTATGGCCATAAGTGAAATTTTCTCCCACAACGACATCACTCGCGTTTAATTGTTTTATGAGAACATTCTCAACAAAATCTTCAGGTGACATCGAAGCAAATTTGTCATCAAACTTAATAACTGCTACTTGATCAGCGCTGTGAATTTTCAGAAGCACGACACGATCAGAAAGGGTGACTAATAACTTCGGGGCCTTCTCTGGTGCAAAAATCGTCGCTGGATGCGGATCAAATGTCAGAGCAATTACTGATCCACCGTCAGCAATGACTTTGGCGCGATTGAGAATTTCCTGGTGACCACGGTGAACGCCATCGAAAACACCGATGGCTACGACACGTTTACTCATATCTGTATTCTGCCACTTCAATTCGCTGGAGCGAAAACTGCAATGGGTTTTGCTCCATCTTCTCGGTTTTCAAGCAAGGCGATTAATTCATTAGCTGTAGAAATTGCAGCATAAATGCCATTGGTTTCTGACAAAGTTATTTTTCGTCCGAAGGATATTTCCTGAGATTCTTGATTACTTAATTCGCGAACATGAAAAATTGACCTTGCAACGTCAACCAAATCTAAAGTTTTAAAATCACCAGCTCTGAATTCTTCAAAAGAATTAGCAACGTCTTCACCAAAACTAGCAACTCTTGTGCGGCGTAAAAAGGTTAGGTGTCCCCCAACATTTAGTGAGATGCCAAGGTCTCGAGCAATCGCGCGAATGAACGTACCCGCCGAACATGTAACCTCAATATCAATCTGAATTTCAGTTGCGGCCCGGCGAATCTCAAGAACATCTAATTGGGAAATAGTCACTTCACGAGAATTTAATTCAAAGACTTCTCCTGCCCTGATTCGTTCATGAGCACGTTTGCCATCTACTTTAACTGCGGATACTGAGCTTGGACGTTGAGAGATGACGCCAAGCATTGAAGCTAAATCTCGTCGGATATCAGCGTCAGAGATTTCATCAAGTATGTGCTTATCTGCGCGTTCAATAATTTCACCTTCAACATCATCTGTAACGGTGGATGCTCCAAGTGCAATTGTGGCGCGATACGTTTTTTCACCATTCGTGATGTATTGAAGTAGTCGGGTTCCGTGACCAAAACCGAGAATAAGAATGCCTGTCGCCATTGGATCAAGAGTTCCTGCATGTCCAACTTTTCTTGTTCCAAGGACTCTTCGACCTACAGCAACGACATCATGGCTTGTCATTGCGCCTGCTTTATCTACAACTACAAAGCCATTCGTTGCAGACATATTTTTTAAACGTCATCCCAGTTAGTGATGCGATCCACCGGTGCTGGTTTATTACTATTATCAATTACCTTTGGAGCTTTATAGGCATCTGATTCACCTGCGTATGAAGCTTCTTTTCGTAATTTGGAAACTTCAGCATCTTGTTCACGGACCTTCGCAAGTAGAGAATCTAGCGCGAGTGCACTCTCGGGTAATCCATCCAAGAAAAATTCAATGCTTGGAGTTACTCGAACGCCTAAATCTTTGCCAACTGCGGATCGAATTACTCCTTTAGCACTTTCCAGTGCTGCTGCAGTCGATTCACGCTGTTCGTCATCGCCAAGCACCGTATAAAAAATAGATGCGTGCTGTAAGTCGCCAGTAACACGAGCATCAGTTACTGTGACAAAACCTAATCGAGGATCTTTGATTTTTCCCTCGAGTAGGCCTGCAACAACAACCTTGATGCGGTCGGCAACTTTTTGACTACGGTGCGATGAACCCACGATTTATGCCCGTTTCTTCTCGCGCATTTCGTAGACCTGAATGGTGTCTCCTACCTGCATCTCTTTCAATGTTCCAACACCGATACCGCACTCAAATCCTTCACGAACTTCAGTGGCATCATCTTTGAAACGCTTGAGTGAATCGATTGTGAGGTTATCTGTAATAACTTCACCATTTCTCATCAAGCGAGCTTTCGCATTTCTGCGAATGATTCCGTCAAGAACCATCGATCCTGCAATGTTTCCTGCCTTGCTGGATTTAAAGATATCTCGCACTTCTGCGTTACCGAGAACAAACTCTTCGTATTCTGGTTTGAGTAAGCCCTTGAGTGAGAGTTCGATCTCTTCAATCGCTTGATAGATAACGGAGTAGAAGCGAACTTCAACACCCTCTTGATCTGCAAATATTGCAGTTTGTGGTTCTGGCTTAACATTAAAGCCAATAACAACTGCAGTCGAGGCGGAAGCAAGAGTGATATCACTCTTTGTAATTGCGCCAACGCCACGGTGAATGACGCGAAGATCTACTTCATCACCAACATCAAGTTGTAATAATGCATCTTCGAGTGCTTCAACAGAACCACTCACATCGCCCTTGAGAATAAGGTTAAGTGTTGTGATCTTGGATTGCTCCATGAAGTCTTCGAGTGAAACTTTCTTACGTGCTTTAGCGAGTTGAGCGTTTCGCTCAGCTGCTTGACGTTTTTCTGCAATCTGACGTGCAGTTCTATCTTCGTCTGCAACCAAGAATGTATCACCAGCACTTGGTACGGATGTAAAACCGAGCACTTGAACTGGACGCGATGGACCTGCTTCAGAAACATTTTCACCGTGTTCATCCAACATCGCTCGAACGCGACCAAATGAACCACCAGCAACAATGGCATCGCCGACTTTGAGTGTTCCGCGTTGAACAAGAACTGTTGCAACTGGTCCACGACCGCGGTCGAGGTGAGCTTCAATTGCAACACCACGTGCCTCGTCATCAGCAATTGCACGCAGGTCGATTGCTGCGTCAGCCGTTAAGAGAATTGAATCAATCAAGGCATCAATACCGAGCCCAGATTTTGCAGATACGTTTACGAAAATTGTCTCTCCGCCGTACTCTTCTGCAACCAAGTTGTATTCGGTGAGTTGCTGGCGAACCTTGTCTGGGTTTGCACCTTCTTTATCAACTTTGTTTACTGCTACAACGATTGGGACTTCCGCAGCTTGTGCGTGATTTAACGCTTCGATAGTTTGAGGCATAACACCGTCATCGGCTGCAACAACTAGAACTGCTATATCAGTTACCTTTGCACCACGAGCACGCATTGCCGTAAACGCTTCGTGACCTGGCGTATCGATAAAGGTAATCGCACGATTTGTTCCATCGTGGTCATGGTGAATTTGATAGGCACCGATGTGCTGAGTAATTCCACCTGCTTCGCTCTTAACCACTTCAGTCTGGCGAATGGCATCTAGCAAACGAGTCTTACCGTGATCAACGTGACCCATAACAGTTACTACTGGTGGACGCGCAACGAGTCGATCCTGGTCGAGGCTTTCAAGTTCTTGACCTAGATCGATATCAAATCCCTGAAGCAACTCGCGATCTTCGTCTTCTGGGCTAACAATTTGGATTACATATCCAAGTTGTGCTCCAAGAATTTCAAATGTATCTGCGTCAACTGATTGAGTTGCAGTAACCATCTCACCTAGGTGAAAGAGTGCAGCAACCAATGCTGCTGGATCTGCGCCAATTTTTTCTGCGAAGTCAGCAAGTGATGATCCGCGACGCATACGTATTTGCGTCTTTCCATCACCGTGAGGAATGACTGCGCCACCAAGTTGTGGCGCCTGCATATTGTCGAATTCATCGCGCAGTGCTTTTCTGCTCTTCGGTTTACGTTTACTGCTCTTACTTTGATTCTTACCGAATGCACCGCCTGCACCACCGCGACCGCCGCCACGATTTGGACCACCACCGGGACGACCACCCGGTGCAGGTGCGCCGCCGCCACTTGTTTTGTATGGACTTGAATTATTTGCACCAGTAGATGGTGCACCAGTACGAGGTGGGAAATTTCCTGTAGAAGGTGGACGAGGTGAAGATGGACGCGCTGCAAAACCTGGACGAACTGAACCTGGACGCGGTCCCGACATTCCCGGTCTAGGTGATCCCGGTGCGCCTCCAGCAGGACGTTGTGGCGGACGCGGAACTGCGCCACCGGTAGAAAAAGGATTATTTCCAGGACGTGGCGGGCGTGGAACTGCGCTTCCTGTTGAGCCGCTCGTTGAGAATGGATTATTACCTGGACGTGGCGTTGCAGGTTTTGTAGATGCATCATTTGATGGAGTCGTATCGACAGGATTAATAACTTGTTGAGGTGCAACACTTTCTGCACGAGATGCTTTAAGTGCTTCAAGATCAACACCGAGTTCAGCTGCTAATTCTGCTGCGAGCTCTGGGTTAACTTCTTTAGGAGTCTTGGCGACAGCTTTCTTTGCTGCGGTTTTCTTAACTGGCTTTTTCTCTTCTACTGGCTTTGCATCCGGATACATCTCGATGAGACGTCGCACAACGGGTGCTTCTACAGTTGATGATGCGGAACGAACGAATTCGCCCATTTCTTGGAGTTTTGCAAGAACAACCTTGCTCTCCATACCGAGTTGTTTTGCCAACTCATGTACGCGGACCTTTGACACAGTTCTCCTGTCTTGGCCCGCAATCTCTTTTTCTAGATATTGATCTAGGGGATGCGAGCCTTAGTTGTAAGGACTCATAATCTGAACGAGCTCATTTGAGTTTCATATCTTTCGCATCCAATTCGTTTGGTGTTTGACTTAGTTTTAACGCATATTTAAATGCGCCACGGGAAATCGCAGTTGCCAAACAACTTTGATGTACCCATGCTCCTCTTCCAGGAAGTGACTTTTTGTGATCCTGAACCAGAGTCCCATCAACACAAACCACTCTTAAAAGAGTTGTTGGACTCGAGCGCTTTCGGCACGTAATGCACGTTCGTATCGAATTGATACTCACTGCCTCAGCCAATCACTCGAATTCAACAGGCTAACTGTACCGCCGCGGCACTCTTTTACAGAAATTCTCACTCAGTTGAAGGCGTATCCGGATGGATATCTATGCGCCAGCCCGTAAGTCTGGCGGCCAAGCGAGCATTCTGCCCATCTTTTCCTATTGCAAGTGAGAGTTGGTAATCAGGTACCGTCACTTTTGCACTACGCGCAAGTAAATCCGTCACCTCAACGTGTGAAACTTTTGCAGGCGCTAATGCGTGTGCAACAAATACGGCTGGATCATCAGACCAATCCACGATATCTATTTTTTCTCCATGAAGTTCATCCATGACTGCACGAGCGCGTGAACCAACTGGGCCAATGAGTGAACCCTTTGGACTCACGCCGGCACGATGTGTACGTACTGCAATTTTTGTACGATGACCTGCTTCGCGGGCAACAGCCATAATCTCAACAATGCGATCTGTAATTTCAGGAACTTCTAGCGCAAATAATTGTTTAACAAGTGCCGGGTGGGAACGTGAAAGCATGATCTCCGGACCTTTTAATCCTTGCTTAACTTCTACTACAAAACATTTAATTCGGTCACCGTGTTGGTAAACCTCACCAGGTACTTGTTCTTGTGGCGGAATCTTTCCCTCTACTCTTCCAAGGTTTACGTGAATCATCTTTGGATCTCTACCCTGTTGGACTACCCCAGAAATAACATCTCCAACAGATGCCGTAAATTCACCAACAATGTCTGCATCATTTGATTCACGCATTTTCATTTTTATTACTTGGCGAGCAGTCG
>JBPCTE010000082.1:0-10698 GCA_051006495.1 Candidatus Planktophila sp.
GTAAAGACGAAGAAGACTCCGCTAAAAAACTGCAGAATAATTACAACTGGTGACACAACTGCTGAAGCACCACGCCCACTCTTTGGCACTGCAGCGAAAGCAATTCCGAGAGCAGTAGATGCTGCGCTTCCTAAGAGAATGAGCCATGCAAACGTTAGCCACTTGTAAGGATCAGTCGGAAGTTGAACTCCAAAGAAGATAATTCCGGCTGCAAGTAATAGAAGTACCTGAATAGCCATACTGACAAATACCAAAATTGATTTTCCGATGAAATAACTTGCAACGTGCATTGGAGTTCCGCGGAGGCGTTTTAAAGATCCGAATTCGCGCTCCATTGGAATAATGATTGCTAGCTGTTGAAACCCAGTGTTCACAAGGCCAGACGCAATCATGCCAGCGACAAAGTATTGGCTGAATGTAACGCCATCTGCCAATGTCGTTTTAAATACTGAACCAAATATAGCGAGCAAAATAATTGGAAATGCCAGAGTAAATACAACTGATTCACGTTGTCTCATAAACTGGCGAATTTCTAATCCACCACGTGCAATACCGAGACCAATTGTGGTCGGCAGATTTTTACTTGCACTCATCTAATTTTCTCCAATCATGGAGAGATAAATATCTTCAAGTGATGGACGAAGCACCTGTAACTCTGGAACTTCTCCAGGAAATTGCGTTGCTAACTTTCGAACAACTTCAGTGGGGTTATCGGTTAGCTCTTCATGGAGTACGCCATCTGATTTCCATTGCACTCGTGCCTGAGCTGATGCACGCCCACCTAATTGGGCTGGTGTAGAAACCTCAAGGATTTTTCCGCCAGCGATAACAGCCAAGCGATCAGCAAGTGCTTCGGCTTCATCAAGATAGTGAGTTGTCAGCAAAATAGTTGTTCCACCTTCACGCAAACTTTGGATGAGTGCCCAAAATGCGCGTCTTGCTTCTGGATCAAATCCAGTCGTTGGTTCATCTAAAAATAGAAGTTCAGGTGAACCAATGATGCCTAAACCAACATCTAAACGTCTTCGCTGCCCGCCAGAGAGCGTTCGAATAAGAGCGCCTCGTTTTTCATTCAATCCAACGGAGTTAATGACTTCATCAACGTCGCGAGGAGCCGAGTAATACTTTGCAAAATGAGAGAGGGTTTCTTCAACCGTAAGATCTCCAGTGTCTGAATTTGATTGAAGAACAATTCCAATACGATTGCGCCAGATTCGTGATTGCACACCTAGCTGCCCGGGATTAAATCCAAGGACTGAAATAGAACCTGAATCTGCTTTTCTAAATCCTTCAAGAATCTCGACAGTCGTCGTCTTACCTGCGCCATTTGGACCAAGGAGTGCGAAGATTTCTCCCTGGGAAATTGTGAGATCTATGCCATTTACAGCCTTTGTATCTGCGTAAGACTTATGTAATCCCTGAACTTCAATGACGTTCATATGGCTACCTTGCCACAATTAAGTCAAAAGTGCGAGAAAATAAGAGCATGAGCCCGCGTAAGAATTATCCCAAAAATAAGCGGCCTAAGAGCGAAGATCGCGACATTGCTACTTCTAATCAAACTATCGAGGAACACACAGAAGGTTCTTACGTAGTTCGCAAAATTACTGGTTCATCCTCTAACAAACCATATAGATGTCCGGGATGTGATCAAATTATTCCAATGGCAACACCACACACAGTTGCGTGGCTTGAAGGTGATGAAGATGGACGTCGCCATTGGCACAACGCATGCTGGTCAAAGCGAAGCGATAGAAAACCGCGTATAGAACGAACTAGAAACGCGCCTAGATATTAATTTGGGATATTAATTTAGGATATTAATTTAACCAAACCGACCATTTAGCCATTTCGTTAATTTAATAATTAATTTGTCATTTCCTGCAGTGCGCTTAAAACTAGTAAATGCAATCGGAAGTTGGAATCGCGCTCGAACAATTGTGCGAGGATATGTAAATTCAAGAATTCCTTCTGGACCATGAATGCGGCCATAACCGCTATCTTTGACGCCACCAAATGGGACAGATGCAACTGCTGCAAAAGAAATTGTTGAGTTAATGGCTACCATTCCGCAGTGCAATTGAGCCGCAATTTTTTTGCCCTGGCGCTTTGACCAGATAGATGCACCCAATCCATAGCGAGAAGCATTTGAAAGCAAGATAGCTTCATCTACATTTTTTACGCGGTTGATAACAATGGTTGGACCAAAGGTTTCATCCTGCATGGCTGAAGAATCTTCAGGTACATCCACCAAAATAACTGGTTCAACGTAGGGATCTTTTACAGACCTAATTCCACCATAAATTGCACGCCCACCACTTTTGAGAGCATCTTTAATGTGAGAAGCAATAATATCTAATTGCTTAGGCATCGTGGCCGGGCCGTAATTTCCAACACCTGGTTCACCAGGCTTAATACTCTTTACCGCATCTAGCATCGCTGAAATAAACTCGTCTGCAACACTTTCAACTACGTAAACGCGTTCAGCGCCAATACATGTTTGTCCACCATTGGACATCGATGACCAAATTGTATTTTCAGCTGCTCGCTTGATATCAGCATCATGAGCAATGATTACTGGATCTTTTCCACCACATTCAAGAACAACTGGCGTCATAGTCTTTGCACACGTTGCTGCCACAACCATTGCAGTCTTTGTGGATCCTGTAAAAGCTAACTTATCAACGTGCGCCTCACATAATGCGCGACCAGTATCACCAAGACCTGTTACGCAGAGAAAAATATTTGAAAATGGAGCAACTTCTGCAAATGTTCGACTCAACCAGACACCAACACCAGGTGTAAATTCACTTGGCTTGAAGACCACTGTGTTTCCAGCTGCCAGTGCATAAGCAATAGAGCCCATAGGTGTAAAGATCGGATAGTTCCAAGGACCAATCACGCCGACAACCCCAACTGGGGAGCGTTCAACAGTTGCTGACATATTTGCCATAACTGCGCCAGGGGAGCGATGTGATGTTCGCATGACTTCTTGCGCATGACGCGCAGCCCATGCAAGGTGACCAGCAGCAAGAGATGCTTCTAATTTTGCATCGCTTATTGGTTTACCGGTTTCCATTGAGATAAGTGCAGTGCACTCTTCAACGCGCTCCATAATTAATTTGCTCCACGCAAGCAATACTTTTTTGCGACCACGAAAGCCAAGTGCTTGCCATTTATCAGATGCAATTCGAGCTTGAGCAACAGCAACGCGAACATCAGCATCACTATGAATTGGAAAAGTTCCTATTGCATCGCCGGTTACTGGGTAATGTGAGTCGAATGTCTTAGCTTTTGTAGGCATATGCAAAGAGTAGTCGTCAGATATTGCACTTGCTAGATAAGATTGTTGACATGCCCGAACTAATACGCCCCAGCACAGTGTTGCCTGCGGTACGTACCCCATTCGTGCTGAAAACTGAAGATGGAATTGACCTTGTTGGAGAAGTGGCACATTCGCTAGATAAATCAACTGGTTCGATTTTGCTTCTTCATCCACTTCCAACCGCTGGCGGAATGATGGATAGCCATGTCTTTAAAAAGGCAGCCAATAGATTGCCAGCGATGGCTTCAATTAATGTCATTAGATTCAATACTCGCGGGACAACTAGCGAAGCAGGAACTAGTACGGGTCATTTTGATAATGCTCAATCAGAACGCTTTGATGTTGAAGCGATGATTAATTACTGTTTGGAAGATTTAAAATTAGAAAATCTTTGGGTCGTTGGTTGGTCATTTGGCACAGACCTAGCCATTAAGTTTGCGCGCGATAAGAGAGTCAAAGGATTAATTCTTCTAAGCCCACCCCTTCGGTTTTCAACAGAGGATGATCTTCTGTGGTGGAATGAGGATGGTCGCCCGATATTTGCATTGATTCCAGAACATGATGATTATTTGAAACCTAGTGAAGCCAAAATTCGTTTCGCACCAATTAAGCAGATTTCAATAATTCCTGTAGAAGATGCCAAACATCTATGGGTTGGAGAACCTGCTGTATATCGAGTGCTCAGCGAGATAACAAAAGTTATAGCTCCACAATTCTTACCTTTACCGCAAGAGTATTAAGAGTTATCGGCCCGAGGATAAACAACTTCATCTAAAATTAGAATAATTGATGCAGCTACTGGAACTGCTAACAATCCACCAATTAACCCTAAGAGTGATGAACCTATGAGAGCTGCAACGATTGTTACTGCGCCGGGAACTTCCAAAGTTTTCTTCATAATTCGGGGAGTTACAAGATAATTTTCAATCTGTACGTAAACAACGTATGCAATAAATGAAATTACACCAACAGGAATCGAAACCGTGAGGGCGATTATTGTGACAACTCCGCAACCCAAGAAGTGACCAATTAAGGGAACGAGTGCACACACCAAAACCACCATTGCAATTGCAACTGGTGAAGGTAATCCAAGTGCAAGACCAAGAATTAAAACAAAAGTTGCGCCTAAGAATGCGATAACAATTTGTGCCCCAACAAAGGATCCAACGCGAGAAATAATTGCATTCGTCAATTTCTCTACCCGATCGCGACGACTTGCAGGAGCCAGGCGCACGCCAAGATTAACCATCTGTGGAAGTGATGTAATGAAGTAAAGAGTAAGCACCAATATAGTCAGCGCTGAAAAAGTTCCTGAAATTACTGATTTTCCAACGCCTATTACTCCGCCAAAGGTAGAAATCAAGAGCGTTCCATTTGAAGTGAACTCCTTGAGTTTTGCTTGCAACGTGTCGATCAATGCAAATTGATCGTTGAGTTGGTTGATTGTTGTATTTCCTTTTAAATCTTGCAGTAACGAAGGTAAGTTATTAATTAATTGCGATCCTTGAGAAACGACAGGCGGGATCACAACCCAAGCAAAAAAAATCACAAATGCAATTACTCCGACAAAAATTAATGCAACCGCATTAACTCGAGATGTGCCCCGTGAACGCAAAGCCTCTACAGCAGGATTCAAACCCGTCGCCAAGAATAGAGCTATAAGAATTAAGACAAATACTTGGCTAACGCTTCCGAGCGCTCTCAACAAAATTATGGCGAATAAGCCACCTAATGTTGCAACAAATCCAAAATAAAAAGGATGTGATCGATTGATTGGAGCACCCATCACACCGTAATTAGGTGCAACTACTTCTTTTTTCTTTCGAGGTTTTAAAATTCTTTTTGCTAGAGCCATGACCGCATTCTAAAGCACTCGTAACCCGATAAGCCTCACTGTGAGAGAATAAGAACATGGCACTTCGTATTACTGGACTAGGCGAAGAAATTGCCGCTGTCACAGGGTTGCCATGGCAAAAGAGTTTAGAGAATTGGCCAGAAGACCCTTTACTTGCAGAAAAACGTGGCATCTCACGTCACGTAGTTCGACTCGTTCGAGCAAGTGATGATGCCGATGCTGAAGTTTATGCAATCAAAGAAACCGTGGCCGAATTCGCAAATCGCGAATACAAAATATTGCGACAACTTAAGCAATTAGGTGCACCTAGCGTTGATCCAATTGCTGTTGTCGAAGGGAGAACGGATAGTGCTGGCGAGGAACTCCCTTGCGCCCTAGCCACCCGATTCCTGCCTTACTCATTACCGTATCGAGTACTTCTTTCAGGAAATGTTTCTGCTCACGACATAACGACGATGACTAATGCCTTGGCACTTCTATTAGTTCGCCTGCATTTATTGGGTTTTTGGTGGGGGGATTGCTCACTCTCGAACACTCTCTTTCGTAGAGACGCAGAAGGCTTTGCCGCATATTTAGTCGATGCCGAAACAAGTGAGTTTCAGAAATCCCTGAGCGATGGTCAACGAGAACATGATCTAGAGATCGCACACTTCAATGTGGCAGCAGAGCTAGAGGACTTAGCGCTCTCTGGAGTTTTATATCCAGAGATTGATCCAATACGCGCAAGTGAAACTGTGATTAAACGTTATCGCAGATTATGGACTGCCTTAAAGGAACCACAGAAACTCGATCCAAGTGATCGTCACGCAGTTGAACGTGCGATGCGTGCACTGCATGATCTGGGCTTTACCGTTGAAGAAGTTTCAGTTTCACTAGATGGTGAAAATAAATCACTAATATTTCAACCAAAACTAGTTGCTGCTGGTTATCACCAAGCACGCCTAATGGAGTTAATGGGACTAGAAACAGAAGAGCTTCAAGCAAAACGACTACTTGCATCCTTTGATCGATACAGATCTCGTATGGATGAACCCAGACCACCTGTGAATCAGAGCGCACTTAAGTGGCTCAATGAAATTTTCAGACCGACACTTGCGCACGTGCCACAAGAGTTGGTTGGAAGAGTCGAACCTGCACAGATGTTTCACGAAATTTTGGAACATCGTTGGTACTTAAGCGAAAAAGCCGGCGGAGATGTTGGCCTTGATCATGCAACCAAGTCTTATATTTCTGAAATTCTGCCATTTAGAAGCGACTCTGGCAGGATCACCTCATGACGCTTCCACCCAACTTTGGCCGCGCAGTAGATCTCTCATCTCTTGGCAAACCCGCTCCACAGGCACCGGCAAGTGTTGCTGGTATTTCAGTTTCGCCAACAAATCTCACAACTGATTTTTTAGAGTATTCATCCACAAAGCCAGCGATTCTTTTGTGTTGGTCACCTCGAAGTCCAGAATCAATGACAACACTAGAAATACTTGGTGAGTTAGAGTCTGATAACAACGATGCCTGGCGACTTGGAAATGTAAATATTGATGAGCAGCCACAAGTAGCACAAGCTCTTCAAACAAAGACAGTTCCCTATGCTGTGGCATTTGTTGCAGGCCAACTTGTTCCACTCTTTGAACAACCATATGCAAAAGAACAAATAGCACTAGTCATTAATAAAGTTCTTGAATTATCAGCTCAACAAGGCGTTGGTACGCCTCCTGCTGAAGTAATAGAACCTGAAGAAGAAGAGGCGCTCAAGGCACTTGAGAGTGGCGATTTCCATAGCGCTCAAACTGCCTATAAAAAATTGCTCGCGCGTAAACCACAAGATGCATTTGCAAAGTTAGGTTTGGCTCAAACTGAGTTATTTATTCGCACCGATGGTTTAAACCCACAAGATGTAAAGGCAGCCGCACAGGCGAATCCACTCGATGTTGCAGCAGCGATGGCGTGCGCCGATGTTGAAATCATGAGTGGAGAAGTGCAGCCAGCATTTGATCGCTTATTGCACTGCGTGAGAAATTGTTCTGATGATGCAAAGAAGCAGGCGAAAGATCATTTACTGGCACTCTTTGCATTAGTTGATCCGGCTGACCCGCAATTAATCAAAGCACGTAGCGATTTAGCTAACGCACTATTTTAGGAATCAGCCAGAACCTTCTGTGTTTCCCGCATCAGCCGCACGTACATCGTTGATCTGATACTTATCAATCGCTTCTTGAATTAACTTAGGTTTGACTTCACCCTGTGCTGCTAATTGTTGAAGCGTTGAAACCACGATCGATTCTGCATCTACCTTAAAGTGACGACGAAGCGCACCGCGCGTATCTGAAAGACCAAAACCATCAGTTCCTAGGGCAGTAAATGGTTGCGTGACCCAAGGAGCCACTTGATCTTGTACGGCACGCATAAAGTCAGAGACAGCGATGACTGGACCTTTTGCGCCTTCTAATTTACGAGTGATGTATGCACTTCTTTGATCTTGTGGGTTGAGCATGTTGTGACGATCAACTGCAAGACCGTCTCGACGTAGTTCATTCCATGAAGTAACTGACCAGACAGATGCTGCGATATCAAAATCTTCAGCCAATAATTTCTGTGCCTTAAGTGCCCAGTTAACTCCAACACCAGATGCTAAGAGTTGAACGTTTTTCTTACTCTTAATCGTTGCTGGCGAATAAAGATAAATTCCTCGCAAGAGGCCATCTACATCGAGATTCTGAGGTTCTTCGGGTTGTACATATGGCTCGTTATAGACAGTGAGGTAGTAGAAAATGTTCTCTGATTTTTCTCCATACATCCTGCGAAGTCCATCTTTAACAATATGACCTAGCTCAAATGCAAATGCTGGATCGTATGCAACAACAGCAGGGTTGGTTGCTGCAAGAAGATGTGAGTGACCATCTTCATGTTGTAGGCCTTCTCCATTGAGCGTTGTACGTCCTGCAGTTGCGCCAACAACAAAGCCCCTAACTAGCTGATCGGCTGCTGCCCAGAATGCATCGCCAGTACGTTGGAACCCGAACATGGAGTAGAAAATATAGATTGGAATCATTGGTTCGTCGTGAGTTGAGTAAGAAGAACCAACTGCGGTAAATGAGGCAACAGAACCTGCTTCATTAATTCCTTCGTGAAGGATTACGCCTTCGGTTGATTCTTTGTAGGAAAGCATTAGTTCGCGGTCTACAGACATGTACTTCTGACCATTTGGAGAGTAAATCTTTAGCGTTGGAAATAGTGAATCCAAACCAAATGTGCGTGCTTCATCAGGAATAATTGGAACGATTCGTGAACCAAGACCAGGGGCTTTAATTAAATCCTTAAGCATGCGAACAAATGCCATCGTTGTAGCAACTTCTTGTTGACCAGAACCGCGCTTTACGGATTCATATGCTGAGTCATCTGGTTGCGCCAATGGCTTTGAAACACTGCGACGACGTGGAATAGAACCGCCAAGTGCCTGACGTCGTTCAGAAAGATATTTCGCTTCTGGTGAATCTGCAGGTGGTCGATAATAAGACGGTAGGTATGCATCTAGTTTGTCATCAGTTAGTGGAATCTGAAGACGATCACGGAATTGCAAAATATCTTCTTTAGTCATCTTCTTCATCTGGTGCGTTGAGTTGCGACCTTCGAAGTGTGAACCAAGTGTCCAACCCTTAATTGTCTTAGCCAAAATTACAGTTGGGCGACCATTGTCTTGAACTGCTGCTGTGTATGCGGCGAAGAGTTTGCGGTAATCATGACCGCCGCGTTGTAAGCCCCAAATTTGATCATCGCTGTAATTGGCAACCATTGCTGCAGTTCGAGGATCGCGACCGAAGAAGTTTTCGCGAATGAATGCGCCATTTTCAGCTTTAAAGGTTTGGTAATCACCATCGAGTGTGGTGTTCATGAGATTAACTAGTGCGCCTTCGCGATCTTGAGCCAATAGTGGATCCCAACCACGTCCCCAAATAACTTTGATGACATTCCAGCCCGCGCCACCAAAGATTGATTCGAGTTCTTGAATAATCTTTCCGTTACCGCGCACAGGACCATCAAGGCGTTGCAAGTTACAGTTAACAACGAATGTGAGGTTATCTAACTTCTCACGCGTTGCTAATCCAATCGCGCCGAGGGTATCTACTTCATCAACTTCGCCATCGCCAAGGAATGCCCAGACGCGCTGATCTGAAGTGTCTTTAATTCCGCGGTTGTGCAAGTAACGATTAAAACGTGCTTGGTAAATTGCGTTGATAGGTCCGATGCCCATCGACACAGTTGGGAACTGCCAAAAATCTGGCATCAAACGTGGATGTGGATATGAAGATAAACCACCAGCTGGATGCGAAAGTTCTTGGCGGAAACCATCTAATTGATCTTCAGTAAAACGTCCTTCAAGAAAAGCGCGTGCATACATTCCAGGTGATGCGTGACCTTGGAAGAAAATTTGATCGCCACCACCTGGATGATCTTGCCCACGGAAGAAGTGGTTGAAGCCAACTTCATATAACGCTGCAGAAGATGCATACGTTGAAATATGTCCACCAACTCCAACACCCGGACGTTGCGCACGGTGAACGAGCATTGCTGCATTCCAACGATTAAAAGCGCGAATGCGACGTTCGATTGCTTCATCACCAGGAAAATCTGGTTCGTGTGCAGGAGAAATAGTGTTGATGTAATCAGTTGTGCGAAGAGCCGAAAGCGGCACACCATTTTCACGCGCATGCTTTAAGAGATTAAGCATTAAGTATCGAGCTCGTACAGGCCCTGCGTGTTTTAGTGCTTGATCAAAAGATGCTTGCCATTCGGCGGTCTCACTTGGGTCGACATCGACTAACTGTTCGATGATCTGATCTGGCGCCTCAAATGTTTCGCTCATAGACGTATTCTCCACGTACTGGCCAGTTAGTGGAAATTGAAGCCAATCAATAGGAGCAAAACACTTGCGCTCGCGCCAATCATTGTGTGGACTTAGCCCGTGGCAAGCAGACTGGGATTAGCCCAAGGCGACCTTGTACTCGAGGTTGGCTACGACGATGGATGCGATGAAGAACTCCGTGCATCAATTAAGAAAATCACAGGTACCGATTTCTTACATAGTGATATTAACGAAGTAGTCGATGCGGTAATTTTGTGGTGGCGAGATGGAGATGGCGATCTTGTTGATGAATTAGTCGATGCACTCACTTACTTAACTGAAACTGGGCCGATATGGGTGCTCACGCCAAAACTTGGTCGCCCCTATCACGTTGAACCTAGTGACATTCAAGATGCTGCTCCGATTGCAGGATTAAGCCAAACATCATCGATTCCATTAGCAAAGGATTGGACCGCTACACGTCTAGTGGCACGTAAAGCCGGCAAACGATAAGTTTGCGCACATGACACTAACAATTGGCCAACCTGCCCCAGATTTTAATTTGCTGGATCAACACGGAACGCAAGTTTCACTATCTTCATTTAAAGGAAGCAAAAATGTAGTTGTTCTCTTCTATCCTTTTGCATTCTCTGGAATCTGTACAGGCGAACTCTGCGCACT
>JBPCTE010000083.1:0-6419 GCA_051006495.1 Candidatus Planktophila sp.
ATGGAAGAACGTTTTGAACTCGGCCTAGATAAACGTTTCCTACATAAGAGACATTGCTATTTCGGTTGACGTAATGCTCAACCATAATCTTGTCTTCGATAACCGCGATTTGGATGCGATCTTCAATCTGGCGAACAACCATCTCTCGATCAACATTTTCGCGACGTGCTAAGAATTCCGAATCTGTGATTATTGTTCCGCGACGGCGATACGGCTCGCGATACTCACGTCGTTCACCGCGCTCTGGCCGATCACGACGACCACGACGTGCTTCAACACGTGGCGTGCGCTCTCGAGCTTCGCGAACTTTTACAACAGTTAATACACCATCTTCTTCAACGGTTTCACCGGGTACGACTCCCTCACCCGTTGCGCGACGGCGACGTCGACGACGGTGAGTTGTAGATTCTTCAGAATCATCAGCTTCTACTGCATTTGAATTTTCATTCTGAGTATCAGCAGTATCTGCACCGCCTTTGCGGCGACCGCGCCCACCACGTCGACGGCGACGATTTCGACCGGCACGTGAATCTTCATCACCTGTTTCCTCTGCTGCAATTTCTGGCGCAGCTTTCTTTGATGATCGTACAGTTTTTTCTGCAACGGGAGCTGCTTGAAACATCGGTACAGGAATGGATGCAGACTTTTTCTTCGTTGCACTCTTAGTTTCAGGTACTTCAGTAAGATCAGCTGCATCTGATTTTTTTGAACTTGCTTTCTTAGCCGCACGCTTGCGCGGCGTTTTTGGCTCTATAGCCATGGCACCAAATCCTCTATGCGTTTATGTAAACGCGCTCTGGCTTGAAGTGGTTCGAACTTCGAAAAGAACTAACTCGTCAAGCAAATCTTCTGTGAGTTCGCGCTTGGCGTTTACCGCGAAGTGCTCGCGAGCCGCGCTGAACTGTGGTGTAAGTATGGCAGATATTGGGATTAAACCCAAGTAAGGCGCAAATTGAGCGTATTTACTTGTTTATCCGCGGTGACGTGCATGCACATTTTGCAGTAAGCCAAAACCGATTAACGTAGCAAACATACTTGAGCCACCGTAAGAAATAAATGGAAGCGGAACGCCTGTCATTGGCATTAATCCAAGCGTCATTCCTATATTTTCAAAAATTTGGAATGCGAACCACGCTGTTACACCCGTAGCCACAAGCCTTCCGTATGGATCACTTGTTCTTCGTGCTATCGCAAATGCCCGCATTAAAATAATTAGATAAAGAATCAATATTCCTGCACTACCTAAAAATCCAAGCTCCTCACCCGCCACAGTGAAAATAAAGTCTGTCTGTTGTTCGGGTACGAAACGGCCATTTGTTTGCGGCCCATCAAATAATCCAGTTCCAAGCAATCCACCAGAGCCAACAGTGATACGTGCTTGGCGTAACTGATAACCACTGCCCTGCGTATCCGCATTTGGATTTACGAAGGATTGCAGACGTTTTACTTGATAAGAATTGATCACACCAGCTTTAGTGGCACCGAATGCTCCTAAAATTGCGATCAGCAATAGTGCTACAACCCAACGTGATGAAGCACCAGAAATTGCAATGATTGTTACGACGGCTGCACTAATGATAAATACGGTGCCCATATCTGGTTGCAACAAGATAAATAGGACTGGAATACCGGCAACGATCAACGCCTGTAATACATCTCTTGAAGTCGGTTCGTCACTGTCATGAGTGCGTTCGGAAAGAATCATGGACATGCCGACGATGATTGAGATCTTGGCTAACTCAGCTGGTTGAATTTGGAATCCGCCTGGCAATGCAATCCATGCTTTCGCGCCATTTACTTCAGCGCCGAGTCCAGGAATCAAAACAATAATGAGCCCCAGAACTCCTACACCCCACAAGATTGGTGTGTATGCGCGTAATAAACGGTAATCAATGATTGTTGTACCCCAAGCAAGTAATGATCCAATCAAAATGTTAAGAACATGACGTTTGAGGTAGTACTGCGGATCCAAATTATTCGCTGCATACCAATCGCGTGTAGCTGCGTAAACAAGGAGAGTTCCGATAACCAATAACGCTGCTACCGCGCCCGAAAGAATCGGATCGAACCCTGCAAAAATTGAACCACGAGAGCGGCGACGATAAATACTGCGAGTAGAAAGTGAACTCATTAGTTCTCCTTCACTTTGGTAGCTGGTGAAATCTTTGGAATTTTTGTCGGCGGTCTTCCATCAGGAAATATAGCCTTGGATGGATCTACTTTGGATCCAGTGACTCCAAATAGAGTTTCATAAATTTTACGAACTCCGACACCGCTGACGGATGCACCAAATCCACCCTGGCTCACCATCATCACAACTGCATACCGTGGATTTTGTGTTGGACCATACGATGCGAACCATGAAGTATCTGCCTTCAGCGTTCCATTCTTATTCTTACCAAAAACCTGAGCTGTTCCAGTTTTTCCGCTAATCGCAATCGGAAATCCGGCAAAAGAACCTGTTGCAGTTCCACCTGTGACAACTTCTCGAAGGGCGCTGTGCAAGAAATCTAGAGTTGCTTGAGTTGCGGGCAAAGTTCCTAATTGTTTAGAACCAATTTTCTTTAGAATTTTTCCATCGGTCGAAACAATTGCTTTAGCCACGCTTGGGCGCCAAATTTTTCCACCATTGGCGATAGCCGCATACATCTGAGTTAATTTCAAAGGTGTAATTACTGTGTCACCTTGTCCAATAGAGAAGTTAACAGCGTCACCGGCACGAATCTTGTCGCCGTCCAAGCAATTTTCACGGGCTAACTCAATGAGAAATGGGGTCAGCTGATTCTTCTTCGCCCGATCCTTGTAATTACAGTAAAAATCTTTATTGGCTGCATACCAATTCTTGCGCCAGGTGCGATCTGCGAGTCGACCAGCAAGCTCTGATGGCAAATCGATTTCAGTTTTTTTATTTACTTGAAAACCTTGGGCAGCTTTAAAAAAATAATCATTTGGATTTGATTTTGGCTTTAACCCACCATCTCTGAGCCACTCATCAAATGCTATTTGATACCACAACGTGTCACAAGAGACAGCAATACCTTTTTTAAGACTTACACGACCAAGCGGCTTGCTATCGAAGTTTTGAAAGGCTCGGTTACCTACTTGAATTTCTGAGGGACAGTTGTATGTTGCATTTAAATCATAACCCGCATTTGCTGCAGCAACTACTGATACGGATTTGAAAGTTGAAGCTGGTGCAAACAATCCCTGTAGTGGTCTAGATAATGCTGGAACGCCATTTTTGTCACTAAAGAGTGCAGTTGCATCTTGAACAGATAATCCCTTCTCCCACGCATTTGGATCATAGGTTGGGTATGAAGCCATCGCTAAAATTTGACCATTGCGAACATCCATCACAATTGCAGCGCCAGAATCTGCAGGGTGACCGCTAGCACGCGCACGTCGAACTGCATCTGACAACGCATTTTCCACACTGGCTTGCAGTCGAACATCCAAACTTGTTACGAGGTGATTTCCACCTACGGGTTGCGTATTCTGACTTTCGCGTGTGATTGACTCTTTGCGATCAACAATCACAGTTCTTATTCCAGGTGTACCACGCAAATAAGAATCATATTGGTACTCCAAACCTGTCTTACCAATAGTTTCGCTGCGGTAATACGAACGTCCATTCTTTCCAGATAAATCTTCATCAGTAACTGGCCCTACATAACCCAATTCATGCGCAGCGTTAACACCTGCATAACCAGGATAATTACGAATGGCAACTGGAGTTGCACCGATTCCTGGATATTCGTTAGTGCGTTCAACGATTTGAAGTGCAATCTCAGGATCTGCTTCTTTGGTAATCGGAATTGGCTGATATCTAGATCCAGTCCAACATCCAGCTTTGTCGTATTTTGGTAACTCACCACACAACCTTGTAGCTCTATATACATCTGCATAGGTCAGCCCAAGAAGCGTTGAAATATTTGTTAGGACACCAACGCCTTTATCAACTTGTTTATCAAGTGCAATTCGATCCACAGTGATAGCAAGACCTACACGATTAAGTGCAAGTGGAACACCTGAAGAATCAACAATGAGCCCACGAATAGCAGGATTGATGACATCTCTGCTCTGAATGCTCAGTGCAGCATTTTTATATTTTGGGGCCGCCGCAACTTGCAAATAAAACAAGCGACCGAGCAAGGCAATCATTAGCGTTAGAATAAATATTTGCACTACAAAAAGACTTAAACGAACACGTTGATTCATATATGTGCCTGATTACCAAATAGAACTCTGTGCAAACGTGTAACTACGGGAAGAATCAATGGCGTTACTAGTAAAGCCCAGATGCCATTTCCAATTATGGTGATAAGTACTCTAGAGAAGCTCCCTACAGAGACTCCCAAAAGTAAACCAGTTACAACAAATGAAACTAAGGTTAATACAGAAGCAAATGACACTAAAAATATGTTCGTTACTGGATTGCCACGAACGTTGTCATTTCCAAAACCTAAAAAAGCCACCGCATAACACGCCAAAATCATTAGCAAGGTCCAATGTCCCATTGCTCCCCTAGAACTCTGAGATAGATCCATAAGGAAACCAGAAATGAAACCTGTGAGCGCACCAACAGTTGGGGTGCTTAACGCTGCCCATGTTAATGCAATTAATAGAGGCAGAGAGAATCCACCACCTGGTAAATGCAACTGATTAATGACACTCTCTTGAATGAGAAATACAAAAACAAATATCAAGGAAGAGATGGAAAATTGCCTGGCCAACATCTCAAACTACTTCGTGCTCGCGGAAGTATTAGGCGATGGTGTTGCATAAATTGTCACAGTAGGCACCGGAGTTGGTTGCGGTGCAGCTGGGACGAGTGAATCTCCTGGATTATTTTTACCAGCACTTAACACAACGCTAACAACACCAAGTGCCGAAAAATTTGGATACAGCATTACCGAGGCGCTCTGTGCTATTGAACCAGCTCCGCTATCAACGGCGCTGATAACGCCTACTGGAATCCCTGGAACGAATGGTCGATTGTGTGTACTTCCCCGTGCCAAAAGTACATCGCCAACTTTTACTATGTTTTGATTATCTAATAACTGAAGTTCAGCTCGCCTAGATCCACGCCCCGACAGAATTCCAATTTGTTGTGAACCTGCGACTCTGACACCAACTTTAAAATCTGGATCTGTCGCAAGCATTACTAAAGCAGAATTTGCGTATGACTCTTTTACGACACCAACTAATCCATCGCCTGATAGCACCGTCATGTTCTGGCGAACTCCGGATGAAGTTCCAGCGTCAATCGTGATTGTTTGAGAAAAACTAGTACTTGCTCCTTGTGAGATAACACGAACCGCTAAAACTTTATATCCGGCTCTACCTGCAAGATTGAGAACAGACTTCAGTTGAGTGAGTTCGGCATCAGCGTTTTTGCGTTGCAATAACTTGGTGCGCAATTTTGCATTTTCTGCCTTGAGTTTTTCAATTTGATTGCGAGTGCGACCTAGGTGTGTCACTTCGCCGAAGAAGTTTCGAAATGGAGATACAACGGTTGTTCCAGCTTTTTGAAATGGTGCCAAGACATTTTGTGTACCACTTCTGACGCCATCAAGTATTTTCACACCACGAAGATCGAGCGTGATTAAAAATAAAGATGTAACGATAAGAATAATTAGCAGGAGGCGGGCGCGTCCTTCGCCGCCATAACGCATTGCGCTATTTACCTATCGACGAGGCTCAGAGATCAAAACCTTTTCAAGGGCTTCGAACTCTTCAATACAATTTCCAGAACCTTCAACGACTGCATCGAGCGGACGCTCTGCAACGTGAATTGGCATTCCAGTTTCTTTGCGCAGACGTTCATCGAGACCCTTAAGGAGGGCTCCTCCACCAGTAAGAACAATTCCGCGATCCATAAGATCACTCGCTAGTTCTGGTGGGCACTTATCAAGTGTGCTCTTTACGGCATTAATAATGGCATTTACTGGTTCTTCCAGTGCCTTGCGAATTTCTGCGGCTGAAACAACGATGGTCTTTGGAAGCCCAGTTGCTAGATCTCGACCGCGAATTTCTGCATCATTTTCACCTGGAAGCGGATAGGCAGAACCAATAGCCATCTTGATTTCTTCTGCTGTGCGCTCTCCAAGGAGCAATGAGAATTCGCGTTTAACCCAGTTAATAATCGATTGATCGAGTTCGTCTCCACCAACGCGAATTGAGAGTGAAGTAACAATTCCACCGAGTGAAATAACAGCAACTTCTGTAGTGCCACCACCAATATCTACAACCATGTTTCCAGTTGGTTCGTGAATTGGAAGACCTGCACCAATTGCTGCTGCCATTGGCTCCTCAATAATGTAAACCTTACGTGCTCCAGCTGCATAACCTGCATCCTTCACCGCACGCTGTTCAACACCAGTGATACCTGATGGAACGCAAACAACAATACGAGGTTT
>JBPCTE010000084.1:0-2446 GCA_051006495.1 Candidatus Planktophila sp.
GTGGCTCAGCGCAGATCGTGTTGTTTTGCAAGCTTGGAAAGAGAATCAGAATGGAAAAGTTTTATCTGTTCCTGGTTGGCAGTATTTAATTTTAAGTACCGTTTCTCGATTTGGGCCACGTCCTCTTGTACGCAAGCTCGGAATGAACGTGAGAGTACGCCAACGTCAAAAATAAACATCTAGGGCTAGCCCTATACGTAATCACGTAGATTTCTTCTACGGTGTTGTTGTGCTCCGTAAATATTTTTCTCTTACGACTCTGGGATTTTTACTGCTCACAACTCACTTAATATCTCGTGTGATTCATACATCTCCGCAAATCTTTCTTGATTTATGGATGTATAACGCTGTAGCGATTCTCTTTGTTTTTTCACTCATTGGGGTGCCAAGTTTTAATGATCATGTTGGAATTTCATTTTTGGCATTAGCACTTGCGCTTTGGGCGGCAGGCTCTTTGATTTCATCGCTGAGTGTTTTTTATACGGTTAATTTACGAATCGAATTAATATCAAATGTTTTATACATGCTTTTTTATCCAGCAGCGTTTATTGCTCTGCCAAGGTTGCTATCGCAAAGATCTCGTATCTCTTCCGTTGAAATTCTCGACTCAACAATCATTGCTCTTGGGTTAGCATCCCTCGGCACGGCCCTCTTTGTGGGCCCAGTATTGCCTCGGCTAAATGGCGACATGGCGAAGACATTTTTTGCAATTTTTTATCCTGTCGGTGATTTGATCTTGGTGGCAAGCGTTTTTTCTACACTATTAACTCAGAGAGTTTCAAAACGAGCCTTTGTGGCAAGTATTGGAATTCTTATATTTGCATTCTCTGATTTTCTATTTCTCTGGTTGCACGTAAACAATAAATACACATTTGGTTCAATTTCTGATGATGGATGGCTCGTAGGCCTGGCACTTCTTGTGATGTCCACTCAATTTAAAGTTAGTGAGCAAATTACTAACGAAGGTGTGAATCCTCTATTTGTTGCACTCTCTGTCTTTTTAAGTGCAACACTTCTAGGCGTAATTACACTAAGGCCTGGATATTTTCCATCTTTTATTCTTGTGCCAACATTGCTGACATTAATCGTTGCATTTATTCGAATGACAATCGCATTACGGCAAGCGCGTTCACTTGGTACAGAAAGAACGCTTGCTCGCACAGATGACCTCACCGGATTATCCAATCGTAGAAAATTGATTGCTGAGATGGATGAAATTGGTGATTTAGATGCTGCTCTTTTGATTATGGATCTCGATGGATTTAAACCGGTAAATGATTCATTTGGCCATGACATCGGTGATGAAATCTTGAAACAGGTTGCGATGCGCTTTCATAGAGCACTTCCACCCGGGGCCACACTTGCGCGTTTAGGTGGGGATGAGTTCGGTGTCTTACTCCATGCTAATTATGAAACGAGTATGGAAGTTGCACTTGCACTGCACGCAACCATGAGTTATCCCTTCATTGTTGGAAAAGAATCAATTGATATTGGTGTCAGCATCGGCGTTGCGTCAAATAATGAGGACCATGATTTATTGCGTAGAGCAGATGTTGCCATGTATCGAGCAAAACGAGAGTCACTCGGCGTTGCGCACTTTGATTTCTTCTAAGCGAGCGAGTGATTCGATTCTTTCAAGGGAATGTTCTACTAACTTCTTTGGATAACCATTCTTATAACCATCCGCACTCTCCCAAGGTTCGTGAATTTCATCGGCCGACAAGTGAGCCAACTCAGGAACATATTTGCGAATGTAATCACCATTTTCATCAAATCGTTTTCCTTGCTCAATCGGATTAAAGACTCGGTAATACGGTGACGCATCCGTTCCGCATCCTGCAGTCCACTGCCAACCATGTGCGTTAGAAGCGACATCAAAATCAACGAGGTGTTCTTCAAAAAATAGTGCTCCGTGCTGCCACTCAATATGTAGATCTTTAGCCAGAAATGAAGCCACAACCATTCGGACGCGGTTGTGCATCCAGCCTTCTTTAAGTAGTTGGCGCATACCCGCATCAACAAATGGATATCCCGTTTTACCTTGGCACCACGCAAGAAATTGGTCACCTGGTTCGTCGTAACGCATCTTTGCAAATTTCGGAGCGTAATAATCTTTATCGGTATGTGGATAGTTATGTAGGACATCGGCGTAGAACTCACGCCATGCTATTTCTTTTCTAAATGTGTCATGGGCTTTGCTCTCACCTAAGCCAGCTAACAAGGTTCGAGGATGAATTTCACCCCACTTAAGGTGTGCACTCATCTTGCTCGTGCCATCGATACCTGCAAAGTTTCGCGCTTCATCGTATGTATCAAGTCCATTAGCTTTAAAGTATTTAAACCTTTCGTGCGCTGCTTTTTCGCCGGCTAATGGAATCTCTGTTCCTTCTGGCGCATCCCATGTTGGGAAGTTTCTATCTTTAGCATCCGGCGTTACTGCTTTAAT
>JBPCTE010000085.1:0-5078 GCA_051006495.1 Candidatus Planktophila sp.
CGACCACCTTCGCGCGGTGTTTCACTTCTGGCTTGAGATAAAACTTTCCCATGCTCATCGACAACACCACCTAATAATTTGGTTCCACCTACGTCAATTCCGATTGTGAGTGACATAGTCGGTTACCTAAAAGAATTAGTTTTCTGCGTGCTCTTTGAGTTGCGATAACGCTTGATCTATCGTTGCTTTCTCAGCCTTAGTTCGCATCATGGCTGGAATTGGCATAGAAACTTCAACGCCAAGTTCGTATGTGACTGAAGTTGTATCGGCATCAATTGCTTTTGTGACGTATGCGCCGTTCATCGCTGTCAGTAAATCTGCATCCTCTAGAGAAAATTCAAGACGCTCAGGAGCTGCACTCCAGTCATAATTTAAGAGCACTCGATCTTTCATCATTCCTGCATCTATAGATACTTTTACGCTAGTTGCGCGGCCCTGATCGTCGGTGGATTTAACCTCTGCGCTCTTAATTGCCGTAGACCAAGTTGGATATGAAGCCAGATCAAAGAGAATGGCTCGGACTTCTTCGATGGGTGCCTCAATAGTGATAGTGGATGTGCTCAATTCGCTCATGGGCACAGGTTATCGTTAACTAACGCCTCTTCCATAAAATAACCCGAGCGCGCTAGCGTTAGCCGTATGAACGAGATCTCAATCCCGGCCATTGTGCCACTTGCTAGCGCTGGAAACCTTACAAATCTTGTGGCCGAGCGTGCATGGTTCGAACCTGAACGAATCATGCTTTCTCGTCCTCTAGGCGATGGTTGGCAGAGCGTCACAGCAAAAGAGTTCGAATCGGAAGTTCGTGCGACAGCAAAAGGTTTAGTAGCCGCTGGAATTAATATTGGTGATCGAGTAGCAATCATGTCTCGCACGCGATATGAGTGGACAATTTTAGATTTTGCAATTTGGTATGCCGGCGGGTGCGTTGTTCCTATTTATGACACCTCTTCGGCTGAACAAATTGATTGGATTCTAAATGACTCAGGATCAGTTGCAATCATCGTAGAAACTCCTGCGCTAAGAGATTTAGTAAAGACAGTGCAGCCTGCGCACTTAAAACGAATGTGGACTATGACTGAGAATGTGCTGGCGACCCTTGCCTATGATGGCGCCTCCGTTAGTGATGAAGAGATTGAGAAACGTAGAAATGCTCTTCTTCCAGAGACACTAGCTACGTTGATTTATACATCTGGAACAACAGGTAAACCAAAGGGTGTTCAGTTAACCCATTCAAACTTCCTTTCCGAATGTGGAAATGTTGTGCAAGGCGCAAATGATCTTTTCTTAAAGCCTGGTGGTTCAACACTGTTGTTCCTGCCGGTCGCCCACGTTTTTGGTCGAATGGTTCAAATTGGTTCTGTAGCCGCTGGATTACATATGGCGCATTGCAGTGATCCAGTTGGGCGATTGCCATTTGATCTAGCATCTTTCAAACCAACATTCGTTCTTGCTGTGCCACGCATTTTTGAAAAGGTTTATAACGGAGCCGAAGCCAAAGCCGATGCTGCAGGTAAAGGAAAAATATTTAGAAAAGCAGCTGAAGTTGCAATTTCGTACAGTCAAGGAGTTGAGAGTGGCAAAATTTCTCCAATTCTTCGACTCAAGCATGGATTATTCGACAGACTTGTTTTTTCAAAAATCCGCGCAGGACTTGGTGGTCGCGTTGAAGCGGCAATTTCAGGTGGCGCTCCACTTGGGGAACGTCTCGGTCACTTTTATCGTGGGGCAGGCATCACAATTCTTGAAGGTTATGGACTAACAGAGACGACAGCTGGTGCAACTCTTAATCTCACGAACAAAATTCGTGTGGGATCAGTTGGTCGCCCAATTCCAGGCACAACAATAAAAATTGCTGAAGATGGAGAAGTACTTATCAAAGGTCCAATCGTTATGCAAGGTTATTGGAAAAACGAAGCCGCCAACGCTGAGGTCTTCTCAGGAGATCGCTGGTTCCACTCTGGCGACCTTGGCAAACTAGATGATGAAGGCTTCCTTTACATCGTTGGTCGCAAGAAAGAATTAATCGTTACAGCAGGTGGAAAAAATGTTGCACCAGCGGTACTCGAAGATAGATTGCGTGCACATCCATTAGTAAGCCAATGTATGGTTGTTGGAGATAACCAACCATTCATTGCTGCTTTAATCACAATTGATCAAGATGCTTTAAAAACTTGGGTTGCGGCAAATAAAAAAGAGGGTGCTTCATTGGCAGATTTAGTCAAAGACCCTGACCTCATCTCAGTGATACAAACTGCCGTTGATGAAGCTAATAAAGCTGTCAGTCGAGCAGAATCAATTCGCAAATTTACAATTTTGCCAACAGACTTCACAATTGCCGGTGGGCATCTGACTGCAAAGCTCTCATTGAAGCGACATGTGATTGGAAAAGAATTCGCAGCTGAAATAGCAGCCCTCTTTGAGAAGTAATTGAGGCAACCAGAGCGAATCAGAATCGCTCAAGAGTTACATGATGGAATAGCCCAAGATCTTGTAGCACTCTCCTACTCTCTTGACTTGCTACTCGCCCAACCAGATACGCCTGTGGCCACTCGAGTGGAGCTACGAAATATAAACTTTAAAGTCTCAGACATGATAAAAAGCGTAAGAACTGAAATCTTCAACTTACGTTCCGAAACAAGCCAAACAATCTCTGAATCCCTTAATCAGCTTTTATCTCAATTAAAATCTGGGATTGAACTAAGAATGAATCAAGATTCTTATGAGTTGCCTAATCATGTAGAAATTGAATTATTGGCAATTTCACGTGAATTGATACGAAACTCAGCTAAACACTCTGGGGCTAGCGTTATAGAAATATCAATTAACAATAGTCAGAATGGGTTCACATACTCTTATCGTGATGACGGAAAGGGCATGGAAAAACCTAGCGAATCAGGTTTTGGAATTCGTGGAATTCAAGAACGGTGTTCTTCAATTGAAGGTGAGCTCTTAGTGGTCAGCAATGAACAAGGTACTCAATATTTAATTTCAATACCATCATGAAACAACCTTTAACTGTTTTAGTAATTGATGACCACGAAAGCGTGAGAGCTGGAATAAAAATCGCGCTTTCAAGGGCGGGACACGTTTGCGTAGGTGAAGCAAGCAGTATCTCTGAGGCGCGTGCACAAATCGCACATTCAAATCCACAAGTCATAGTTGTAGATCTCTCTTTGCCTGATGGCAATGGTTTAGAGATTGTGAATTGGGCTCGCTCAATTTCGGAGCGAATTGGAATCGTGGTACTAACTTTAAATCATGCTGAAGATTTTTTACTGACAACAATGAAATCTGGAGCAAGCGCATTTGTTGAAAAGAGTGCTCCACTTGCAGAACTTATCTCTGCAATTGAGCATTCCTATATTTCGCCACTCTCCTTTAGTGCCCAAGGAATTTCTAAGATTATTAAAAAAGATCATGATGCAAACTCATTGACTGTTCGTGAAATACAAGTTCTTGAAAAACTCGCCGACGGATTTAGCGCAGGTGAGATAGGACTTAACTTATTTATCACTCAAGCAACTGTAAAAACACATTTAGCTTCAATTTATAGAAAATTGGAGTCGAAAAATAGAATTCAAGCCATCATTGCGGCCAAGAAAATTGGTTTACTCATCAATAAGTAAGGAGTTAAATTCCTTAGACCATATTTCCCAGCGCCACTGATCAACTATCCAATTTCTTCCGTTTGCTCCCATTTCGGAAGCACGTTGCGCATCACTGCAGATCTCGATCACTGCCGAAGCAATCTGTTCGACATTTGTACCATCTACACATAAGCCGGTAATGCCATCTAGAACTGCGTCAGGCGCTCCCCCTGAATTTCCGGCAACCACTGGGATCCCGCAAGCGCTTGCTTCTAAATAAACAATTCCTAAACCTTCCACTTCCAATCCAAAGAAACGAGACCTCGAAGGCATTGCGAAGAGATCTGCTGCGGATAAATAACTGGGGAGTTTGTCGAACAAGATTCGTCCAGCAAAGGTTACGTTTTCTTGCAAATTCAATTTCCTGACTAAATTTTCTAAATGCCCACGATATGGACCTTCGCCAACTAAGAGAAGATGAGCATTTGGAATTCTTTTAATAATCATAGGCATCGCTTCAATTAACTTGTCCTGGCCTTTACGATGGACCAGTCGTCCAACGCTAATAATGATTTTCTTGTTTTCAAGACCTAAACTGATTCGCTTCGCCATGGAATCTGGCTGAGGAATGAAATGTCCAGTATCGATTCCCGGGGCAATTTTGACCATTGCTTGTGCATCTTTTTTCGCTAGCGCCTTCGAAATTGCATTGCGCGTAAATTCGCCCAAATACGTCAAGTGATCACTTATTCGTCCAATCCGGTTAATTGCAAGGTTAAACGGAAATATTTTTGCCCACCAGACTTCATGCCCATGCGTCAGAGCGACTATTTTTTTGACTCCTGATTTACGTAATGCACCGCCCATTAACCCAAGTGGCGCCGCAGCCCCAAAAATAACGACTTCAATCTTCTGCTCAGAAACTATTTTCTTTGCCACACGCGTAACTCGCCAAGAGGGAAGCAGAATTCTCCTTCGATCACGAATTACGGTTACACCAAATTCCTCTTGCCAATTTTTATCGTATGAGGTGGTGTCACCTTGGTTGGATGTAAACACAAATACTTTGTGACCAGCAATTCTCTCTAGCAAGCCAATTACAAAGGTTTCGATACCGCCCGTTCGCGGACCAAACTCATTGGTAACCAGAAGAATTTTTTTATAAACGTTTGCCACCTCTAAATTTCTTTCGACCCATATCCATAGTTGCGACCTTTACCCTAGAACCAGAACGAGGCGCATGTACCATTTTATTTCCACCAAGGTAAATACCAACGTGAGAAATTGGTGAACCAAAGAAGACTAAATCGCCAGGTTTGAGATTAGATCTGCTGATTAATTTTCCATAGTGAAATTGTGCTGCAGAGGAGTGCGGGAGTGAGACGCCTGCCGCCTGAAAGGCTCGCATCGTTAATCCTGAGCAATCCCAAGTAGTTAAACCATCTGCGCCAAAGACATAGCGATCACCGATCTGCTTGAGTGCGTATT
>JBPCTE010000086.1:0-4062 GCA_051006495.1 Candidatus Planktophila sp.
ATACCTAACGTTGGTGAATCAGGTTCGCGTAGTTCGGGATTTGCATCTTCTAGCTTCTTTAATTCAACGAGTAATACATCAAATTGGGCGTCTGTAATGGTTGGAGCATCTAAAACGTAATATCTAAATTGGTGATCGCGAATCTCTTTAGTTAGTTCATCAATTCTGTGGCGAGCAATTGAGGTCATGCTGTCTCGCAAATAGTTGCAGATCCAACAACTCGATCACCATCATAAATAACCATTGCTTGTCCGGTTGCTAGCCCGAGTAGTGGTTCATCTAATTCTGCAACCAATAAAGTGCCATCAAAGTAATAAGTACATGGCAGCGCAGCACCGTGTGCACGAACTTGAACAAATCCGCGTTTATGTTCGTTATCTACAGATGGTCCGCACCAAACAGGACGCTCGCCCTTCATAGTTGAAATCGCTAACTCTTCGCGAGAACCAACAACGACTGTGTTTGTCACAGGTTCGATTTTTAGAACAAATCGCGGCGAACCATCTGCCGTTGGAACGGTGAGCCCTAAACCTTTTCGCTGACCAATTGTGTATGTGTATGCACCTTTGTGTTCGCCAATTTTTGTTCCATCTTGATCAACAATTGGACCCACTTCACTGCCTAATCGATCACGCAACCAACCTGCGTTATCTCCTGATGGAACAAAGCAGATGTCATGACTATCTGGCTTTTGAGCAACGGCTAATCCGCGCTCTTCTGCTTCTTTGCGAATATCAACCTTTGTTGTATCGCCGAGTGGAAATATTGCGCCATTAATCTGTTCAATAGTTAACACGGATAAGACGTATGACTGATCCTTGCTGTGATCAACTGCGCGATGCAGAGTTTTGCCATTGGTACCTATTTCTGTGCGCGCATAGTGTCCTGTAACAACGCCATCAAAGCCCATAGCTCGCGCACGATCTAGAACGGCAGCGAATTTAATCTTTTCATTACAACGTAAACATGGGTTTGGCGTGCGTCCAGCTGCATACTCACTTAAGAAATCTTCAACAACGCCATCATGAAACTCTTCAGCCATATCCCAGATGTAAAAAGGAATACCGATGACATCGGCTGCTCGACGCGCATCATGTGAATCTTCAATGGTGCAACATCCACGTGCACCTGATCGATATTTCTGTGGGTTCGAAGAGAGAGCTAAGTGCACACCAATGACATCGTGACCTGCTTCGACTGCGCGCGCTGCTGCAACTGCAGAGTCAACGCCACCGCTCATTGCTGCAATTAGTTTCATAATCCACTGGCCGCTCTGCCACGGGTGATCACCGACGGCAACACTGCGAGTGCGCCATCGCAATCTGACTGTGTCGATGTTCTGCCAAATGAAAAACGAAGTGATGACATCGCACTAATCTCATCGTGTCCCATCGCCATTAATACATGGCTCGGTCTGTGAACGCCCGCACTGCACGCAGATCCAGTTGAGCACGAAACTTTTTCGCCATCCATCAGCAATAACAATGTGTCGCTCTGTGTTCCGGGAAAGGTTACGTTAACGATTCCGGGCAATCTTTCTGCTTTGATGGCATTTACGAATGCGCCAGGAATAACCTCTGTTACACGTGAGGCAAAGTCATCTCGAATCTTTGCAATTGCATTTGAATCAAAAGATTTATCTTGAGCCGCCGTTGCAAGGGCCACAATCGCTGGAGCATTAAGTGTTCCACTTCTAATTTCGCGCTCTTGTCCCCCGCCGTGTAACAAGGCTGGAATTTCAACCCCACGACGCAACACAAGCACCCCTATTCCGAGTGGCCCTCCGATTTTGTGTGCACTAATTGAAAGTGCCATGACACCGAGTGATTTAAATGAGAGCGGGATTTTCTTAAAACTTTGCGCTGCATCTGTGTGAACCGCGATGTCGCCAGCAATTTTTACAATCTCGGCAATTGGCTGAATTGCACCGGTTTCATTATTTGCATGCATGACAGAAATCAATGCGATTTCAGAAGCACGCTTGGCTATCAAATCGCGCAGAAAATCTAAATCAAGTACACCATCTGTAGTCACAGGTGCATAAATAACTTCAGCGCCTTCATGCTCTGCAAGCCACGCGGCAGGATCTAATGTTGCGTGGTGCTCGATTGCAGATACAACAAGAACATTTTTGCCCAAAGTTTTTTGTTGCCAGTAAATACCTTTGATTGCGGTGTTATTAGCTTCTGTGCCAGAGGCTGTAAAGATAATTTCAGAAGCTAAACAATCTAATTCTTTTGCTAATACTTCACGCGCATCTTCTACATCTTTTCGAGTATGGCGACCTTGAGTGTGCAGACTAGAAGGATTGCCGAGTGTACGAAGTTGTGCATCCATTGCAGCGATTGCATTTTCGAGCATCGGCGTTGTCGCCGCATGATCGAGATAGATGCCAGACATAGGTGTAAGTCTAGGACTTACGAGCGTGCACGCCTTGCGTAGCCTGTGGCAGCACAGCGAATAGATCGCCTATGACGCCGAAATCTGCGATTTCAAAGAGTGGGGCTTCTGGATCTTTATTGACTACAACGATTGTCTTACTGGTTTGCATACCTGCGCGATGTTGAATCGCTCCAGAAATTCCGCACGCAACGTAGAGCTGCGGGCTCACTGTTTTTCCTGTTTGACCAACTTGATGTGAGTGTGGGTACCAACCAGCATCAGTTGCAGCGCGCGATGCACCAACTGCTGCGCCGAGTTCGTCAGCAAATGCTTCAACTGGTGCAAAGTTTCCATCTGTTCCGCGACCACCTGAAACGACAATGTTTGCTTCAGTTAATTCAGGTCGCCCACCTTTAACAGGTGGTTGTGAAGAGGTAATTGTTGCGCCCTTTGCATAATCAGCAATTGTGATTGCTGCATTTTCTACCGCAGGAGTTGATGCCGCAGTACTTGCTTCAACTGAGTTTGGTCGCACAGTAATAACTGCAGTCGGCGTATTAACCGCAGAATGAACTGTTGTTGAACCGCCGAATACTAATTGTGTGCAACTGCGATCGGCAGCAACATCTACAGCGTCAGTAATAATTCCGCTATTTGTTGCAACTGCCAGACGGCCAGCAATCTCTTTACCCATTGCGTGCGAAGCAATCAGAACCGCAACTGGTGAATGTGTACTTGTAAGTTGGGCAAGGGCATCAGCCATTGCTGGAACGCCGTGCTTTGCAAAGTCTGCTGATTCGACAACGATCACAGATGCGACTGGACCAACATTTACTGTTGCAGCCATTGCAGCGCCTTTACCGACTGGGGCCAAAACAATTGCTGTGGCATCACCAATTCGCGCCGCTGCAGTTGCTAGCTCTGCGGTTGTCTTTGTAGATACTTCACCAAAGAAGTCAGCCAAGATAAATGTGCGGCTCATATCAACTTCTTCTCTGCCAAGTAATTAACGAGGGCATTTCCCGCATCGCCTTCATCGGTAACTTTGATTCCCGCGGCACGTGGTGGGCGAAGTGCAGAATCAACAACTTGCGACCATGGACTCTGCGCAGATGCGCCCACATCAGCAAGGGTTCGAGTTTCAATAGTTTTTTTCTTTGCCGCCATAATTCCTTTAAATGATGGGTAACGCGGTTCATTAATCTTTTCTACAACGCTGACAACAGCTGGCATTGAAGCACTCATTGAATCCACACCCGCTTCGGTAACGCGAGTAATTGATACCTTGCTGCCTGCAACATCGATATCGACCTTGCCTGCAAAAGTTAATTGTGGCCACTGCAAACGAGCCGCAATCATCGCTGGCACAACGCTCATTCGTGCATCAGTTGACTCTGTTCCGCAAATTACTAAATCAAATCCACCTTTTTTAATTACTTCTGCAAGGATTGCAGAAGTTGCAAGTGCATCTGAACCTGCGAGTACTTGATCGCTGACCAAAATTGCATCATTTGCACCCATAGAAAGCGCTTTACGAATTGCTTCCGTTGCACGTGTTGGTCCCATTGAAATAACTGTGACGGTGTGAGGTCCGCCTTCTTCATTGCCACCATGTGCTTCAACGATTCGAAGCGCTTCTTCAACTGCATATTCATCTAAATCATTGAGAACTGCGTCAAC
>JBPCTE010000087.1:0-4751 GCA_051006495.1 Candidatus Planktophila sp.
GATATCTCCCTGCTTAAGAGTTTTCAATTAGCCATCGTCGGTACTCGTAATCCAACACATTATGGAGTTCGAGTTGCACAGGATTTTGCTGCTGGATTTGCTGATCGTAATTGGTGCATCACAAGTGGTGGTGCATACGGAATTGATGCCGCCGCGCACAAAGGAGCCTTAATTGCAGAAGGCTCAACGATTGCAGTACTTGCAGCAGGAATTGATATTAATTATCCAGCTGGTCATGCTCGGTTATTCCAAGAGATTCTAGAATCCGGCGCAATTGTTACCGAAGTAATGCCAGGCGTCCCGGCAATACCTTCACGTTTTCTTACTCGAAACAGGATTATTGCAGCGCTATCGAATGCAACACTGGTTGTTGAAGCAGCATTTAGAAGTGGGTCACTACGAACTGCGCGAGATGCAGCAGAGTTACTGCGTCCAGTGATGGCAATTCCAGGACCAATAAACTCGCCAACGAGTGAAGGATGCCATCGATTAATTGGAGAGCGAGCAGCAGAAATCGTTACATCCGTTGGTGATGCGGTTGAATTCTTAAGTATTTAGGATTAATGCTCTTGCAGTGAGAGAATACGTCCATGAGTGAATTTCGTTCGGGCTTTGTTGCCATTGTTGGCCGTCCGAATGTGGGTAAATCAACTCTCATTAACGCCTTAGTTGGCAGCAAAATTGCAATTACGTCGCATCACCCAAATACAACTCGTCATGCGATACGTGGAATTCTAAATGGTTCAGATTTTCAAGCAATATTAGTTGATACCCCAGGCGTCCATAAACCAAAGACTCTACTTGGACATCGCCTGAATGCCGTGGTTGATCAAAGCATGGACTCTGTTGATGCCATCATTATGTGTTTACCCGCCGATGAAGAGTCAGGTGCTGGAGATGTTTTTATTGCTGCCGAATTAGCAAAGCACCCCAAAGCTAAAAAAATTGCTGTAATTACAAAGACAGATTTATTGTCGAAAAAATCCTTGGCTAACCGACTAGTTGGTATTAATGATTTAGCAAAGGGTTTTGCGTGGGATGAAATAATTCCAGTTTCTGCTGCCATTCACGAACAAATTGATCTGTTGGCTGAGTTAATTAGTAAAACATTACCCAATGGTCCTGCTTTTTATCCAACAGATATGAAGAGTGATCAAGAACAAGGACAGATCATCTGCGAATTAATTCGCGAAGCCGCATTGCGCGATGCGCTGCAAGAGTTACCGCACTCAATTTTGGTAACCATTGATGAAATGTCAGAACGTGAGGAAAAGGGGAGTCGCCCATTTTTCGACATCCACGCAACCATTCACGTCGAACGTGATTCACAACGTGCAATTTTGCTAGGGCATCAGGGTTCGAGATTAAAAGATATCGGAACACGTTCACGCGCTGATATTGAAAGGGTTCTTGATGCGAAGATTTTTCTTGGTCTTCACATCAAGGTATCTAAAGAGTGGCAACGTGATTCAAAGATGTTAGAAAAATTAGGATTTAGTGAGAACTAAATCTTCACAGGTTTGCGGCTAGCAAAGTAAGAGCCGACTAAGACCATAGGCAATCCGACCATAATTCCAAGTGTTAATGGTTCAGATAAAATAATTACGCCGAGTAAAACTGCGAAAGCAGTATTGATATAAGTAACTAACGAAGCGCGCGCAGGGCCGATATCTGCCATGACTGTAAAGAAAATAACAAATGCAAGAGCTGTACATAAAACTCCAAGACCTACAACGCTTAAGGCTGCATTAACCGGAATCGAACCAACTGGCCACTGTGCATAAGCAAAGGGTGCAAAGAAGACGGCCGAAATTGCCATAGCCACACCATTGAGTGCAATTCCTGAGACACCTGGTAATTTCTTAGTGATCATATTGACCGCGTATGCGTACAACATTGCAGCGAGTAAAACCATTGAAATAGATTTAATAGAACTGTTGCCCGTAATACTCTCAATTCCAACGAGTGCGACAAGTCCTGCAAATCCAAAGACTAAGCCGAATAATCTGGTGCTGTGCCACACTGTTTTATCACCATTAATAGAAGCAAAAATTGTTGCCCAAATAGGAACAGTTGCAACTAACAATCCTGCTAATCCTGATGAGATGTTCTTCTCCGCCGAAGAGATTAAATACCAAGGCCCAACCATCTCCGCGAATGCGTAAGGAATTACGTATCTCCATCCCTTGATAATTTCGCGAACGCTGCCTTGTTTTAGTGCAATAGGAATCAGAAGCGCCGCGCCGATTAAAACGCGTCCAAAGACAATAACTGATGGCGTGAATGTGTCGATTGCTACTTTCATAAACATATAGGGAATTCCCCATAAGAGGCCAACAAATAAAAATAAAGAAAGGGAGCGACGACTCAATTAATCACCAATTCTCAGTTTGATCGCGAAGCACGCGATATTGATCAACGACATGCGGTGTTGCTTTTTCCTTAACACTTGCAACTGCGCCTAGATCCCAACGTGGTGCTGATGTGCCACCAAGAAGTGCCCAAGCTGCTTGCTTTGCTGCGCCATCTGCAACATATTCTCCTGCTGGCGGAATTAAAACTTCTCGTCCAAAGAGTGCGCTAGCAATTGGTGCCACACCTGGATTCTTCGCAGCGCCTCCAATGAGCAAAATTCTCTGCACACCTACACCGAGTTTTTCTAAAGCATCGACAGCATCAACCAAACCGCAGAGCATTCCTTCAATCATTGCACGTGCAATATCTGCACGATTTGAATTCGCTAAATTCATTCCACTAAATACGCCTTTAGCGTGTGGACGATTTGGGGTGCGCTCTCCTTCAAAGTACGGCAAGAGTGATAAACCGTGTGCTCCAGCTTCTGTAGTCAGAGCAAGTTCTCCAACTTCATCGTGTGAAATTGCGAGAATACGAGTTGCAGCATCAAGAATTCGAGCAGCGTTTAATGTGCAGACAAGTGGTAAGAATTGACCCGACGCATCTGAAAAACCTGCAACTTGACCGCTTGAATCATGAGTTGGAGTTTTAGAAACAGCGAATGCGGTTCCACTTGTTCCGAGAGAGACAATCACATCTCCAGGTTCTGCTTGGATTCCCAGTGCCGCACCAGCGTTATCGCCAGCGCCTCCTGCAATCGCAACGCCAGAAGTTGTGCTGCCACCGAATTCACCAGGTTTAACAATTCGTGGAAGTAAATAATGACTATCTTGGCGGAGAGCTAACTTAAGTACATCCTCGCGATACTTTGAAGTCGAAGGATCAAAATATCCGGTTCCAGAGGCATCACTGGCATCAGTAAATAGATTGGCGAAATCTTTGCCACCTTGTAATTGCCACGATAACCAGTCGTGGGGAAGAGCAACAGCTGCAACTTTTTTAGCATTCTCTGGCTCGTGATCTGCCATCCATCGAAGTTTTGTTGCTGTAAAAGATGCGACCAATACAGAACCAACTTTACGCGCGGTTTCTGCATCGCCACCTAATTCGCGGTTGAGATCTTTTGCAGCATCTGCAGAGCGAGTGTCATTCCAAAGAAGTGCATCACGAATTACATTGCCATCAGCGTCCAGTGCAACCATTCCATGTTGTTGACCTGCAACTGAAATTGCAGCGACGTCATCTAATCCACCAGCTTCTTTTATTGCGCCATCGAGGGCGTCTTTCCAGATTGTGGGATTGATTTCCGTGCCATCGCTATGTTTACCGCGACCTTGGCGAATTAGTTCACCGGTGTTGGCATCTCGAATAACCACTTTTACTGATTGGGTAGATGAATCTACGCCTGCAACTAATTTCGAGTTGGACATGGATGAAGGGTAGACTGCGCACGTCAGCGTTGACCAATCTAAGGTAATTTTTTGAGGAGTTTTTTAGATGCGCATCGGTGTATTAACAGGCGGCGGAGATTGCCCAGGACTTAACGCTGTTATCCGTGCAGTTGTACGTAAAGGTGTAAAAGAATACGGTCACGAGTTTGTTGGCTTCCGTGATGGATGGAAGGGACCTCTCGAAGGTCTCACAATGACTTTAGATTTGGAAGCAACTCGCGGAATTCTTCCACGCGGTGGAACCATTCTTGGTTCATCCCGAACTAACCCATTTAAAATTGAAAATGGCGTAGAGAAGATCAAAGAGAACTTAACAAAGATGGGAATCGACGCACTCATTGCAATAGGTGGCGAAGATACTCTTGGTGTTGCTACAAAACTCGATGCACTTGGCGTAAAAGTTATCGGAGTTCCAAAGACTATTGATAATGATTTAAATAACACGGATTACACATTCGGTTTTGACACATCTGTAAATATTGCAGTCGAGGCAATTGATCGCCTCCACACAACTGCGGAGTCTCATCACCGCACACTTATTGTTGAAGTAATGGGCCGCCATGCTGGTTGGATTGCACTGCATTCAGGTCTTGCAGGCGGTGCTACATGTATTTTGATTCCAGAAATTCCTTTCTCTGTAGACAAGGTCTGCGAATGGGTCGAATCTCGCTACAAGTCTCACTTTGCTCCAATTATTGTTATTGCAGAAGGTGCGATTCCACAAGAAGGCGACATGATCACTAAGGATCAAACTCTTGATGCTTTCGGTCACGTAAAACTCTCAGGAATTGGCGATTGGCTTGCCCAGCAAATTGAATCTAAGACTGGAAAGGAAGCGCGTACATCTGTACTTGGCCACATTCAACGTGGTGGATCGCCAACTGCTTTCGATCGCGTTCTGGCTACACGTTTTGGATTGCATGCAATTACAGCGGCTCACGAAGG